>CANQQI010000092.1 GCA_947625945.1 uncultured Oscillospiraceae bacterium
AAATAGGGCCGGGAGCATAGCACCTGGGTCTGGGCCCGGCGGAGCTTGGAGGCCGCGACCATTTCCATGGCCTTGGTAATCTGCTTGGTGCTCTCCATACTCTTGATGCGGTTTTTGATCTCCTTGGTGGAAACGCCAGCCATGGGCGGCCTCCTTCCTTATGCCGGGTTGAATTCCGCCAGCAGGGCGGTGAGGGCGTTCTTCAGCGCCTCTTCCGTGTCCGGCTCCAGCTTGCCGGTGGCGCGGATGGCCTCCAGAATCCCGCTGTGCCGGTTCTCCAGATATTCAGAGAGCCTAGCCTCAAATTCGGGGATCCGCTCCACTTCCACGTCCTTCAGGTAGCCGTTGGTCACGGCGTAGAGGATGCACACCTGGTGGGCCACCTCCACGGGGGCGTTGTTCTTCTGCTTCAGCACCGCCACGATTCGCTCGCCCAGGGCCAGCCGGGCCTTGGTGTCCGCATCCAGGTCGGAGCCGAACTGGGCGAAGCTCTGCAGCTCCCGGTACTGGGAGTAGAGCAGCTTTAGAGAACCAGCCACCTTTTTCATGGCCTTGATCTGGGCCGCGCCGCCCACCCGGGATACGGAGATGCCCGGGTTCACGGCGGGCATGATCCCGGAATTGAACAGCTCGGATTCCAGGAAGATCTGCCCGTCGGTGATGGAAATGACGTTGGTGGGAATGTAGGCGGACACGTCGCCGGCCTGGGTCTCGATGATGGGCAGGGCGGTCAGGCTGCCGCCGCCCTTCTCCGGGGCCAGGTGGGCCGCCCGCTCCAGCAGTCGGGAGTGGAGGTAGAACACGTCGCCGGGATAGGCCTCCCGTCCGGGAGGACGGCGAATCAGCAGGGAAATGGCCCGGTAGGCCACGGCGTGCTTGCTCAGGTCGTCGTAGATGCACAGCACGTCCTTGCCCTGGTGCATAAAGTATTCGCCCATGGTGCAGCCGGAGTAGGGGGCGATGTACTGCATGGGGGCCAGCTCCGAGGCGGTGGCGGAGACCACGATGGTGTAATCCATGGCCCCGCCCAGGGTCAGGTTGTTCACGATCTGGGCCACGGTGGACCGCTTCTGTCCGATGGCCACATAGACGCAGATGACATTTTTCCCCTTCTGATTCAGAATGGTGTCGGTGGCGATGGTGGTCTTGCCGGTTTGCCGGTCGCCGATGATCAGCTCCCGCTGGCCCCGGCCAATGGGGATCATGGAGTCAATGGCCTTGATGCCGGTCTGTAAGGGCACGTTCACCGGCTCCCGGTCGATGATGCCGGGTGCGGGGGATTCGATGGGGCGGTAGTCCGCCGCCTCAATGGGGCCCTTGCCGTCGATAGGCTGGCCCAGGGCGTCCACCACCCGGCCGATCAGCCCTTCCCCAACGGGAACGGAGACCACCCGACCGGTGCGCTTGACGGTGTCTCCCTCCTGAATGCCCTGATCGTTGCCCAGCACCACGATGGACACCGCGTCTTCCTCCAGATTCTGGGCCATGCCGTAGGCGCCGTTGGGGAATTCCACCAGCTCGCCGGCCATGCAGTTGTCCAGTCCGGCAGCCCGGGCGATGCCGTCGCCCACCAGAATGACCACACCGGTCTCGCTCTGCTCCAGGCGGGCCTCGTAATTTTTGATTTGTTCACGGATGATCTTGGTGATCTGCTCGTGTCTTGCTTCCATAGCGTCCCTGCTTTCTTATTCCGTCGGAGGTCACAGGACCGTAGAGCGCAGCATGGCCCGGATGGTGTCCAGCCTGCCCGCCACGGTGTCCTCCACCCGTTTTCCGTCGTAGTCCAGCCGCATGCCCCCCAGGGTCTTGGGGTCCACCCGGCACTGGAGCTTCACGGTCTTGCCGGTAATCTGCTCCAGCTTTTCTGTCAAACGGCGGCATTGTTCGTCCGTGAGTGCCACGGCGGTAACCGCCGTCACGCTCACAATGCCGTTGTCGGCGTAGTACCGCTCCCGAAAGACCTTCACACAGTCGGGAAACTGACGGGCATAGCCCTTTTCGGAGAGCAGCTTGATGAAATTCAACACATAGGGCTCCACCCGGCCTCGGAGGGCCCGGTCGACGATGGCGCGCCGCTCCTGCTTGGGCAGCGCCGGAGAATCCAGCAGCCGGAGATACCCGGACTCCTGGGCAAAAATTTCACACAGGGATTCCAGCTCCTCCAGCATCGGACCGGAGAGACCTTCGTCCCGGGCCAGGTCATAGAGCGCCTGGCCGTAGCGCTCGGCGGCGGGGCTCATGCTTCACCACCCAACTGCTCAATGAAGCGGTCTACCAGGGCGGCCTGCTCGTCGCCGTCCAGGCTCTTGCCCACGACCTTCCCGGCAATGGCCAGGGCCAGGTCGGAGATCTCGTCCTTGGCGTCGTTGACCGCTTTCTTCCGCTCCTGGGCGATGTCCGCGGCGGCCTTCTGCCGGATGGCGTCGGCCTCCCGGTTGGCCTGGCGGAGAATTTCCTCCTCCCGGCTCTGGCCCCGGGCCACGGCCTCCTTCACCAGCCGTTCCCCGGTGTCGGCGGCCACGGAGAGCTTCTGCTCATACTCCGTGCGCAGAGCCTCGGCCTCGGACCGGGCCTGACCGGCGGCGGCGTAGGTGTCGTCGATCTCCTTTTGGCGGGAATCGATCATCTTCATCACCGGGCCGAACAGGAATTTTTTCAGCACGAAAAAGAGGGCCAGAAAGTTGGCAAGGGCAAACAGGGCGTCCCACAGGTTCACGCCCATAAAATCTTCAAATCCCACGCTTTTTCGCTCCTTTCGTCAAAAAATGGGGAGAAGAAGATCAGTTGATGCCGAACATGATGACAAAGGCGATGACCAGGGAGTAGATGCCGGTGGTCTCCGCCACGGCGCAGCCCAGCAGCATGTTGGTCCGCAGGGTGCTGGTGGCCTCGGGCTGACGGGCCATGCCCTCCAGAGCCTTGCTGACGGCGATGCCTTCGCCGATGCCGGGGCCGATGGCGCCGATGCCCATGCAGATGCCGGCGCCGATGGCGCAGGCGGCCTTAATAATCGCGTGTTCCATAATATAAATTCCTCCCAAAATGATAGTTGACTATTTCAAGAAAGCGAGACTTTCCACTTTCACGCGGTAGTTTCCTCCGGCGGCGGGCAGGCCCCGGAGATGTAGACCATGCTCAGCAGGCTGAACACAAAGGCCTGAATAAAGCCGGAGAACAGGTCGAAATACAGCGACAGTACCGCCGGAATGCCGAACTCCAGAATGGGCACCCCGGTGAGCAGCCCGGAAAACTCCAGCAGCCCCAGCAGCCCCAGTACAGCCAGAACGATCCCAAAAATCCAAAGGGCGGTCTTTTTTTGTTTTTTCCCCAGGAAGAACAGCCCGCCGCCCAGGGCCAGCACCACCGCCGGCACGATCCAGGTGCCGGAAATGAGGCCAATCAGGATGGTGGAGGCGGCGCTGAGGGCGGTGTAGAGGATGCTGGTGATCACCCCGCCGCCGGCCACGTTGCCGAAATGACGGAAGGCCATGCTGACGGGCTGGGCCACCTCGGAGATCAGGTTCATAGGGGTCATTACCGCCACCGGCTCGGTAAAGCCCTTGAGCCAGCCGAGAAAGCCGTTGCGCTTGATGGAGTTGTACCAGATGATGGCGCTGACCATCAGCGCCCAGGTCAGCGTCACGCTGAGATCCGCCGTGGTGGAACGGAAAAAGCCCAGCATACTGATCAGGGAGCCGCAGATGGAGGACAAAAACAGCGTTCCAATAAAGGGCGTCCAGGAGACGTTGTGCTCCCCCATGGTCTCCACCACCAGAGTGCGGAGCATGGTCACTGCCTTTTCCACCAAAACCTGGACTTTTCCGGGGCGCTTTTGCAGGTTTTTCCCCAGAAAGTAGCCGGTGATGCTGAGGAATACCGTCACCAGCAGCAGCGAAAGGGTGGTCTGGGTCACGGGGATGCCCCCGAAAAGGGGAATATAAAAATAGATGTACGCGCCGTTGACGTTTACATTCATGCAGGGCGATCCTCCTTCTTCCGGAAAAATGCTCCCAGGGTCAGGATCAAGCGGGGGAAAAGCAGGGGCAGCAGCAGGGCGATCAGGTTGCACTGTCCGCTTCTGGCGGCCAGGAACAGGCCCAGAAACAGTCCAGCGTACCGCAGCAGGAAGGAAGCGGCGATGACGCTCTGGCCGCCCTTCAAGTTCTGCTGTTCCGCCCGGTCCGCCGCGGCGTTGACCCCCACGCTCATCAGCAGGAAGTTCGCCAGGGACAGCCCGCCGCCGATCAGCCCGCCCCACAGGACCGTCAGATCCCAGTATCCCAGGGCGGCGAACGCGGCGAACATGACGGCGACCCCCGCCGCCATTCCACCGGTGACGAGGAGCGTTTCCTTCAGGACGGTTTTCCTGGAATCCATAGTTTTCTCCTCAAGCGTGATCGTTGAAAAACACATCGGGGGGGTCGTCCTTTTTATCCTTGGAGATCCGGTTTAGCACCCGCAGGCTGGATAAAAATCCCTCCAGAGCGCACACCGCTCCAAAGGCTACCCCCACCCACAGCACCCAGTCCCCCAGGGAAAAGGTGTCCCGGAGCCAGGTGGACAGCCACACGCAGCCGGCCAGCGGCACGGCGACGGACAGCCCCAGCTGGGTGAGCCAGACCAGCAGCTGCAAATTCTTCAAAGGCAAAGCCCCCCTCTTAATCTAAAGGCTATTATACTCCATGGCGGGGGAAGATTCAAGGCAAATTGCCCCCTTTTCTCAAATATTTTTTCGTTCCGGCGCTGATGGAGGCGTTTTTTGATCGAAAGGAAAGTTTTTCGGGAAAGGGGCTTTCCTTTTTTCCCAAAATATTGTAAACTAGAGGAAAACCCCACACCGATCCGGGAGCAGGAGCATATTCTACCCATAGAGGTGGTTTGGAATGCTTCTGACCGTGATTTTAGGATGCCTGGCGGCCTTCGGCGCGGTTTGCGCCCTGGCCTGCCTGCTGGGACTGGCCCTTCCCAAGCCCAGCGGGGCGGTGGTCTGCCTGGGCCGGACGGCCTTCGCCGCGCGCTGGCTGTGGCTAAAGGAGCTGGGGCTTATCCCCGGACGGCTGATTTGGGCGGACTGCCCCCTGGACGAGGGGGAGCAGGCAAGGCTTCAGGATCGGGGTGTGGAATTTTGCAGTCTGGCGGAGCTGCCCGCCCGGCTGGCGCGGGAGGCGGAGACCCTTGGGGGAACAGGAGCTGGAGATCTTGCAGGGCGCGGTCAGCGCGGTGGTATACCAAAACTATGACAACGGCTACGCCGTGCTGCGCCTGGACTGCGGCAGCGGCCAGACCGTCACCGTGGTGGGCACCGTGCCCATGCCGGCGGTGGGGGAGCGGTTGGTGGTGACCGGCCGCTGGGCCAGTCACGCCAACTACGGCCGCCAGTTTGAGGCGGAATTTTTGGAGCGGCTGATGCCCCAGACCGGGGCGGAGATCTTGGCCTACCTGTCCAGCGGCGCCATCAAGGGTATCGGGGTGAAAATGGCGGCCCGGATCGTCTCCCAGTTTGGGGACGACACTCTGCGGATCCTGGAGCGGGAGCCGGAAAAGCTGGCTCAGGTGCCGGGCATTTCCCAGGCCAAGGCCATCGCCGTGGGCCAGCTGTTCCGGGCCCAGTCCGGGCTGCGGCAGATCATGGAATTTTTCGCCCTGCACCACCTGCCGGCGGAGCTGGCGGTGCGTACCTATAAAATCTACGGGGAGCAGACCATGGGGCTGCTCTATGAGGATCCCTATCTGCTGATGGACGACGGGCTGGACGCCCCCTTTGCTCCGGTGGATGCCTTTGCCGTGGAGCTGGGGGTGGCGGCTGATGATCCTCGGCGGGTGGAGGCGGGGCTGCTGTTCGAGATGCGCTACAACCTGGCTGCCGGCCATAGCTTCCTGCCCAGGGACAAGCTGGCTCTGGCTACCGGGCAGCTGCTTTCCATCTCCCAAGAGGCCGCGGCGGAAGGGACAAGTCGACTGCTGGAAGCAAAGAGGCTGATCGGGGACCGGCTGGCGGGGATCGACATTGTCTACCTGCCGGAGCTGTACCAGGCGGAGACGGAGGCGGCACAGCGCCTGCGGGAGCTGGCGGGGGAAGAATACGGCCCTCCCAACGATTTAGAGGAGATGCTTGCCCAGGCGGAAAGGAGCAGCGGCCTGGAATACGCCCCTCAGCAGGCCCGGGCCATCCGGGAGGCGGCCCAGTCCGGAGTTCTGTTGATCACCGGCGGCCCCGGCACCGGCAAGACCACCATTTTGAACGGCGTGCTGTCTCTCTATTCCCAGATGGGCTTAAAATGCCTGCTGGCTGCTCCCACGGGCCGGGCCGCCAAGAGGCTCACCGAGGTGACGGGCCGGGAGGCCTCCACCATTCACCGGCTGCTGGAGGCGGGCATCGACCCCAATACCGGAAAAATGTTCTTCGCCCGGGACGAAAGCAATCCTCTCCGGGCTGACGCGGTGATCGTGGACGAGATGAGCATGGTGGACGTGCTGCTGCTGGGCAGCCTGCTCCGGGCCATTCCGCCCCGTCGGCGGCTGATTTTGGTGGGGGACCCGGATCAGCTCCCCCCGGTGGGACCGGGGTTTCCCTTTGGGGATATGCTCCGCAGCGGCGTGCTGCCCACGGTGCGGCTGACGGAGATCTTTCGCCAGGCCCAGCAGAGCCTGATCGTCATGAACGCCCACCGGGTCAACCGGGGGGAACTGCCGGATCTCCGGAGCAGGAACAGCGACTTTTTCTTCCTGCCCTGCCGGTCGGAGGAGGCGGTGGCCCAGACCATCACCGATCTGTGCGAAAAGCGGCTTCCCAAAAACATGGGCATCCCCGCCGGGCAGATTCAGGTGCTTTCCCCCACCCGGAAGGGACCGGTGGGCACCTGGGAGCTGAACAAGCGGCTCCAGGCCCGGCTCAACCCGCCGTCTCCGGCGAAAAAGGAGCGGACCTGGGGGGCGTTTTCCTACCGGGAGGGGGACCGGGTGATGCAGATCCGGAATAACTACGACATTCTGTGGAAGAAAACCGACGGCTCCGCCATCGGGGCCGGGATCTTCAACGGGGATGTGGGCACCATCCGGGAGATCGACCCCGCTATGGAGACCGTGACCGTGGTCTTTGAGGATCGGGAGGCGGAGTACGACTTTACCCAGCTGGGAGAGCTGGAACCGGCCTACGCCATGACTGTCCACAAGAGCCAGGGCAGCGAGTACCGGGCGGTAGTCATGTCCGTGTGGGGCGGCAGCGGGTACTTATATAACCGCAGCGTCCTCTACACCGCCATCACCCGGGCCCGGGAGCTGCTGATTTTGGTGGGCAGGCCGGAGACGGTGGAGACCATGACCAACGCGGTTCGTGTGGGGCGGCGCTACACCGGCCTCAAGCTTCGACTCCAGGAGAAGACGCGATGCTGATCCGGTGGCTGAAGGCCCTCCTGTTCCCGCCCAAGTGCGTGCTGTGCGGGAGGCTTCTGGAGCGGGAGGAGACGGACCTGTGTCATGAATGCCGGATGGACAGGCCCCTGTATCCCCGGCCCTCCGGTGGAAAGGAATTTATTGACCGATGGACCGCGGTGTGGTATTATGACAAGGTAGTGCGGCGCAGTCTGTTGCGGTACAAGTTTCACGGCGCCCGGCACTATGCCGGCTGCTATGGCAGAATGCTGGCCATGAAGCTGACAGAGGAAGACCTGACGGATTTCGACCTGCTTACCTGGATCCCGGTCAGTGCCAAGCGCTTGCGGAAGCGTGGCTATGATCAGGCCCGGCTTTTGGCCCAGGCGGTGGGCGCGGAATTGGGCAGAGAACCCACACCCACGCTTCGGAAGAAATGGGACAATCCGCCCCAGTCCGGCATTTCCGGGCCGGCGCAGCGCCGGGCCAACGTGCTGGGGATCTACCAGGTCTTGGATCCGGAACAGGTGCGGGGAAAGAAAATTCTGCTGCT
>CANQQI010000093.1 GCA_947625945.1 uncultured Oscillospiraceae bacterium
CCGGTGGCGATGACCGTGACCCGCATCTGATCCTCGAAATCATCCGCGCAGGTCGCGCCGAAGATGATATTGGCGTCGGGATTGGCGGCCTCCTGCACAATGCCGGCGGCGGTCTCCACGTCATCCAGGGTCAGCTCGGAGGAACCGGTGACGTTCACCAGCACACCGGTAGCGCCGTTGATGGAGGTCTCCAGCAAGGGGCTGGCCACGGCGGCCTGGGCGGCCTGCTCGGCCTTCTCCCGCCCGGTGGCGACGCCCACGCCCATGTGGGCCCGGCCGGCGTCCTTCATGACGGCGGACACGTCGGCAAAGTCCAGGTTGATAATGACCCGGTCCGAGAAGCCCACCAGTTCGGAAATGGAGGTGACGGCCTGCTTCAGCACATCGTCGGCAATGCCGAAGGCGTTGGCGAAGGTGATCTTCTGATCGGTGACGTATTTCAGCCGGTCGTTGGGAATGATGATCAGGGAATCCACCCGGCCGGACAGCTCGGCGATGCCCTGCTCGGCCTGGCGCATCCGGTTGGCGCCCTCAAAGCGGAAGGGCTTGGTCACAACGCCGACGGTGAGGATCCCGGCCTCGTGGGCCAGGTCCGCCACGATGGGCGCCGCGCCGGTGCCGGTGCCGCCGCCCATACCGGCGGTGATAAAGACCATGTCCGTATTCTCCAGAACCTTGGCGATGGCCGCCCGGCTCTCCTCCGCGGACTTCTTGCCCACGTCCGGCTTAGAGCCCGCGCCCATGCCGCCGGTGAGCTTTTCACCGATCTGGATCTTATTCTTACAGATGGACTTATTCAAGTCCTGCTTATCCGTGTTCACCACGATAAAATCCACGCCGGTGACACCGGCTTCGATCATCCGGTTAATGACGTTGTTGCCAGCGCCGCCAACGCCGATGACCTTGATTTTTACCACGCGCTCCTGGAAACTTTCAGACATATGCTCTCCTCCTATGTATATTTTGCAGGGGGTCCTGCCAGGAAATGCAATCTTACTTCTATATTCTATCCCCAAAATCCAATTTGGTCAATAGATATTCTCATTTTTCTTGAAGTTTTTACAAAAAAACCCGTTGTGTTTCAGTTCTGAGGGGTGTAGATGATCTCATCCGGGCGGATGGTGAAGCTGATATCCAGCTCTCCGCTCTCATAATCCTCCATTTCGTCGATGGCGGACTTCATGCAGCGGATCTTGTACTCCAGTTGGGTGGCGTCCCCCAGCTGCACCAAGAATCGCTGGCCGTATTGCAGCTCGATCCTGCCCAGATTCGTCACATCGATGCTGGCCACCTGGCCGATGACTCCATACTTCTCCAGATACTGGGCGATGCTCAGCACCGCCGAAAGCCGGTCACTGGCCCGCACCGTCTGGGGCGCGGACTCCCCGGTGGCCTGGGCGGGCGGCGCGTCCTCCAGAGCCTGGGCCTCCTGGTCCTTCCCCGGAAGCAGCAGCCGGACCCCGATCACCTCGGTATGCTCCGCCGCCTGGGCGCTGTCCACCTGGTCGATGATCTTCCCGTCGGCAGTCATCAGCCACCGGCTGCCGCTCTCATCCCGGACGGCGTAGAGAACATCAAACTCCGTAATCACAATATTTACCGTATCCGGCAATTTTATACCAATTCGAACCGTATCCACGTAGGGAAGGGACTTAATTTTCCCGCAGGCAACGGTCCTGCCGAAGGTCATCAGGCCGTCCCCTTCCCGGATGCCGGAGGCCTGCTGGATCTCCCAGGCATTGTATTTCACCGCGCCGTCCACCGTGATGTTCTTCACCCGGAAGAAGATGGACACACCGAAGGTCAAAGCCAACACCACCGCCACCACCGTGGTCAGCTGCAACAGCAGCTTCCCCCGGCTGAAAGGGGCCGCCGGGACATATACCACCCGGGGGGCCTGGGGATCCGGCTTGGTCTCGGCGGTCCTTCGCCGGGTCTTTCTTCTTGCCGCCTCCCGGTCGGATGTCCGGGCGGGGGCCCGCTTCCCGGCGGGGGCGGTAGAACGGGCGCTGGCCGCGGAACGCCGCTGAGGGCCGCCGGAGGCGGGCTTTTTGGCGCCGGCCTGCTTCCCCTGCTTGGCCGCCTGGGCTTTCCCTCTCTGATTGGAGCGGGGTTTATTCTGTCTTGGCTCCATTTGGAATACTCCTTTGGTATCAGTCCTTGGCGGTCAGTTCCGCCATGATCCGGCAGATCCGCTGGGCCGAGTCCGGCACCGCCAGCCGTTGAAGGGCGGCGGTCATGGCCTGGCGGCGCTTTTCGTCCCCCAGGAGGCTTTGGATCTGGCCCATCAGCCGCTTGGCGTCGCACGCCCCCTCGGGAAGCAGCACGGCGCCACCGGCGTCCGCCAGGACCCGGGCGTTGTTCTCCTGGTGATTATTGGTCACGTTGGGCGAGGGGATCAGAATACAGGGAACCCCGCTGGCGGCGATCTCGTTGCAGGTGGAGGACCCCGCTCGGCCGATATACACATCCGCCGCCGCCATCACCTGGGGCATGTCATAGATGTACTGGCGCATATCAATCTCGGGCGCGTGGGTCAGGTCCACACCCTGCGCCCGGACGTGATCCGGCATCCATTTCCAACCGTAACTGCCCACTGCGTGGATGTGGTGGAAGGGAAACCCCTGGTCCTGCTCCAGGCGGAACAATTCGCCGATGACCAGGTTCATATCCCTGGCTCCCTGGCTGCCAAAGGCGGAGACCACCACGGGGCGGCCAGTCAGGCCCAGTTCCTTTTTTGCTTGCTCCTTTTTACCGAAGAGAAACTCCCGGCGCACCGGCATACCCACCACCTCTACCTTTTTCTGGTTTCGGTAGCGGCTGACGCTCTCGGGAAAGCACACCATCACCCGGTCGGCAAAAGAGGCGGCCAGCTTGGTGGCCAGGCCCGGCAAAGCGTTGCTCTCATGGACACAGGTGGGGATCTTCAGCAGGTGCCCGGCAAACAGGGCTGGAAAGCTGGCGTAGCCGCCGGTGCCCACCACGATGTCGGCGTTAAACTCCTTCAGGGTCTTTTTGCAGCCGGAAACCGCCTTGGCGATCCGGCCCAGGGCCAGAAAATTGTACTGGATGCAATCCCAGGAAAACCCCCGGGCAAAACAGGCATCCTGGAAGGTCACGATCTCATACCCGGCCTTGGGTACCAGCTTTTCCTCCATGTTCCCGGTGGAGCCGATAAAAAGAATATTGTCCTGGGGCCGGCGCTCCCGCCAGGCGTTGGCAACGGCGATGGCCGGGTTGATATGGCCCCCGGTCCCGCCGCAGGTAAAAACCAGATTCATAACTGCCCCTCCTGTTCCTTGGGCTGATCGCGCTGCCGGGAAACTGCCAGGACAATCCCCATTTCCCCCAGGTTCACCGCCAGCGCCGTCCCTCCATAGGAGAAGAAGGGCAGGGCGATGCCGGTGGACGGCAGCAGGTTGGTAACCACCCCCAGGTTGAGAAGCACCTGGACGGCGATCAGCGTCACCAGTCCCGCCGCCAGGACGGTGGAAAACCGGTCCCGGGCCCGCAGAGCGATCCAATAGCCCCGCAAAATCAGGGCGGCAAACAGGGCGGCAATGAGCAGCGCCCCCACCAGCCCCAGTTCCTCGCAGGCTATGGCAAATATATAGTCATTGTACTGGAATGGCAGGTACAGATACTTCTGCCTGCTCTTCCCCAGCCCCAGTCCGAACAGGCCCCCGGAGCCGATGGCGTACAAGGATTGCAGAATTTGATAGCCGGTATCCCCCGGGTCCTGCTCCGGGTGGAGCCAGGCGGAGACCCGGTCCCCGGCATAGCCCATGAAGCTGATGTAGACCAGCACAAACAGCGCCGCCGCCCCGGCCCCCGCCAGGAGCCACTTGGGGCTGGTGCCCGCCACAAACATCATCACCACCGCCACCATGCCCATGAGCATAATGGCAGAGAGGTGCTTTTCCAGGGCCAGAGGGATCAAGATCCCCAGCAGCGCGCAGCCGAAACCCAGGACTCCGTAGCGGAACTGCTTCGCCTGGGTCCCAAAGAGCTTGGTCAGCCGGGCGAAGAGGAGGATCATGGTGAATTTCGCCACCTCCGAGGGCTGAAACTGGAGGCCGGCGATGTTGATCCAGCGCCTTGCTCCGTTCACCGACTCCCCAAAAAACAGCACAGACAGCAGCAGCACAATGCTGACGCCGTACAGCGGCCAAGCCATCTTCAGCCAGAATTTGGGATCGATCCGGCTCATGGCCCACATGGCGGCCAGGCCCAACCCGGCGCAGGCCGCCTGCTTTTGCAGATACCGGGTGGAAATGGCGTAGCCGGTGTCGTACTCGCTCTGGGCGTAGCTGGCGGAATAGAGCATCACCAGGCCCACGATCAAGAGCAGCAGCACCAGCAGCAAAAATGGAAAGTCCACGCTTTGTCCCGCCGGGAAAGTCCGGCGGCGGTCCTCTTTGGCATACAGAGTCCGCTCCGATGCCATGAGAATCTCCTTTCGGGGTCAGCGAATTTTTCCCGCTATACCGTACCAGGCCAGCAGGCACATCAGGGTGGACACTCCGGCAAAGACGAAGACGATCTTCTCCTCCTTCCACCCGCACTTCTCAAAGTGATGGTGAAGAGGGGCCATTTTGAAGAACCGCTTGCCGTGGGTCACCTTGAAATACACGATCTGAATAATGTCGGAGAGGGTCTCCACAAGATACACAAAGCCCACCAAAATCAGTACCAGGGGCATATCCAGGGCGAAGGCCATGGAGCACACCACGCCGCCCAGAAACAGGGAACCGGTGTCCCCCATAAACACCTTGGCGGGGTGGAAATTGTAGAAAAGGTAGGCGATCAGCGCCCCTACCAGCGCGGCGGGCAGCAGGGCCAGATCCTCCCGGCCCATGGCGTAGGCCGTTCCGGTGAAGAAAATCATCACAGGCAGCGTCACCGAGCTGGAAAGGCCGTCCACCCCATCGGTCAGGTTCACCGCGTTGTCGCAGCCCACCATGACGAACATGGCAAAGAAAATATAGAGCATGGGGTGCACGGGGAACGAAACATCGAAGAAGGGGACGTACAGGTCGCAGCTCAGGATCCCCTCTTTATACAAAACATAGAGATAAATGGCGGAAACAGCCATTTGCAGCAGGATCTTCTGCAGAGCTGTCAGCCCCAGATCCCGCTTAAACCGGACCTTGCACAGATCGTCCAGGAAGCCCACCATGCCGAAGCACAGGCTCACGCCCAGGGCGTAAAAAGCGGAATAGTCGTAGGTCGTGGGCAGATTCACCGCCAGACAGATGACCACCGAGGCGATGAACATCAGCCCGCCCATCAGCGGGGTTCCCGCCTTGGAATTGTGCCAGGTGGGGCCGATACTGCGGATGGACTGGCCCGCCTTCAGCGCCCGGAGGACCGGCAGCAGGAAACGTCCCAGCACGGCAGACAGCACACAGCCGGTCAGCGCCGTCACAACGATTCTAGTCATTTCATACCTCCCGCTCAGCCGTCATCCCGCAGGAATTGTTCCAGAATCCGCTCCAAATGCATCCCCCGGCTGCCCTTGAACAAAATCACGTCGCCAGGCTCCGCCAGCCGCCGGAGGGCCGCCACCAAAAGGTCCTGATCCTCAAAGGCCCGGGCGCATCCGGCGGACATCCCGCCGGTCAGCGCGCCGTCAATGATGCGGCTGCCGTTGGGGCCGTAGGCCAGCAGCACCTCCGCCTTTTCCGCGGCGATGCGGCCCACTCGGTAGTGCTCCGCCTGGGTACACACCCCCAGCTCCAGCATATCTCCCAGCACCGCCACATGGCGGCCGGGCTTGTTGCCCAGCACTGTCAGGGCTGCCGCCATGGACTCGGGGCCGGCGTTGTAGCAGTCCTTGATGATGGTAAAGCCCTTGGCGGAGAAAATCTCCTGCCGGCCCGCCATATTCCGGAATTGGGACAGCTGCTCCTGGATCTTGGAGGGATCCACCCCCAGCTCCAGGCCCACCGCAACCGCCGCCAGGGCGTCGTAGGCGTAGTGGCTGCCATCCAGCGCCAGCTCCACCGGGAAATTGAGACGGCCCGGACAGTGGACCTGAAACCGCAGGACTCCCTCCCCTTCCTCCACATCCGAGCCGATGACGCCGCATTCCTGATTCTGGATGCCGAAGAAGGTGGTTTGCAGGGGATAGATCCGGTTTTGGTTCCACAAAAGCCGGTCGTCGCCGTTGAGGACGATCCTGCCGTCCTGGCGCATTCCTTCCAGAATTTCCAGCTTAGCCTGCAGGATCCCCTCCATGGAGCCCAGATGCTCAATGTGCATGGTGCCGATGTTCACAATCACCGCGATGTCCGGCCGGGCAATGGAGGTCAGGTAGGCGATCTCCCGGAAGTGGTTCATGCCCATTTCCAGCACCGCCACCTGGGTATCCTCCGGCATGGCCAGGATGGCCATGGGCAAGCCAATGTCGTTATTATGGTTCATGGGGGTCTTCGCCACCCGGTAGGTGCCCTCCAGAACGCAGGCGATCATCTCCTTAGTGGTGCTTTTGCCCACGGAGCCCGTGATGCCCACCACCTTCATGCCGATGCGCCGCCGCTCCTGCCTGGCAATGTCCCCCAGGGCCCGGCGGGGCTCCTGGACCACAATGGCCGGCCAGTCCCCGTCGCAGCGGCTGCACAGCACCGCCGCCGCGCCCTTTTCCAGGGCCTCCGG
Organism: uncultured Oscillospiraceae bacterium; assembly: GCA_947625945.1. Taxonomy (GTDB): domain Bacteria; phylum Bacillota; class Clostridia; order Oscillospirales; family Oscillospiraceae; genus Faecousia. The sequence goes on from CANQQI010000093.1 coordinate 6,658, forward strand.
AATGAAAATATGGCCGTCCCGCACGCCTTCCAGGGCTACGAACAGCTCCCCTGGTTGGATACGGCGGGAGTCATTGTTGGCTCCCAAAAATGTCACGTCGGCGTACTTGGGGTCAATCTGTCCCCCGCACCATTCCGCCGCCTGACGCAGTGTGATTGTGCCCATATCATTCCCTCGTTTCCGCCAGATAAGCGGCCACTACCTGCCGCTCGTCCAGGGGACGCTTTTCATCCCCCACCTGCTGGTAGGTCTCATGGCCTTTGCCAGCAAGTATTATTATATCACCTTTTTGTCCAATGTCCAGAGCGCGGTGGATCGCTTTCACACGATTTACAATTACTTCATAATTTGCCCGGTCCGACGGGATCCCGGCCTGAATGTCGTGAATAATGGCCTCCGGGTCCTCGTGGCGGGGGTTGTCGCTGGTGAGAATGCTATAGTCCGCGATTTGCGTACCGATTTCCCCCATAATGGGCCGCTTCATGGGATCCCGGTCCCCGCCGCAGCCAAACACGGCAATCAGCCGCCCCCGGCACAGGGGTTTGAAAGCGGACAGGACATTTTCCAGGCCGTCTGGGGTGTGGGCGTAGTCAATGAGCAAGGTAAAGGGCTTGCCCGGGGTGGGCACCACCTCCACCCGTCCCTTGACCCCCGGAGCGGTGGCCAGGGCCTCCGCCGCCGCTTCCAGAGAGATCCCCAGTCCCAGAGCGACTCCCAGGGCCGTCAGGGCGTTGGACACCGAGAAGCCTCCGGGAATTCCCAGCTTCACCGGCGCACGCTTTTCCCCCAGCGCGGCTGTAAATTCCACGCCGTCGGCCATCAGGCGGATGTCCAGTGCGCTGAGTCCCCGGCAGGGCTCCTTGGAGGTCCAGAGGATGGGACAGCGGGCCGATTTTGCAATCCGGGAGGCGTAGGGATCGTCCCGGTTCAAAACCGCGTAACCGCAGCGACTGAAGAGGAGCGCCTTGGCGTCGCAATAGGCGTCCATGGTTTTGTGGAAGTCCAGATGATCCTCGGTCAGATTGGTAAAGGCCGCCACGTCGTAGTGAACGCCCCCTACCCGGTTCAAAGCCAGGGCATGGGAGGATACCTCCATCACCACATAGCCACATCCGGCGTCCCGCATTTGGGCAAACAGGGCCTGAAGGTCCAGGCTTTCCGGGGTAGTGCGCTCCGTGGGCAGCTCCTCTTGGCCGATCAAGTTGGACATGGTGCCGATCAGCCCCACCCGGGCCCCCAGGGT
>CANQQI010000094.1 GCA_947625945.1 uncultured Oscillospiraceae bacterium
AAGGAAGGCCGGCTGCCCGACGCCGTGATCGCCTGCGTGGGCGGCGGCTCCAACGCCATCGGCAGCTTCTATCATTTTATTGAAGACCCAGGGGTCCGGCTGATCGGCTGCGAAGCGGCGGGCAGAGGGATCGACACCTTTGAAACGGCGGCGACCATCAATACCGGCAGAGTCGGAATCTTCCACGGGATGAAGTCCTATTTCTGTCAGGATCAGTACGGTCAGATCGCCCCCGTTTACTCCATTTCCGCGGGATTGGACTATCCCGGTGTGGGCCCCGAACACGCCTATCTCCACGATATCGGCAGGGCGGAATATGTGCCCGTGACGGATGACGAGGCGGTAAACGCTTTCGAGTATCTAGCCAAGACGGAAGGAATCATTCCGGCGATCGAATCGGCACACGCCGTTGCCCACGCCATGAAAATCGCGCCGGCCATGGATCAAGACCAAATCATTGTGATTACCATCTCCGGCAGGGGGGACAAGGACTGCGCCGCCATCGCCCGTTACAGGGGGGAAGATCTCCATGAGTAACATCAGAAAAGCGTTTGAAAACGGAAAGGCGTTTATACCCTTTATCACCTGCGGAGATCCGGATCTGGAAACCACCGCCGCCGCGGTAAAGGCCGCTGTGGAAAACGGCGCCGACCTTATTGAGCTTGGGATCCCGTTCTCCGACCCCACCGCGGAAGGGCCGGTCATTCAGGGCGCCAACCTGAGAGCGCTGAGCGGTGGGATCACCACAGATCAGATCTTCGCGTTTGTCAAGGAGCTTCACCGGGATGTAAAGGTGCCGATGGTGTTTATGACCTACGCCAACGTGGTGTTCTCCTACGGCGCGGAGCGATTTATCTCCACCTGTAAGGATCTCGAAATCGATGGGCTGATTCTGCCCGACCTGCCCTTCGAAGAAAAGGAGGAGTTCCATCCCCTTTGTAAGCGGTACGGCGTGGAGCTTGTATCCCTCATCGCGCCTACCTCGGGAAACCGGATCGCCATGATCGCCAAAGAAGCCGAAGGCTTCCTCTATATCGTATCCAGCCTGGGCGTGACCGGTATGAGAAGCGAGATTAAAACGGACCTTGCTTCCATTGTCCAGGTGGTAAGAGAAAACACCAGCATACCCTGCGCGATCGGGTTTGGTATTTCCACGCCGGAGCAGGCAAAGAAAATGGCGGATATTTCAGATGGCGCCATCGTCGGCTCCGCGATTATTAAGCTGCTTGAAAAGCACGGGAAGGATGCCCCGAAGTATATCGGCGCGTACGTAAAATCAATGAAGGACGCGATAAGATGACAAAACAACAACGGCGGCGGTGCGCGTTTCACGCCCCGCCGTCGCTGCCGTTTCAGTGTAAATCATGGCCGTGGTTTACGATCTCTGTGAAGCTGTTACAGGTATTGTTCATGCCGAAGGAAAGTTCTTCTATGGCTCCCTTCCATAGCCTCAATTTGGGCCAGGACCTTTTCAATGTCCGCACGGCTGGCCAGCCCCAGGGAAAAAGCCGTGGCGGCGCCGGCGGCGGCCCCCAGGCGGTGGGCATAATGATAGTCCCGCCGGGCCAGCCATCCGGCCAGAAAACCAGCAGTCATGGAGTCCCCGGCGCCCACGGAGTTGACTACCTGCCCTTTGGGGGCGTAGAGACGGTGGACCGCCCCGGTCTCGTCCAGCAGCATGGACCCGTCGCCGGAAAGGGATACCAGCACATTTCGCGCCCCCCGGTCTTGCAGCTCCCTGGCGCAATCCTTCAGCAGCTCGTCGCTGCCGGCCTCCCGGCCGCAGAGCTCCTCCAGCTCCTTGCGGTTGGGCTTGATCAGGAAGGGCTCGTAGGGAAGGGTGGAGAGCAGGCTCTCCCCAGTGGAATCCACCACGCACGCCACCCCCCGGCCCGCCAGCCGAGCCAAAAGACAGCCGTAGGTGTCCCGGGGCAGGGACGCGGGCAGGGAGCCTGCCAGCACCAGGTAGTCCCCGGGGCCCAAGCGGTCCAGCTTTTCCAGCAGCGCCGAAAGGGCCTCCGCCGGAATGTCCGGGCCGGGGGCGTTGACCTCTGTCTCGGCGGTTCCGGCTTTCAGCTTGACGTTGATCCGGGTCCGGCCGGCGGGGAGGGGGATCAGGTCGCTTTCCAGGCCCATTTGCTCCAGGCCCAGGGCCAGCTCCACCCCGGTAAAGCCGGCGCGAAAACCCAGTGCCACGCTGGGCACCCCTAAATTTTTCAGCATATTGGACACATTGATGCCCTTGCCGCCGTACTGGATGTCGGTCCGGACGGCCCGATTGGTCTGCCCCGGGGCCAGGGCGTCCAGGCGCAGGACATAGTCCAGCGCCGGGTTCATGGTGACGGTATAGATCATGCTTCTTCCTCCCGGATCAGAGCTGCCAGCCGGCGGATGCTGTCTCCCAGCTTTTCCAGCGGGGGATGCACCCCAGGTATTGGAGTCGCCAAAGCAGAGAATGTTCTTTCTGGTATCCATTTTAACCCATGAAACCGGAAGTGGCAATCCCTTCCATAAATTATTTCTGGCAGACGATGAACAAAATGATGATCGGCACAATGGCGCCGAATCAGGAGAGCAGGATGGTGAAAAGAACGCCGCGCCGGATCCTTTTTTGCGGCCGCTGCCCGGCACGGCGGGATTCGCCCCTTGCCGAGCGACAAAAGTGGGGCGGCGTGAAATAATCCACCCCCGGCGATTGCAAAGACAGCCGCCTTCTGCTATAATGGTCCTAACACGAACCCACGCAGGCTGTTTTCGCGCGGGGAGGGGAGCGGATCACCATGCTGATACTTCTGGGATATTTGGCGGGGATGGCCCTGCTGACGTGGCTGCTGCGCAGGCGGTCGGTGCGGGTGCGCAGCTTCCTCATCGTTGGGTATACCTACCTGTTCGTCATTCCACTGTACTTCTTTTCCCAGCTGCCGGAGGGAGCAGGCCCGGCACAGATGCTGAATCTGCTGTTGCGGTGCGCCTATCAGGCCCCGTCGGCCATGACATTTGGAGCGGATTTGGCCCGGTTCGACGATCCGGCCATCACATTGCTGTTTTATATCATGTCGGTCTACACCATCCGGACATTGCTGATCGCCTTTTTCCACCGGGCCTACGCGGCCCTGGTCAACCGGGTGCGGATGCAGTGGAAGCGGGAGATCTATGTGGTCTGCGGCGAGGTGGAGGACGCCAGGAGCATGATCGACCGGATCCGGGCCCAGGAGCGCCAGGCGGCCATTCTCTTTGTGCCTCAGAAGGAGGCGGACGAGGGCGCCAACATCGACGCCCTCACCGAGACCCGGCCCTGGGAGCGGTTCCTGCGGCCCGGGAAAAAATACCATATTCTGCTCCTGCCCGACGGCCGGAACAACAATCTGGGCCGCCTGGACGCGCTGGAGAAGCTGGGATCCCGCATTCCCGGCCTGCGGGTCACCGCCTTTCTGGACAATGACCTTCTCCGCTTTGAGAATCTGTCCTATCCCCATCTGGACGCCTACCTGGGGTCCCGGGAGCAGCTGCTGATCCGGGATTTTCTCCAGGATCATCTGCCGTTGCGGACCCTGATGGAGCGGGCCCCGGGCGTAAAGGAGCGGGGCGTCTATGTGCCCGCCCGGCCCTTCGGCCTGGGGATTCTGGGCTTTGGCGCTCTCAGCCGGGAATTTCTGCTGGCCACCTGGGAGAATACCGCCTTCCGTACCGCCGCGCCGGACGGCCGGGGCCTGGAGGCGCTGATTGTGGACCGGGATCTGGCCCATCAGCGCTCGGCTTTTTCCATGGACGTGCCCCAGCTGCGGCAGGAGCCGGCATTCACCTGGCTGGAGGCCCCGCCGGACTCCGAGGCCTGCGTCCAGGCCCTGCTGGACCGGATGGGGCGGCTGGACCAGCTGCTCATCGCCACGGAGGACACCCGTTTCAATCTGGACATGGCCATGCGCCTGCTGCGCCTGTTCCGCCGCCACGGAATGGAAAACAACCATCCCCAGCTGGTGGTGGCCCTCTTTGAGAAGGTGGACAGCGGCATCGACTTCCTCTCTAAGGAGGCCGGGGGTATGTTCCTCCAGAGCAACAGCGCCCAGTTCACCTTTGAGGAGCTGGTCCTCCGGGAGCCCGACCGGCGGGCGGAGACGCTGCACCGGCAGTACAGCAAAACCAGCCTTTTTTCCGCGAATTGGAACGAGATCGGCACCTTTCTTCAAAATTCCAACCGGGCAGTGGTGTGGGATATTCCCAACAAGCTGCTGCTGGCCCAGGGCTTGGAGAGCCGTGCGCCGGAGGAAAAGGAGGAGACCTACTGGGAGCTGGCAAAATATGAGCATCAGCGGTGGAACATCTTCCAGTACACCCACGGCTGGGTGCGTCTGCCCCTCCGAGAACTGACCGAGGAGGAGATCCGCGACTGCGTCACCAAGCGGGCGGCCCAGAAGCGCCACGCCTGTCTGGTGCCCTGGGATGAGCTGGATTCGCTGCCCCAGGCTCGGCCCGGCCTGCTCAAATACTATGACTATGCCAATGTGCTGCGGCTGTTCCAGCCGGAGCAGGCGGAATAACTGAAAAACAAAGGCCACCCTTGGAGTCAAGGGCGGCCTTCCATCTTGCCAAGATTGCCTTTTCGAGTTTGCCGTCCCCAGACGGCCTATTTTGCGTCCCGGCGGCATCAGCCGTCGATAAAGTAGGCGATTCGCTCCGCCTCGGTGAGGGTCCGCCCGTCCAGCAGCGCCTGCCCCTTCGCAACCAATTCGTCCAGGGTATATAGGGGGTAGATCCGGAAGGCGGTATCCTCGATGAGTTGGGTGACGCTCCCGGAGCCGTAGCTGTTGTAGAAGCAGAGGATCTCCGAGCCGGAGGGGCTGACGAGGGCGTAATCCACCGCCAGCCGTCGGGCGATCCGCCCGTCGGCGCTGAAATCATACACCCGGGGGTACCGGCCGCCCACCTGGAAGTAGCCGTCGCCCAGCGCCAAGCCATAGCCGCTGGTTAGATCGTCGTTGGGGTCTTCCATCACCACGGTCTGGTTTTCCAGATCCCAGGTGGTCAAATGTCCCGCGTCGCCGTACACCAGCAGGATGCGGTCGGTAAGGAACAGGCTGTATCCGCAGGACCGGCAGGCGATTGCCACCGTCTGCGCCGGGGCCCCGGCGGCAAGGTCCAAAATCTTGATCCCTTCGTCAGTCCAGACGGCCAATTTTTCGCCGTCGGGGGAGAAGGCCAGCGATCCGGCGTAGCTGTAGTCGTCGGAGGCGGTCCAATCCCCTTCAAGCGGGACCCAGGCCCACCGTTCCAAATCTAATAGCTTCAGTGCCCCGCCGGTGATGAGGGCCAGATACTTCCCGTCCGGGCTGACGGCCTGGGCGGTCGTCCGGCCTTCCAGGGGGCAGGAGCGCTCCTGCTTTCCGTCAGGACCCAGCAGCTCCAGGGTGGACGGCGTCATGTACAGGATGTTGCTTCCCACGGCCCCCGGCAGCGTTCCATTCTCGGGAAGCGCCGTTTCCAGCACCAGCTGGTCCCGCTCCAGGCTCCATCCCCGCAGGAGGAACGTATCCTGCTCTTTCAAAAGATAGTAGCAGATCTCCCCGCCGTCCTCCCAAGGGACCACCAGCAGATCCTGCACCTGCCCGCGAACGTCGGTGACGGCCACCGGCGTCTGCTCCAGGGGCCTGTAGAACAGCAGCCGCTCTTCGCTGACTGCGTCCTCCGGCGCCCCCTCCGGGATGGGCAGACCCTCCAGCACGATCCGGTATTCCCAGCCGTCGCCCGCGGCGTATTCCACGTCCCGGATCTCGTTCAGCTCCACCGTTCCAAGGCCGGGGTCCTCCAGCTGGTTGCTCAGGACCACCGTACGCCGGGAATCCTCCAGAGCCAGCAGGAACGCCCCCGTTTCCCGGTCATAGGCGGCGCTGCGCGGGACCCCCGTGACGCTGCCCATCTCCCCGATGTCCTCCGCCACCGGCAGATAGACCATCAGCCGGCCGTCGCGCAGGGCCAGATACAGCTGCCCGGCGCTGTAGGGATCAACACAGAGAATGTCGGCGGCAAAGTCCGCCGTCCGCAGAACGGTGCCGTCGCTGGGCAGGAGCAGGAGCAGCCGCCCGGCAAACTGGGCCGCCAGCAGCTCCTCGGCGCTGCCATCCGCGAATTCCCGCCGCCACATCTGCACCGAGCAGGTGGGCATGGCCTCGTCCCCCACGGGGCGGTCGATGACGACCCGGCCTGAGGTGGACCAGACCGGACTGCCTTCCTGAAAATCATAGCAGGCGATGGCGTAGTCAAAATCGTTGTGGGTGTAGCCTGCCATGCCGGTGTCCGTCGTGAATACACAGAGCCGGTCGTCAGATAGGAAGGTCAGCGCCGCCACTTCGGTATACTCCACCGCCACTGTGCGGCAGCTGCCGGAAAAATCCGCCAGCATCAGCAAGGCGGGCTCGTCCTCCTCCTCGCCGGTGCGGAACCAGTACTCCGCAAACCCCAGGGCCACCCGGTCCCCGCTGGGGGACAGGGCCATGCGGCAGTAGAAGGCCTCCCGGGTGGGGGTCTCGCCGGTCAGGACGGCGGTGATCTCGCCGGTGCCGGCGGAGAGCCGGTAGAAGGTGCACTGGCCTCTGCCGGTGTGGACGAAGACCAGGCTTTGCCCGTCCGGCGCCACCGCGCTTTGGGAGGTGCCGCTGGAGTCGCCCATCAGATCGTTTTGATCCAGCCCCGTCAGCCAGACCCGGCTTTCCGACGCCAGATCCCAGCATACAGCGCAGCTTTCCATATAGACCACGATCCGGTCCTCACTGATAAAATCGGCGCTGAGGAACTCGGTTTGGGCGGTGCCCGGAAGGATGAGCTGAGGGGAGAGGACCGCGATCCGCTCCGCCGTCTCCATATCAAAGACGTACAGCTGCCCGCTGGTGTCCGAGATCATCCACCTGGTCCCCCAGGGGCTGACCTGCTGCCAATCCCCCCGGTGGTCCAGAACGCTCCCGTCTCCGTCGGTCTGGAGCATCCACTTCGCCAGAAATTCATCCGGCTGGGCGACGTGGTAGGGATAGACCGCGTTGTGGAGGGCAAACAGCGCCTCGGTCACCAGGGGCCTGGAATTATCTTCCATCCCTTCCGGCAGAGCGGCCAGGGCCACCTGTAGCGCGCCGATCCGGTCCCCCTGGGCCAGCAGCTCGCCGGATTTTTCCGCCAGATAGCGGGACTGGGTGATCAACGTGTTGCGGTATTCCTCTTCGATCCGCTCCGCCTGCCGGGCGATCACATAGGCCCGGTTGATGGCGTAGGCTGCCACGGCGGACAAGAGCGCCAGGGCGGCAGAGAAGCCCGCCACCATCTGCCGGACACGGCGGCGGCGCTGCCGCTGCCGCAGCTCGTCGTAGGCGCAGCCCAGCAGCGCCGCGGCTAGCCGGGGCAGTTCCTCCCGCCGGGCCTGGGCCCGCCGGAGGCGGTAGTCGCAGGAAAGGGGCTCGATCTCCCGGCGCTGGGTGCGCGCCGTGCCGTCACCGCTTAGCACCGGCACGTCCTCGTACCGGAGCAGGTCTGGGACCACGTTCTGGGGCTCTCCGTCCGCCAGCACGGTGAGGATGTGCCGGCGGTCGTGGTTTTGCAGAAACGTCTCAATCTCCCGGCGGACCCACACGGAAGAGGCGGTATTGGTGGAGCAGATGACGATCAGAAAGTCCGAGCAGCGCAGCGCCTGCCCGATATCGTCGTTCAGGTCGCTGGTGATGGGCAGCTCCTCCTTGTCCCGGAAGACCCGCTCGATCCTCTTTTTGCCGGTCTTTTTCTGAATCTCCTTGGGGACGGGGTAGCGCTCCAGGCTCCGCTGGATCTCGGAGGCGATCCGAATGTCCAGCGGCGCGTGCCGGTAGGAGATAAAAGCGTTGTAATGCAGGTCCATTTTTCCCTCCGCAAGC
>CANQQI010000095.1 GCA_947625945.1 uncultured Oscillospiraceae bacterium
CAGGCGCCTGGATGAGGGAAGCCGGTGGGAGTCCGGCGCATTTTACCGTTGCCGTATGTGTAGGAGTCAAAAGGTCGCGGCGTGAGCCGGCCATTGGGGAAAGCCCTGAGAAGGTAGATCTTTTGGCGCAGAGGCGAAAGCCTCCCAATACACGAGCCGGAAGACCGATGATGTGGCTTTTCAGACGTTCCCGCAAGGGGGCGGTGTTTGTCGTGCGAAAATCGGGCATGGCCAATTTGGTCATGCCCGATTTTTTATTTTGGAGGTGCCCAGCCTATGGAAACCCGGACAAAAGCAAAACTACTCCGTCAGACCCTGCCCTATAAGCTGACGGTGCTGCTGCTCCTGGCGGGGCTGTGCCTGGCGGCCACCCTGATCTGCACGGCCATCGGCAGCGTGAAATACTCCCTCTATCAGGTAGCCGAGACCCTGTTCCGGGAGGACGCGGAGGCACGGCTGATCATCTGGAACGTGCGGCTGCCGCGGGTCCTGTGCGGCGGGCTGGTGGGGGTCTGCCTGGCCCTGTCCGGGTGCATCCTCCAGGGGGTCATGCGCAACCACCTGGCCTCCCCCTCCACCATCGGCGTCACCAGCGGGGCCAGCTTCGTGGGGTATCTGACCCTGGTGGCGTTCCCCCAGCTTTACAGCCTGCTGCCGGTGGGCACCATCGTGGGCTCCTTCGTCACCACCATGCTGATCTACCTGCTGGCCTACGAGAAGGGGGTCAGCCCGGTGAAGATGATCCTCTCCGGCATGGCGGTGTCCGCCATGTTCAGCGCCTTTAACGACATCATCCGCAGCTTTTTCTCCGAGCGGCTGGCCAACGCCACCGGCCATCTGGTGGGCAGCCTCAACGGCACGGTCTGGGGCGATCTGCAACTGATTTTTCCCTATATGCTGGTGGGGGTGTGCATTTGCTTCTTCCTCCCCGGGAAAATGAACATTCTCATGCTGGGAGACGAAATGGCCAGCTCCCTGGGTCTGCGGGTGGAGCGGTTCCGGCTGTTCCTCATTGCCGTGGCGTCGCTCCTGGCGGGGGCCTCGGTGGCGGTGGCGGGACTCATCAGCTTCGTGGGGCTGATCGTGCCCCATATCGCCCGGTTAATCATCGGTTCGGACTACAAGTACCTCTTCCCCGCCTCCATTTTCCTTGGGTACTCCTTCATCGTCATTTGCGACACCGTGGGCCGGGTGGTGCTGCCGGTGGGGGAGCTGTCGGTGAGCATCGTGCTGTCCTTTATCGGCGCGCCCTTCTTCCTGTACCTGCTCAGGACGAAGGAGACCGCCTGAAAGGAGGGAAAATCCATGTACTTTGGCTTTGACAATGTCTCCATTGCCTACGGCAAGCGGAAAATTCTGGAAAACGTCACCATGGAATTTGAAAAGGGAAAGATCACCACCATCATCGGCCCCAACGGCTGCGGCAAGAGCAGCCTGCTCAAGACCATTCCCCGGGTGGTGACCCCCTACACCGGCAGCCCGGTATATCAGGACCGGCCGCTGAAGTCCTATTCCCCCCGGGAGCTGGCCCAGCGGATCGCCTATCTGCCCCAGGTCCACACCTCCCCCCGGGACATCACCATCCGCACCCTGGTCTCCTACGGCCGCTATCCCTACAAGCGCTTCGGCCGGAGCATGACCGGGGAGGACCGGGCGATGATCGACCGGGCCCTGGCCCTGACGGGCCTGGACAAAATGGGAGACCGGCTGCTGAACAACCTGTCTGGCGGGGAGAAGCAGCGGGCCTGGCTGGCCATGACCATCTGCCAGCAGCCGGAGATTCTGCTGCTGGACGAGCCCATCACCTACCTGGACATCGGCTACCAGGTGGAGGTGCTGGAGCTGATCCGGGAGCTGGGGGAAAAGCTGAACATCACCATCGTCATGGTCCTCCACGACATGAATTTCACCGCCCGGTATTCCCACCGGGTCTATGCCCTGGCCTCCGGGGGCGTCTACGCCGCCGGGGCGCCGGAGGACGTGATCAGCCGGGCCAATATGGAGGGCCTGTTCTCCATTGGCGCTCAGATCCTCCGGGACGAGAAGAACAACTGTCCCTTCCTGATCCCGGAAAAACTCGGTACGCACTCGCAAAAGGCGTAAATATATCAAAAAGAGGTATGTAAGCATGAAAAAATTCACCGCGCTGCTCCTGCTGCTGGCCATGGCCCTGAGCCTGGCCGCCTGCGGCCCCGCCGCTCCCGGGGAGACGACCCCGCCGTCCACCTCCACCACGCCTCCCTCCTCCGCCCAGACGGAGGCGCCCACGGAGAGCCCCACCGAGCCCCCCGCCACGGAGCCAGAGGTCGATAATCAGGTGGTGGAGTACTACATGAGTAAGGCCAACGAAGTCACCGTCACCGACACCCAGGTACTCTTCACCGACGACGGCAGCGGTCAAGAGCTGGCCATTGACAAGGAGCCCAAGAATGTGGCCGTGCTCTACGGCAGCCTGGTGGCGCTGTGGTACGAGGCCGGCGGCACCGTGCCCCTGGCGGTGGGCGGCAAGAGCGCCGTGACCCTCTATGAGGAGCAGATCGGCCGGGACATCACCCAGGACGAGGGCGTGAAGGTGGTCACCGAGAAGTCCTCCGGCACCGGCTGGGACGTGGAGGCCATTCTGGCGGAGGAGCCGGACCTGATCGTCTGCTCCATGGGCATGAAGGGCTATGCAACCATCTCCGGCCCCGCCGCCGCCCTGGACATTCCCGTTATCGGCATCGACTATGACGGCGTCCAGGACTATCTGAAGTGGTTCAAGGTGTTCTGCAACCTCACCGGCAACGCCCAGCTGTGGGACGAGGTGGCGGAGAAGACCGCCAACGGCATCATTGACATCGTCTCCAAGGTGCCTCAGGTGGAGCAGGCCCCCACGGCGGTGATCCTGACGGTCAACTCCGACACATTGAAGGCCTACACCGGCGAATCCCAGCCCGGCACCATCCTCCACGAGCTGGGGGGCGTGAACCTGGTGGACCCGGACAACACCGCCCAGTCCGACAGCGTGGAGATCAGTCTGGAGGACCTGTACGCCCTGGACCCGGACTATCTGTTCCTGAGCTGGTACGACGAGCCCGGCCAGATGTATAATCAACTCATGGACATGGTGGGGGACAACCCGGTGTGGCTGGACCTGCGGGCGGTGAAGGAAGACCACTTCTATCAGCTGGACAAGAACCTGTTCCACAACAAGGCCAACCATATGTACGACGAAGCCTATCGGGTTCTGGCGGCGTACATCTATCCCGACACAGAATTTTAAAACGCGAAAAACGCGGGCCGCCTTTGGCGGTCCGCGTTTTTTAGGCTGATTTTAATTGGACGCCATGCCGTCCACCCGGAGCACTACGCCGGTAATATAGGAAGCGTCGCTGGACGCCAGGAACACAAACGCCTTGGCGATGTCCTCCGGCTTTCCCATGCGCCGCAGGGGGATCCGGGCCACCAGCGGGGCGATCACGCTCTCCGGCACGGAGCGCATCATGTCCGTCTCGATGATTCCCGGAGCCACGGCGCAGACCCGGATGCCCTTGGGTCCCAGCTCCCGGGCCAGGGACACCGTCATGCCGTTGACGGCAAATTTACTGGTGGGATAGGCCAGGCCGCTGGGCTGGCCGTAGATGCTGACCATGGAGGAAGTGTTCAGGATCACGCCGCTTCCCTGCCGCTCCATCAGCGGGACAGCGGCCTGGCAGCAGTTGAACACAGCCTTCACATTCAGATCCATGACCTTGTTGAACAGCTCCGGGGTATAGTCCCGGAAGGGCGTACTCTCCGCCGTGCCGGCGTTGTTCACCAGGATGTCAATGCCCCCGTACCGCGCCGCCACGTCCTGGAACGCGGCCTTGACCGCTTCCGGGTCGCTCAGGTTGGGCCAGATGCCCTCGACGGTTGCGCCCGGATAATCCTTGGTCAGGCAGTCCACGGCCCGCTGGGCGGTTTCCTGGCGGCTGGCGCAAAGGACTACCTTGGCGCCCTCCTGAAGAAACGCATCTGCTGTGGCATAGCCGATTCCCCGGCTGCCTCCGGTGATGATTGCGATTTTACCCTGCAATTTCATAACGCTTCCTCCTTTTCTGTTGTTTTTAGTGATAATTAAATTATACCACACCCGGCGGACAAACGCAATGTCTGATTTCATTTTTCCCCGCAAATCCCGGTTCCTGGGCGAAAAAAGTTTTTCAAAGTGCTTGACAAGTCCGGCAATTTCTGATATAATACGCAAGCGCTCAGGAAAATGAGCGGCTGGCCGGGTGCCCGGTCGGAAAAAACGCCTGTTTCACGCTTCCTATGGGGGTATAGCTCAGCTGGGAGAGCGCTTGAATGGCATTCAAGAGGTCAGCGGTTCGATCCCGCTTATCTCCACCATTTGCGTGAAACGCAAAAAACCTTCCTCTGGCTTTACTAGCCAGAGGAAGGTTTTTTTGTTTTTATGGCTTCCCACAGCAGGAATCAGCCCCTTCCCCCGGAGCGAAAAATTCTATCCGACTACTTCTCAAAATAACGGGCAATTTCTTTCGTCCGCGCCTCTTGCTTTACATGAAAGGGACAGCGGCGCTCACAGTGGCCGCACCGGACGCACGCGTCCGCATAGGCGAGCAGCCACAATTTTATTGTTGAAATCTATCCGTTTTGTCTGTAAAATAATACTATCCGGCGGGAGGTGACACCATGCTTCGTGTTCTACTTTGTGATGATGATGAATTGTTCTTAAGCCGCGTGAAAAGCCGTGTGGAGACGTTTCTATGCAGTCAGGAAGAAAAGTTTGAGATTCTGGCGTATACCGACGCCTCCTTGATTACCGACCGGGAGCTGGAGCTGTGCGATCTGGCGCTGCTGGACGTGGACTTGGCCACCCGGGAGGATGACGGTATTGCCTTGGCCCGGCGGCTCCGCGCCTTCCGCCGGGACGCGGTGCTGATCTTCGTCACCAACTATGTAGAGTATGCCCCGGCGGGGTATGAAGTAGGCGCTTTCCGCTATATCCTCAAGCAGCGGTTGGACGAATATCTCACCCCTTATCTGGCTCTGGCGCTGAAAAAAATAGCGGAGTCCGGCGAACTGTATTTTGCACAGACGGAGAAGGGAGAAATCCAGCTTCCGCTGAAGAACATCGAACGGTTTGAGGTCTTCCTGCACAATGTGGATATCTACCTACGCCCAGATCCGCCGGGCACTGAGGCGCAAAAATACCGCGTCCGGGGGCCGCTGTCAAAAATAGAGGCGGAGCTTGCCAACCGGGGCTTCCTGCGAATCCATGACAGCTTTTTGGTAAATGTTCGCTACATCACCAATTTGACCCGGCAGGGCGCAGAGTTGGATAACGGTACGGTGCTGCGGGTCAGCAAGAAAATGTATACCGAGATCAAGCAGAAATACCTGCTCTTGCGGCGAGGGAAGTGGAATTGATGGAATATATTATATTGACCGTTCTGTGGGTCGCGATTGAAAACCTGTTTCTCTTCATGCTCCTTTCCGCGTTTTTCCCTGTAAAAAGAAGCCGGGCAGTCATGGGTCTGGCATATCTGTTTTATTGTGTTTTGCAAACCGTTCTTGTAAGCATCTACCCGGATGAACTTCACCCTTTTATTGCTATTACGACGCTGCTGCTGATCAGTCTGTACCTGTTTGATGGGAAATGGATTCCCAAATTGATAATATGTGTGCTTGGGCTTCTTGTACTTGCAATCATGGATACTGTTACGGTTTATGGCGCGACAGCGGTTTTGGGGCTTTCCTATGAGGAATTTGTCTCCCGACGGCTCCTATATTCCACCGTCGCTACCGCCCAAAAGCTGTTCATTCTTTTCTTTGGTTGGTATCTGTGCCGATTCCGCACTATTCGAGAGTTCCATATTCAAAGCCGGTGGATGCTCCTGGCGCTTCTTTTCCCGCTATTCAGTCTGGTTTTTATTATTACTTTATTTCTCCAGGCCCAGAACGAAGCGGACCTCTCTATCGGCGCGGTCCTATTGAGCGGCGGGCTGGCGGTCGCAAATATCGGGGTGCAGTTCGCGATTTATTCCCTGGAGGAAGCCACCCGGAAGGACCAGGAGGCCGCCCTTCTGCGGCAGCAGATCGCCCTGCAAGGGGAAGAATACCGGGAACTGGAAAATACCTACCGGGCCCAGCGCCAGGCAGCCCACGATTTTCATCAGCATTTGCAAACCATTCGAGCCCTGGCAGAAGGGAGCGCGTCCGGCGCGCTTCTGGACTATTTAGACGAGGTTCAGCAGATGGATACGTCCAGGATCTTTATTGCCAACACCGGCAATCCCGTGATCGACGCGGTGCTGAATAAAAAGAATCAAATCGCCCAGGAAAAAAACATTACCCTCCGGCTCCAGGTCAACGATCTCGCCGCCTTTCCCCTGCCCTTGGACGCCATGGTGGTCCTGCTGTCCAACCTGCTGGATAACGCCATCGAGGCGGCGGAAAAATGCGCGGGAGCAAAGGAAATTGAATGTAATCTGCTTCTGGAGAACACCCTTTACATCTCTGTGGGAAACACCTCCCAAGAAGTTACCATCATCAACGGGCAGGTCGCCACCACCAAGGCGGACAAGCTGAACCACGGCTACGGCCTGGCCACCATTCGCGGCATTCTGAACCAATGGAACGCGGAATACGCCTTCAATTACGCCGACGGCTGGTTCCAGTTCGCGGCGGAGGTCCCCATTCCATAATAAACCGCGGATTCACGCAAACCGCTCCGGCAGAAAACCGGAGCGGTTTTTTGTTACTTTTTGTTGTTTTTTCCCACTTACGCCAGGAAATTCCCACTTGTGCCACACTTCTTGATTTTCAAAAAATGGAGTGCTATAATGGCAGCGAGGGAAGGAAACGAAAACATTTTATTTCCATTTTAAAGGAGGAGGGAATGAAAATGAAAAGGAGTTGGAAGATCTTCTGGTGCGTCATTGGCCTGATCGCCGTGGCCGGGCTGGCGCTCACGAGTTACCTCTTGACCCGCCCGGACGGAGAAGAGGAAATATGGACGTACTATCCCCGTGTGGAAACGCAAATCAAAGAAATTCGGGAGGAAACCTTGCCGGACGGAACCAAATGGCGCTACTTTGTGGGCCCATGGGAGGACTATGACAGTGGCATTGAATGCTATGTCTGTCTGGACCCGGAAACGGACTATGGCAACGATCAGGACCTGCGCGTGGGGGACTACGTTCAGGTCATTTACGACGAGTACCGGGTAGATAAAAACGGCGTCTATCTCATAGAGCCGGGCCATGTCTACATTCTAAACCGGGAACCGCGCTACGATCCCAATAGCCCCACTCTGGACCTGGATACCTACCGGCAATAAAAGGCCGCGTCCAAAAAGCATGACCTCCGATCTGGGCCACAATTGGGAATTTGAGAGCTTCCTCATCCTGGACGAATCCTGAGATGAACACGAGGCGGCGAGAGATGAAAAGAGCGCGTCAGATTCTCTATATTTTGATCCTGCTTCCTATGCGTGGTGCTGATCCTGGCCATGTGGGCCAGGGGGGAATGAACGGAGCGTGCGGTGATCTCTCTATATAAATATAATAATACGAATACGCGGGAGAAAAACCATATGGAAAGGAAGATTCGGTTATGAAGGAAAAAATAAAGAATCGGGTTGAGATTACCATCCAGCAGCTTTTGTGGATATTGCTGGTCCAAATCCTGGCCGATTTATTTGGTGTGGCGATCTATTTTTTGCTGATGTT
>CANQQI010000096.1 GCA_947625945.1 uncultured Oscillospiraceae bacterium
CGAGATCCGGATGATCGACACCTACTGGTCCGACCACTGCCGGCACACCACCTTCCACACCATGATCGACTCCGTGATCTTCCAGGACCCGCTACTCCAGAAGGCTTTTGAGGACTACCTGGCCACCCGGAAGGCCCTGGGCCGGGAGGAAAAGCCCATCTGCCTCATGGACCTGGGCACCATCGCCGGAAAGGCTCTGGCCAAGGCGGGAAAGCTGCCGAAGCTGGACGAGTCCGAGGAGATCAACGCCTGCACTGTGAAAATGGAGGTGGAGGTGGATGGGAAAAAAGAGCCCTGGCTGCTCCTGTTCAAAAACGAGACCCACAACCACCCCACGGAGATCGAGCCCTTCGGCGGCGCGGCCACCTGTATCGGCGGCGCCATCCGGGACCCCCTGTCCGGGCGGGCTTATGTGTACGGCGCCATGCGCCTCACCGGCGCGGCGGATCCCCTGACCCCTGTGGAGCAGACCCTCCCCGGGAAGCTGCCCCAGCGGAAGATCGTCACCACCGCCGCCGCTGGCTATTCCTCCTACGGCAACCAGATTGGCCTGGCCACCGGCATCGTGGACGAGCTGTACCATCCCGGCTACGCCGCCAAGCGGCTGGAGATCGGCGCGGTGATCGCGGCGGTGCCTGAAAAGAACGTCCGCCGGGAGCGACCGGAGCCCGGGGACGTGGTGCTGCTCTTAGGCGGCGGCACCGGTCGGGACGGTTGCGGCGGCGCCACCGGCTCCTCTAAATCCCACACCGCCCAGTCCCTTTCCACCTGCGGCGCCGAGGTCCAGAAGGGCAACGCCCCGGAGGAGCGGAAGCTCCAGCGGCTGTTCCGCAATCCGGCGGCCAGCCGGATGATCAAGCGGTGCAACGACTTTGGCGCCGGCGGCGTGTCCGTGGCCATCGGCGAGCTGGCAGACGGGCTGGACATCGACCTGAACGCGGTGCCCAAGAAGTACGACGGCCTGGACGGCACGGAGCTGGCCATCTCTGAATCCCAGGAGCGAATGGCGGTGGTGGTGGCCCCGGAGGACGCGGCGGCGTTCCTTGCCCTGGCGGAGCGGGAAAATCTCCAGGCCACCCAGGTGGCGGTGGTCACTCGGGAGCCCCGGCTGGTCATGCGCTGGAACGGGGAGACCATTGTGGACGTGAGCCGGGAGTTTCTAAACTCCAACGGCGCGGAGAAGCACATCACCGCCGCCCCCAAGGCTGCCGAGCCCTGGGAAAAGAAGGTGACCGGCGGCTTTGCGGAAAATTATGTTAATCTAGTAAACGATCTCAACATCTGCTCCAAGCGGGGTCTGTCCGAACGGTTCGACTCCACCATTGGCGCGGGGACGGTGCTGATGCCCTTTGGCGGCAAGCGGCAGCTGACCCCCATCCAGGCCATGGTCCAGAAGATCTCCGTGGAAAAGGGCCACACCGATGACAGCTCCTTCATGTCCTGGGGCTACAACCCCTATATCACCGAAAAAAGCCCCTATCACGGGGCGTACCTGGCCGTAATCGAATCCGTGAGCAAGCTGATCGCCTCCGGTGCGTCCTTTGAGGACGTGTACCTGACTTTCCAGGAGTATTTCCCCCGGTTGGGGAAGGACCCCGCCCGCTGGGGCCAGCCGCTGGCGGCTCTTCTGGGGGCCTACCGGGCCCAGATGGAGCTGGGCGTGGCGGCCATCGGCGGCAAGGACTCCATGAGCGGCACCTTTGAGCATTTGGATGTGCCGCCCACCCTGGTCTCCTTCGCCGTGACCACCGGCAAGGCCCAGGAGGCGGTGTCTCCCGAGTTCAAGGGGGCGGGGCACAAGATTTGCCTGCTGCTGCCGGAATATGACGAAAACGGCCTGCCGGTGACGGCGTCCCTGCTGAGAAATTTCGAGACGGTGACGGCGCTTCTCCACAGCGGCCAGGCTCTGGCCTGCTATACGCCGGGCATGGGCGGCTGCGCCGAGGCTCTGGTCAAGATGGCCATGGGCAACGGCATCGGCGTGGAACTGGAGGAAAGTGTTTCCCTGGTCGCTCTCTTTGGCTATGCCTACGGCGGCTTCGTGCTGGAGCTGGCAGGGGAGGAGCCGGTGGGGACGCCGCTGGGCGTCACCGCCGCCGCGGGGCACATCGCCCGGGGCGGAGAGGCGCTTTCCCTGGAGGCGCTGGAGCGGGACTACGAGGGCAAGCTGGAGAGCGTCTACGCCTGCAATATTCCATCCAGCGGCCCGGTGGAGAATTTTGCCTATACGGCAACAAAACGGAAGGCCCCGGCGGTGAAGTCCGCCCGGCCCAAGGTACTGATCCCCGCCTTCCCCGGCACCAACTGCGAGTATGACTCCGCCAAGGCCATGGCGGACGCCGGGGCGGAGCCGGAGATCTTTGTGGTTCGGAACCGCACCGCCGCCGGGATCCAGCGCAGCGTGGAGGAATTTGCCCAGGCGCTGAAATCGGCCCAGATGATTTTTGTCCCCGGCGGCTTCTCCGGCGGCGACGAGCCCGACGGCAGCGGTAAATTTATCACCGCCTTCTTCCGCAACGCCGCGGTGAAGGAGGGAATCACAGACCTGCTGGAAAACCGGGACGGGCTGATGTGCGGCATTTGCAACGGCTTCCAGGCCCTGATCAAGCTGGGCCTGGTGCCCTACGGAAAAATCATCGACACCGATGAAAACTGCCCCACCCTGACCTTCAACACCATCGCCCGGCACCAGAGCCGGATCGTTCGCACCCGGATCGCCTCCAACAAGTCTCCCTGGCTGGCCCGGACCCAGGTGGGTGAGGTTTATAACGTGCCCATCTCCCACGGCGAGGGCCGGTTCCTGGCCAGCGAGGAGCTGATCCGGCAGCTGGCGGAAAACGGCCAGATCGCCACCCAATATGTGGACCTGGCAGGGGACGCCACCATGGACATCCGCTGCAATCCCAACGGCTCCGCCTATGCTATCGAGGGCATTACCTCCCCCGACGGCCGGGTGTTCGGCAAGATGGGCCACAGCGAGCGGTGGGGCTCCAATCTCTACCGCAATGTCCCCGGAAACTATGACATTCAGATGTTCCGGGCCGCTGTGGAATATTTCCGTTGACCTGGAACTGGGAGAAGCTGATTCTCCGGGCCCTGGAGCGCTACGGCCTGGAGCGGCAGCCCTGGCAGATCCTGCGCCACAATGAAAACCTGACGGTGCGGGTGGGGGAGGAATACCTGCTGCGGATTCACCGCCCCGCCGCCGGGATCCATATGGAGCCGCTGCTCGCGGGGGCCGATCTGCCGGCCCTGCGGAGGACGGAGCTGGCGCTGCTGCGGCATTTGGGCAGAAAGGGCCTGACGGTCCAGCGCCCCCTTGCCGACCGGACGGGCCGGGACGTGACCCTGCTGCCCGACGGGACCGTTGCCACCGTGCTGACCTGGCTGCCGGGGGATCCGCTGGACCCCCAAAAACTGACGGAGGCGCTCTGCCTCCGGCTGGGCGCCATGGTGGCGGAGCTGCACCGGGCGGCGGCGGATTTTCAGGGTGGGGCGGTATTGCGCTATGACCCGGCCCTCTGCCGCCGGCTCCGGGCGGACTTTTCCCGGATGTACCGGGCGGGATGCCTGGATCGGCGGCGCCTGTCCCAGTTGGAAGCGGCCTGCGAGGCAGTAGCCGAAGACCTGACCGGCGAGGAGGGGACCACCATTCACGCCGACCTGAGTCCGGGGAACCTGCTTTTGACGGAGCAGGGCCCAGTGGCCATCGATTTTTCCCTGTCCGGCTGGGGCCACCCCATGCTGGATCTGGCGGGCCTGATGGGCCTGACCACCAAGACGGCGTTGCGGCAGGCCCTGGCGGCGGGATTTATTGCCGGTGGGGGTCGGATTGACCGGCCCATGCTGGACCGGTGCTGCTGCCTCCGGGCGCTGATCAACCTGGCGCTGTATTTGGAGAGCCGGTGGCGGGAGCCGGCCTTTGTGGAAGGACTGGAGGAATCCTGCCGCCACGTCTTCCGCCCCCTGGCGGCGGGACGGGAGATCTTCCGAGAGGATCTGAGTATATAAAATTCCGGCGCGGGATCTCCCGCGCCGGTTTTATGCTTTTCCTTAGAGTCACCGGGCCAGAGCGGAGCAGTTCGCAGAGCGGTAAGGCCGCAGCTCCATTTATACCGCCTCCACAGACAGCACCGTGAGCGTTCCGTCCCGCACGGTGAAACGCACGTTTTGCCCGGCATATTCCAGACCGTAGACCCGCTCCGGCGCGTCCTGATAGGCAGGCCTGGGGTCGTGGGACAAAAGCGCGCGCAGGGCCGTTCGTTTCTCTTCCGGGACCTTTTCCAGCAGGGCGGGGGGAAAGTCCACCTGGAGTAAATACCCCGCCGCCTGATCGGTGAAGCCCCCCACGGCATCGGGGTGGCTGTCGGTATAGGGAAGGTAGGGCTTGACGTCAAAAATGGGCGTCCCGTCCATTAGATCGGCTCCCGCGACCCGGAGAACTGTTCCAAATTCCGGGCACTTCTCCACCCCCAGCAGCCGGACGCTGGACAGACCCAAAAAATTGGGCCGGAAGGGGGACCGGGTGGCGAAGACCCCCATCCTGGTATTGCCCCCCAGCCGGGGCGGTCGCACCGTGGGGGACCAACCGGGCCGGACCGCCTGGGAAAACTGCCAGATCAGCCACAGATGGGAGTACCCCTCGATGCCCCGCAGGGCGTCGGGGTTTCGGTATGCGGGGGTGAAGACCACCAGACCCTCCGCCTCCTCCACCAGCCCGCTCTGCCGGGGAATGCCGAATTTCGCGGAAAAGTCGCAGCGCATATGAGCGATCACTTGCAGTTCCATCATGCCCTCGCTTTCCGAAAACACAGGCTTATGGCGAAAATAACAGCCAGGGTCAGCGATATGGAGGCCCCCGCCGAAGCGCCTAAGTAATAGGACGCCGTCAGCCCTCCGATCCCCGCCGCAAGGGCAAAGAGAACGGAAAAGCCATGGTACTGCTTGAGATTTCGGGACACATTCCTGGCCGCGGCGGCAGGCAGCACCAGCAGAGAATTGAGAATCAGCAATCCCACCCAGGAGATGGCCAGGGTCACCACCACCGCCACGGCTGCGGTAAAGGCCCCCTGGACCAGCTCCACCGGCACGCCCCGGGAGGAGGCCAGCTGGGGATGGACGGCGGCCAAAGTCAGCCGGTTGCCCATCAGCACCCAAAAGACAGCCACCGCCAGCAGCACCAGCGCCAGCATCCCGATCTCACCGGGGGTGACGGAGAGAATGTCCCCGATCAGATACTTGTTGTACTTGGTAAAGCTCCCGCCGCCGGCGGTGGCGATGAAGATGCCCAGGGCCACGGCGGTGCTGGAAAACACGCCGATGAGGGTGTCGGCGGTCTGATGGCTCCGGCTCCGGACAAAGGAAAACAGCACCGCGAACCCCAGGGCGAAGAGTACTGCCGCCCAGGTGGGGCTTGCCAGGCCGCAGATGGCCCCGATGGCGATGCCGGTAAAGGCGGCGTGGCCCAGAGCGTCGGAGAAAAAGCTCATCCGACCGGTGACGATCATGGTGGAGGTCAGGCCGAACAGGGGCGCCATGAGCAGCACCGCCAGAAAGGCGTTTTTCATGAAATCCCAGTGGAGCATCTCCCAGGGCTGGGCGTCCAGCAGGGCATACCAGAGACTCATTCCGCCACCCCCTTCCGGTGAAAGACCCGGGCAAATTCCGGGCTGCTCAAAACCTCCTCCGCCGTCCCTTGGCACAGCACCCGGTGGTCGATCAGCACCACCTGGTCGGCATACCTAGGCAGGAGGGAAAAGTCGTGGGTGGTCATCAAAATGGATAGGTCATAGGTCCGCCGCAGCTCGTCCAGCATATCCATCAAGGTGGCCATGCCCTCCACATCCACGCCGGACAATGGCTCGTCCAGAATCAAGATATTGGGCACCGGCTCCAGCGCCAGGGCCAGCAGCACCCGCTGCAGCTCTCCGCCGGAGAGGGAACCCACCCGCTTTTTCACCAGATCCTCCCCGTGGACCCGGGCCAGGCTCCGCTCCACGGTCTCCCGCATTTCCCGGGAAAGGCCCAGAAAGGCGGGCCGGCGGCTCATGCAGCAGGCGAACAGGTCCTCCACGCTGACCGGGTCCCCCGGATCAAAGGCCGGACTCTGAGGCACATAGCCGATCCGGGGCGGATGGCGGTGCCGCTGGCCGGGAACGGAGAACTGAATGGCCCCGGAATACGCCCGCTGGCCCAGAATGGCTTTGAGGACGGTGCTTTTGCCCGCACCGTTGGGCCCGATCAGGGCCAGCAGCTGGCCGCAGTGGACGTGGAGGTTTACCTCCTCCAAAATACGGTCCGTGCCGATGGTCACACTGACGTTTTGCAGCTTCAGGCAGCAGGAATCGCCGCAGCTGCCGTGGTGAGGTCCGGTGATCATGTGTACGCCTCCCGAATGGTGTCGATGTCGCGGTACAGAGCATCAAAGTAGCTGTCCCCGGCCATGGCCATGTCCAGGGAAAAAATAGGTACGCCCGTTTCCCGGGAAATGATTCCCGCCGCCGCGGCGCTGCCGTTTACTTCCACGAAGATTGCGGGGAGATTTTCCGCTTCCACAATGCCGGACAGGTGGATCAGCAGGGCCGCCGGGGCCTCGCTGCCGGATTCCTCCTCGATGGAGGCCAGCACGTTCAGGCCAAAGTCCCGGGCAAAATAGGAAAAGCCGTCGTGGAAGGGGAGAATTCCCTTTTGCGCCAGCGGCGTCAGGGCCTCCCGGCCATAGTCCTCCAGCGCGGTCAAATCAGAGAGCAGAGCGGCCAGATTGTCCCGGAAGACAGACTCCCAGGCGGGATACCGGGCGCACAGACCGTCGCAGATATTTTGGGCCATCTGCCGGGCGCAGGCAGGGGAGAGCCAGATATGAGGGTCCGGTTCCCCACCCGGGCCCAGCAGAAGCTCGACGCCCCGCGAGGCGTCCAGCACTTCCTCCGCCACCTCCAGGGGCAGAAAATCCTCCAGCCCTGCCCCGGAGATCACCACCAGCTCCGCCTGCTCCAGAGTCCGCAGCTGGGCCACGCCCAGGGAATAGTCGTGCAGACAGGAAACCGGCTCCGTGACCAGCCGGGCGACGGTGATACCCGCGCCCTGGCACAGCCGGAATGTAAACTCATATACCGGCAGGGTGGTGGCGGCCACCTGGGCCGCCGGAGCCGCCTGGCAGCCGGACAAAAGCATGGCAAGAATCAAAAATAGGGCGATTTTTTCCATGAGAATCCCCCAAAAATCAGATAATTCTATATTCAATATACCATAAGTGTCAAGAGGCAGAAAAAATCCCCCCAAAAATGGGGGGATCGCTCAGGGCTGCTCCAGCCAGGCGCCGACCTTTGCTTTTGCCAGGCGCTGGATGTCCTCCACAGGATAGGGGGAGGCGGGGCCGCCCCGGAGATAGAGGAAGTAGAGACCGCCAGGGGTCTGGTAGAGAGACTCCTCATAACCGGCAGGGTCGCCGAAGTAACCCTGGGTATGTTTTTTGATCAGGGTGGCGGATTCGGTGTCGTACTCCCGCTTGCAGATGGTTTTTTTCATAGGATAGACCTCCTTTTCCGAGTCTTTGCCTATTATACAGATTTTCCCGGGAAAATCAAGCCTGATTTTGGGGAATAAAGAATTATTGTCCAAAGCG
>CANQQI010000097.1 GCA_947625945.1 uncultured Oscillospiraceae bacterium
CCGTTTTTTCTGGTATGCTATAACCATCCTAAATCACAGGGAGGCCGTGAGAGAAATGAATTCCTATTATTGGCTGTACTGGCTGGCCGCGATGGTCCTTGCCCTGCTGTTGGAGGCCGCGACGGTCCGGCTGGTGACGGTCTGGTTCGCGGTGGGCGCCTTGGCGGCGGCGGTGGCCGCGCTGCTTGGCGCGCCTATGGGCGCCCAGGTGCTGGTATTTCTGGTGGTCAGCGGTGCGCTGGTGGCGCTGCTGCGGCCCCTGGTCCGCAGGCACCTGAAACCCAAGATCGTCCCCACCAACACGGAGGCCCTGATCGGCAGCGTGGGTGTGGTCACGGAGGCCATCGACAATGTATCCGCCCAGGGCCGGGTAAAGCTGGGGGCCATGAGCTGGTCCGCCAGAAGCGCCGGCGGGGACCCCATCCCCCAGGGGGTCCAGGTCCGGGTAGAGCGGATCGAGGGGGTCAAGCTATTCGTCGTTCCGGCGGAGGTTCCCGCTGGGGTATAAAAATTTAAGGAGGTAAATTGTATGGAATGGTTAATTACGGTCGCAGTCATTATCGCCGTGGTGCTGATCCTGGCGGTGTCCAACATCTCCGTGGTGCAGCAGTCCCGGGCCTATGTCATCGAGCGCCTGGGGGCGTTCCACGAGGTCTGGGGCGTGGGCCTGCACATCAAGCTCCCCTTCTTGGACCGGATCGCCCGGCGAGTGAGCCTGAAAGAGCAGGTGCTGGACTATCCGCCCCAGCCCGTCATCACCAAGGATAACGTGACCATGCAGATCGATACGGTGGTGTACTTCCAGATCACGGACCCCAAGCTCTACTGCTACGGCGTGGAGCAGCCCATGATGGCCATGGAGACCCTGACGGCCACCACGTTGCGGAACATCATCGGCGACCTGGAGCTGGACCAGACCCTGACCTCCCGGGACATCATCAACACCAAGATGCGGGTGATCCTGGACGAGGCCACGGACCCCTGGGGCATCAAGGTCAACCGGGTGGAGCTGAAAAACATCCTGCCGCCCCAGGACATCCAGAACTCCATGGAGAAGCAGATGAAGGCCGAGCGAGATCGCCGGCAGGCCATCCTCCAGGCCGAGGGCCAGAAGAAATCCGCCATCCTCATCGCCGAAGGCGAGAAGGAGAGCGCCATTCTCCGGGCCGACGCGGAGAAGCAGGCCGCCATTTTGAAGGCCGAGGCGGAGAAGGAGGCCAAAATTCTGAAGGCCGACGGCGAGGCCCAGGCCATCCGGATGGTGCAGCAGGCCCTGGCCGACTCCCTGGAAATGCTGAACGAGAAGGCCCCCAACGAGCAGGTGGTGAAGCTCAAGGCCATCGAGGCCATGGAGAAGGTCGCCGACGGCAAGGCCACCAAGATCATCATCCCCAGCCAGATGCAGGGTCTGGTGGGTCTGGCCAACGGCCTGGTGGAGGGCGTCCAGGATGCCCAGTGATAATCGGTTCATCAAGACCTATTCCCAGGCCACCTTCACCAGCGCCCTGGAGATCTGGGTGGACCGGCTGACCGGCGTGAACTACCTGTTCCGCAAGGACGGCTACGGCGCCGGCCTGACCCCCCTGCTGAACCGGGACGGGACGCCGGTGGTCACCGGCGTTCCCCGAGAAGAATAACAGAAAAGGCCCGGCCCCACGGGGCCGGGCCTTTGGCAAGAAGGAGGCGGAGCCATGTTTGAACTGATGGAAGTTTTATTTTCTATCGCGTTTTTCCTGATTTTGGGCTTGATCGTGGTCCAGGTGGCACGGGGCATCGCCCAGTGGAACAAAAACAACCATTCCCCCCGGCTGACGGTGGAGGCCACCGTGGCCGCCAAGCGGACGGATGTGGGGGTCCACCACCACGCCTCCGGGCCCCACGCCGCCGGGGGCGTCACCCACTCGACCACCTACTATGTCACCTTCCAGGTGGAAAGCGGCGACCGGTTCGAATTGACCATGACGGGAAGCGACTATGGGATGCTGGTGGAGGGGGACCGGGGGAAGCTGACCTTCCAGGGGACCCGCTACCTGGGCTTCCAGCGAATTTGATCGGCCCCAGGGGCCGGAATCCGCCTGCTTACCTTTTTGTTTCAGTGCATTCTTTGTCGGGAATGCTCCCCCGACACCTTCCGGGGGCCCTACTTTCTTGCTCCTGCAAGAAAGTAGGCAAAGAACAGGCTTAAGGGGGCGCTAGGTGCAAACGCGCCCCCCTTAAGAATCCCCCCGCCGCCTCGCCAGAGGCGCTGGGGGGAATTCGATGGTGGCCTACGGCCCGTCTACCGTGAATTTGTGAAACCTAACATGCAGCGTTCCAAATCCTGCCAAGCGCTGATTGATAGGTTTTACTAGCGGAGTTTCTTAATCGGTACAATGGAACCTCGTAAGTCTTTTACTCCTATTTGGGTGCAGCTCCCATATTTTGCTAATGCGGTTGTTGATGCAACGCACCGATTAGTATGCTGCACCTTAAATTTCAGATATCTACGTTAATGAGCCGTAAGTCCACATATGTTCTCCGCTTTTATGCAATATTGGGGAGCGGCGGGGGAATCCAAGGGGGGCGCCTTTGCTCGAAGCGCCCCCTTGGTCGGCTTCTTTGCTTACTTTCTTGCCGAAACAAGAAAGTAAGGCCCCCCGCAGGGGCGGCGGGCCGCCGCTGTCAAAGCGTGCGCCAGTCTGGCGCGAATCGCCTCATCTGCTGGGCCCGCTCGGTATCGTTCCAGCGGCAGAATACCGTGAAAAGACTAAAATAGATTCCACCAGTGGGCCGTATGGGCCTCCCCCATGGCCTTCAGCCGGACGGCCAATTCCCGGCACTCCGGCCCAAACTCCCCGTAGTCCTTCTCCTGGGACAGCACCGTCAGCCGGGCGAACAGGGCGTCGATCTCGTCCATGGGCGTGTGATCCGCCAGGGAGGCCACCCCGTGGCGGCGGTCCGCCCAGAGGCGTCCCGCTTCCGCCGCCCGGCGCTGGGCCTCTCCCCAGTCCGATTCCTGAGCGGCTTGGGCGGCCTGCTCCAGCTGACCGGCCATCTCCTGATGGACCTGGGTCATGGTCCCCGACGTCCAAACCCCCAGGGCCAGCAGCGCCGCCAGGAGCCCGGCGCCTAGATAAAGCCTTCCCATCATGCGCCCTCCTTTGCCTGGAACAGCACGTTGTTCCCACTGTCCACCGTCAGGAGCCAGGTGTCCCGAAGGTCCGCGTTGCGGCGCTCCAGCTCCCGATGGACCCAGGCCTCGTCCTTGCCGGCTTTGGGCAGATTGTTTTTCAGCAGCCGTCCGTCGGAAACCAGGGTCACCGGCAGGTATTGTTCATTGGTCTTCACGCCGGCGTCTTTCGCGGTGGCGGGCTTGTCCTTGGGATAGGGAAAGACGGAGAGGGTGCCGTTGGTCTCCAAAATGGCGAACTGGACGGTACTGGGATCCAGAACGTCCTTCTGCCGCAGGTGGCCGGTCAGCTCATCCAGGGTGATCCGGGTCTTGCGGAGATTTTCCTGGAGAATATGGCCGTTTTCGATGAGGATCACCGGTTTTCCGCATAAAACCTGGCGGATGTGGATGCTCCGCAGGGACAGCGCCGAGAGAATCAGCTCCACGCCCAGCACCGTCAGAATGGGCACCAGCCCGGAAAACAGGGGGATGCCCCCGTCCTGCATGGGAATGGCGGCCAGATTGGCCACCAGCATGGTGACCACAAATTCCGAGGGTTCCATTTCGCCGATCTGGCGCTTGCCCATGAGGCGGATCACGGCGATGAGGATCAGATAGAGAATGATGGTTCGAACATAGGAAAGAATCAAAAAAACACACCCCTTTACCAAAAGGGTGCGCAAAATGAACCGGTTTATCCCCGTTCCAAATGCAAAACCCGCAGGCTCTGCCTGCGGGTTTTGCAACAAGAAAAGAGGAGAGGAAAATGAAAAAGAGAAAAGTAGCAAATTTAGAGGTCCGCGCTAACACCGCGGGACAACACAGCCGGGAGGGCCGGTTGGTTTTTACGTCTACATAATAATCTGAAATTGTGAAGAAAGAAAGGGGGTAATTATTAAAATATTATGAAGTTATTTGCACAAAATTGTTACACAGGAGGAAAACGACTGTAATTCCTCCCGGGGACAATGGGAACCTCCCGAATTTGGGCCAGCTCGGACACCGTCACCAGCCGGAACCCCTGAGCAAGCAGGGTATCCACGATCACCAGCGCCGCCTCCACCGAGCTGTCGGACATGTCGTGGAGCAGCACCACGTCCCCGTCCCGGACCTTGCTCAGCACCGCCTTTTCCACCTGCTGGGCGTTGGAGGTGGCCCAGTCCCGGGGGTCCACGTCCCAGGCCAGCAGGGCCAGGCCGGCGTCCTCCGCCGCGCCGCGGACGTTTTTGCCGGACTTGCCCCCAGGCGGCCGGAGGAAGGCCGGGGCGCATCCCTCTGGCAGCAGATCCAGACAGTCTCGGATCTCCCGGTCCAGCTGGGCCCGGTTCATGGCGTCCATCGCGCCGTGGGAATAGCCGTGGAGGCCGATCTCGTGGCCCTCCGCGGCGATCCGGGCGGTGATCTCGGGGTACTGCCGCATCCGGTAGCCGCACAGCAGGAAGGTGACCTTCACCTCCCGCTCCATAAGGCCGTCCAGCAGCCGCCGGGTAAACCGGCCCGAAGGACCGTCGTCAAAGGTCAGGGCCACGTAGCGCTCCGTTTCCGTGGGAGCGGCAGCGGGGATCATCAATGCCAGGCACAGCACCAGGGCAGTCAGTTTCATTTTCCTGTCTCCTTCCGTGGGAATCGTCTTTACTTTTCCCCAAAAAGCTGGTACAATACAAAAAACGAGGAATGGGAGGGAGCCGCTTGCTGGAAAAGCTGCGTTTGGTCCAGAACCGGTACGAGGAGCTCTGCGCCCGGTCGGAGCAGCCGGATTTTTACAATGATCCCAAGCGGGCGGCGGATCTCCTGCGGGAGAAGAATGAACTGGAGCCGGTGGTGGCGGCATATCGGGACTACTGCCTGGCGGAAACGGAGATGGCGGATGCCCGGGAGCTGATGGAGGACCCGGAGCTGCGGGAGCTGTGCCAGCAGACCTATCAGGAGGCCAAGGAGCGGAAGGAGGCCCTCTACCGCCAGCTTCAGCTGATGCTGCTGCCCAGGGACCCCAACGACGAGAAGGACGTGATCGTGGAGATCCGGGGCGGCGTCGGCGGGGAGGAGAGCGCCCTGTTCGCCCACAGCCTGTACCGGATGTACACCATGTACGCCGCCCGGCGGGGCTGGACGGTGGAGCTGATGAACTACGCCGATACGGAGCTGGGGGGCGTGAAGGAGGCGGACTTCGTCATTCAGGGCCGAGGGGCCTATTCCCGGATGAAATTTGAGTCCGGGGTCCACCGGGTCCAGCGGGTGCCGGAGACCGAGGCCTCCGGCCGAATCCACACCTCCACCGCTACGGTGGCGGTGCTGCCCGAGATGGAGGCGGCGGATGTGGAGCTGCGGCCCGAGGATATTGAGATGCAGGTGTTCCGCTCCTCCGGAGCCGGCGGCCAGCACATCAACAAGACCAGCTCCGCCGTCCGGCTGATCCACAAGCCCACGGGGCTGGTGGCCACCTGCCAGGAGGAGCGGAGCCAGGTCCAGAACCGGGAGAAGTGCATGCGGATGCTGGCCTCCAAGCTCTATAAGATCGAGCAGGAGCGGGTGAACGCGGAGGTGACGGGCCTGCGCCGGAGCCAGGTGGGCACCGGGATGCGGAACGAGCGAATCCGCACCTACAATTTTCCCCAGGGCCGGGTGACGGACCACCGGATCGGCCTGACCCTGTATAAGATCGACGAAGTGATGGACGGCGGCCTGGACGAGCTGATGGACGCCTTGGCCTCCGCCGATCAGGCCGCCCGGCTGGCGGCCAGCGGCGGCTAATGAATGACTGCCAAAATTCCGAATAAAGGAACATTTTATGGAATTTTACACCAATTCACCCCAGGAAACCGAGCTATTGGCGGCCCGCCTGGGCGCACGGCTCACCCCAGGGACGGTGATCGCCTACCGGGGCCCTCTGGGGGCGGGGAAGACCGCCTTCACCCGGGGCCTGGCCCGGGGGTTGGGGGTGCGGGAGCCCGTCACCAGCCCCACCTATACCATCGTCAACGAGTACCTCACCGGGCGGATGCCCCTGTTCCACTTCGACATGTACCGCCTGGGCAGCGTGGATGAGCTGTTCGACATCGGCTGGGAGGACTACCTGGACCGGGGCGGCGTCTGCGCCGTGGAGTGGAGCGAGAATGTGGCGGAGGCCCTGGATGGCGCCGTCACCGTCACCATTGAGATCACCGGGCCGGAGACCCGGCGCATCACCGTGGAAGGAGGTTTGGGCCTTGCTGCTCCTGAGCTTTGAGACCTCCGCCAAGGCGGCCTCCGTGGCATTGTCCCGGCCCGGCCTGCTTCTGGGGGAGACCTATCAAAATACCGGCCTGACCCACAGCCAGACCCTGCTTTCCATGGCGGAGAGCCTGCTCCATAGCTGCGGCTTTACCCCCGCCGACGTCACCGCCGTGGCCTGCGCCGCGGGACCGGGGAGCTTCACCGGCGTGCGGATCGGCTTGGCGGCGGCCAAGGGCTTCGCCTGGGGCCGGGAGCTGCCGCTGTACGGGGTATCCACCCTGGAGGCCATGGCCCTGGGATTGGGGGCCTGGCAGGGGGTAGTGTGTCCCGTGATGGACGCCCGCCGCCAACAGGTGTACAATGCCCTGTTTTCCGCTGAAGAAGGCCGCCTCACCCGCCTGCGGGCGGATCGGGCGCTCTCCCTGGAGGAGCTGCGGGCGGATCTGGAAGGAATTTCCGGCCCGATCTTTCTGGTGGGGGACGGCAGCGAGCTGACCTATCAAAACCTGGCCCTGCCGAACCTGGTGGCAACCCCGGAGCACCGCCGCCATCAGCGGGCCGCCGGCGTGGCCCTGGCGGCGGAGGCGGCTATCGCCAGGGGAGACCCCGGGGATCCCGGCGCCCTGGCGCCTAACTATTTAAGACTGTCCCAGGCGGAGCGGGAGCGCCTCGCCCGGGGACAAGCAATAGAAAAGGAGAAATAAAAATGGTTCATGTATTGGAGCATCCGCTGATCCAGCACAAGTTGGCCATCCTGCGGGACAAGCATACCAGCGTCAAGGAATTTCGGGAGCTGGTGGGGGAGATCTCCGGCCTGATGTGCTACGAGGCCACCCGGAACCTGCCCACCGTGGAGGTGGAGATCGAGACCCCGGTGGCCCCGGCCAAGGTTCGGGTGCTGGCGGGGAAGAAGCTGGCCATCGTCCCGGTCCTTCGGGCGGGCCTGGGCATGGTGGACAAGATGGTGAGCCTGATCCCCTCCGCCAAGATCGGCCACATCGGTCTGTACCGGGACCCCGAGACCCACAAGCCGGTGGAGTACTACTGCAAGCTGCCGGAGGACATTGCCAACCGGCAGGTGTTCCTGGTGGATCCCATGCTGGCCACCGGCGGCAGCGCCGTGGCGTCCATTGATTTTCTCAAGGCCCGGGGCTGCCGGAACATCATCATGATGAACATCATCGGCGCGCCGGAGGGCATCCGGGAGGTGGAGAAGGC
>CANQQI010000098.1 GCA_947625945.1 uncultured Oscillospiraceae bacterium
TGGGGTGGATGATGGGACTCGAACCCACGGTCTTCAGAGCCACAATCTGACGCCTTATCCAACTAGGCCACATCCACCATAGAATGGCACGCCAGGAGGGACTCGAACCCCCTACCTACTGCTTAGAAGGCAGTTGCTCTATCCGGGTGAGCTACTGGCGCGTTTCCAGGCTTGGAGCGGGTGACGGGAATCGGACCCGCGTATCCAGCTTGGAAGGCTGGTGTTCTACCATTGAACTACACCCGCGCGGGGTCCCTGCTTGGCTGTTCAGCTTAAAGATTTTAGCATAAGAACGGACTGATGTCAAGCTTTTTTCTCCATTGCCTCCAGTTTTTTCAGCACCTCCCGGAAATATTCCGGCAGCTCCGCCTGAACGATCACCGGGTGGCCGTCCCGGGGATGGCGGAAGCAAAGAAGCCCCGCATGGAGACACTGGCTGGTCTGGCCCAGCTCCGGTTTTTTATGGCCGTAGACCGTGTCCCCCAGCACCGGGTGGCCGATGGAGGCCATATGGACCCGGATCTGGTGGGTGCGCCCGGTCTCCAGCCGGAGGCGGATATGGGTATAGCCCCGATAGCGGCGGATCACTTCCCAATGGGTCACGGCGGGGCGGGAATTGCGCTGGGTGACGCACATTTTCTTCCGGTCCGTGGGGTGCCGCCCGATGGGGGCGTCCACGGTGCCGGCATCCTCCTTCACCACCCCGCAGACGATGGCCTCATAGGTCCGGGCCATGGTGTGGTCCTGGAGCTGGGAGGAGAGCATGGCGTGGGCATAGTCGTTCTTCGCCACCGCCAGCAGGCCGGAGGTATCCTTATCGATGCGGTGGACGATGCCGGGGCGCAGCACCCCGTTGATGGTGGAAAGGTGCCCCTCCAAACGGTACAGCAGGCCGTTGACCAGGGTATCGTCCCAATGCCCGGCGGCGGGGTGGACCACCAGGCCCTTGGGCTTGTTGAGAACCAACACATCCTCGTCCTCGTAGACGATGTCCAGGGGCATTTCCCGGGGCCGGGCCACCGGCTCCTCCGGCTCCGGCAGGGTAAAATCGATCCGGTCCCCGGCCTCTAAGCGGTCGTTTTTCCGGCCCGGGAGGCCGTTTTTCTTCACCAGGCCGGCCTCCAGCAGCTTCTGGGCCTGGGCCCGGCTCATGGGGGCGCTGCGGGCCAGGAAGGCGTCCAGCCGCTCGCCGGGGGTGTCAGCCGTCAGAAGCATGGGGGGTCTCCTTCCAGAACCGCCAGTTGAAAAACGCCAGGTGGAGCAGCAGCAGCACGCAGCCGCAGGAGATAAAGCTGTCCGCCAGGTTGAACACAGGAAAATCCATAAACTCCACGGCGATCATGTCCACCACATAGCCCCGGAAGATCCGGTCGATGATGTTTCCCAAGCCCCCGCCGTAAATGGCGGCCAGGCACCAGCGCTCGAAAACGGTAAAGGGCAGCCGCTTTCTGAAATACTCCCAGAGTAGCGCCGCCGTCAGCGCCAGGAACAGCGCCACGAACAACCACCGCATTCCCTGCAAAATGGAGAAGGCGGCCCCGATGTTGTGGACCTGGGTGAAGTGGAACAGCCCGGGGATCACCGGCACGGCAGCGCCCATTTCGATATATTTGATGACCAGAAGCTTGGTGATCTGATCCGCCCCGGCAATGCCCAGGGCGAACAGCGCCATCGCCAGAAATTCCATGGGGGCTCCCTCCCGGTAGTTGTTTGCGCTATTGTACCATATCCGCCGCCTGTTTGCAACTTGTTTTCGCCGGAACCGCCCCCGGCACGAAAAGGCGGCTATGCGAAAACGCATAGCCGCCGAAATCGCGCTCCGTTTCATCTTGATTCTCTTCTGTTGAGAGATCCATTTTTCCCATCACGCTTCCCTTTTGCCCTTACCCCTCCAGGTCTCCGGATGGGAAAAATCAAAGAGGAGCATGATCTTACTGTCCGCGGAAACGATCCTCCCTTTGGCGCGGTAACTGTTTTCCGGCTCCCACCTCCACACCTTATAGATGGCGGCAGAGAACTTTATGCTCTCCATTCGTTTAGGCGCAAACTCCTTGATGTTTTTTCGCCAGAGGATTGCGTCTTTGTCCTTTGCCGTCACAGGAGTGACCAGAATACATTTCCGCACCGGATTGATCTCCATTCGGATGCGTTCGCAGTTGTTGAGTGCAGTCAAAGCGATTTTGTTGAAAACAATGCCTGAGGGCCAAATGGTACAGGCCGGCGTATCATAGATACTGCGGCTGGAAAAATAGTCGGAGCTGACCACTTGAAAGCCTTCCAGGGATATCTCCTCTATATCGGTCTTGAAATGTTTCTCTTCCATACCCCACCACCTTATATTTTATCGCTGGTGATGTAGCCATTGGCTAGATCGACCTTATATTCCTGTTCATGGTCCTTCACGGGAATACCGAAATAGTCCCGCCATTCTCCCGGAAGACAGGATTTTGTTTTCGGTCCTCCGAGAAACAGCTCAAAATCACTCAGCTTGAACAAAAACAGCGCCTCCCCCTCATATACAGCCGGTCTTCCCATGATCTTGTACCTGTATTCGGGGTCCCACCCCATCAGATCAAACACCTTCCCGGCAAATATCCTGCAAAGCATATCCCGAGCCGACAGCTCCTTTTCCCCGCCTCCCTTTGCCCAGCGGAGGGAATCGGGGGCGTCCGGGGAACAGGGCCGGATAATCAGGCGTTTCTGCTCCGGGTGTACCAGTATTAGAATGTGTGTCGCTCCGGGGAACCTTTTGAGGCAGGCCATATTGAATTTGATCCTTGTGGGCCAAATCGTGATGGACGGCTCTCTTGTGTGGGAAAATAGCTCCCCCCTAGTCACCTGATACCCCGCCAGATCTGCGATAAACTCCGTCTCACCGTCACTGATCGGTTTTGCGTTATTAAAAACGTTATTAAGCGCCTCCTGATCCGCCATATGTGTTTGCCGCCTCCTTGATAAGTTCTTTGGCAAGGGATTTGACTTCTTCCTCGGAGGGCGTAGAGAACTGCTCAATTCCCGGAGCCGGGATGCTCGCCTTTCCCGATTTCCACTCGTCGCCCTCCAAAAGGTAGTAAAAATCGTTTTCCACGATGTGCTCATAGAATTCGTCCCCAAATCTACCCTCCCATTCCTCGGGGAAGAATTCTGCTCTCTGTTTTCGGATTCCCTCCTCCAGAGGAACCTCAACAAACACGGCGCCAACGGCAGCGCACAGATTAAATATGATGATTCGTTCATCGCCGTTGGTCATCCAATTACCCCGCACTTTATAAACATAGTCCGGATCCCAGCCCATGATCTCAAACAGGGCAGCCCCAAAATGCGGGCAGCTGAGACTTTTGGAGTAGATTCCCGCCGCATCCTCCGCCCTCCAGCGGATGCTGTGCGTCGCTCCCTGGCTGCTGGGCCGTATCGCCAGCTTACGCTCGGAAGCGTGAAGGAGGAGCTGGATATATCCCACATCGGCAAACTTTCTTACACACCAAGTATTAAAGGTCATACGGCCTTTTGAGACCGTGAGAGCTGGGCCGTTATACCTCATCTGTGTAAATTGATTTCGCACGACCTGATATCCCGTGAGGTCGAAAGCGGAGAAAGATTTTTTAGGGATGCGGGTCTGCTTTCCTTTTTTCCTGACGCTGTTTGAGGAGTCGAAATACGGTCCCGGTTCTTCGTTCACCCAATGGTGGTTGATAGGGACGAACCCACGGAAGATCCCCTCGTCGATTACATGAATTCCGGGCAACGAGCCCTGAATATGGTGCTTTTTATTCTGGAGCAGCACCTGGACCAGTTCAAACTCCTTCCTGGATATAATGGCTTCATGCTTGTTTTTCAAGTGCCATTGTTCCCTATCACTGCGGTTTTTCCTGTGCGTGTGATCAAACAGATCGCTAGTAAAGGTTTTCCACGTCAAAATATCGCCGCAGTAACGCTCGTTTGAGAGAATGTATCGAATGGAGCCAGTGCTCCACTGGACGGAACCGGTTTTTGTCTGGCAGCCGATATCTGTCAGGAAAGCCGCAATGCTCTCCACAGACTTGCCGCTCAGATACGCGCCAAATATGAATCGCACGATCTTGGCTTCCTCACGGTTTATAACGAGCGGCGCATACTTGACATATCTGCCGTCGGCGTCCTTTGGCCTGTCGTAGCCCAGCAAAGGGGGCGTCAGAGCCTTCTCGTCTTTAAATCGCTGGGTGAGCGACCAAATCATCGCCTCCCTCTTTTTTACAGATTCCTCCTCGGCGAATTTTGCGAGAAATGTCAGCATTAAATCGGAGTTCTCATCCAGGGTATTCAATCCGTCCGTTTCAAAGAACACGCCAACCGGTGGTTCAAGTTTTTTAAGACGGCGGATCAGTGAGACACAGTCTATCAAATTTCGAGCAAAACGGGAAACACTTTTGGTTACAATGAGATCGTATTCTCCCCGTTCACAGGCCGCGATCATTTCATTGAACTGCGCCCGATTCTTCAGCGAGGTGCCGGAGATGCCTTCGTCCGCATATATATGGCGAAGATCCCAGTTCGGGCGTTCTCGAGCCACCTGCCGGTAGTGGGCCTGCTGCAGCTCATAGGAGAAGAGCTGCTCATCGCTGCCGGTGGACACCCGACAATAAGCGCAGGTACGAAAAACCCTGTTTCGATCATTCAGGCTGATCTTGGGCTTTGCGGGTATGTAGACCTTGTCTCCGGTTCCCTGGGCGCGATATAGCTTTTTGATATCGTCACGGTGATCCATGTGGTAAACTCCTTTTTGAGATGTTTACTGTTCGCACTGATCCTGCAGCTGCTTGATCAGTCTGTTCTTCTCGGCGAGGAGGGAAGCCAGTTTCTGCAGTTCCAACGCCGCTTCTCCTTCAAGGCCGTACAGGTCTAGAGAAAGCGTGTTGGTTCGGCCCAACAGATAATCGGTGGATGTTCCGAAAATATCAGCAATTCTTGAAAGGGTTTCCAAAGGGGGCTGCCGGATACTCTGCTCATACGCCGAGATCGTAGATCTGTCTATTGACAAGAGACCGGCAAGCTGGTCCTGGGAGAGGTTCTTCGCCTGCCTGAGCTCCCTCAACCGCATTGAAAACGAAAATAACAATTTCTGCGCCCCCTTCTTAAATAATAGTATATCAGGAAAGCCGCTACAATGGGTCGCAGACTCGTGACAATTTGCAACCCCACCGCATTTTAAGAATAAAAAAGGAACCTTCAAGATCGGTGTTCGATCCCGAAGGTTCCTAGTGTTAAATCCCGTTTACCTGTCGTGGCTCATGGTCTTCAGCAGTTGCAGCGTTGCCGCCTTCTGCTCCGGCGTGAGGTTTACCCAGCTGTCAAATAAATCTTTCAACTCCGGCGTCAGTTTCACCATGTCCCCGCTGGCAAAGAATTGGGAGAGCGTGATTCCCATTCCTCGGCAGATAGCCTCCAGGGTTGGAATTGAGGGCATGGTGTTTCTAATGTCCTTGACTATGCCGCCTGCGGCGTAGCGCGTCCATCCAGAAGCTCTGTGGTACGCATCGGCCCCTTCCGTCAATAGGTGATCACATTGTCGATCTTCGCCTCCGGCATGAGCCGTTTATAGGGATACCCCGCCGGGACGATGAGCGTGCCGATGATCGTCTCCTTGAATTGGCGGCCGCCGCAGGCCAGTCTGCCCGCCGCCTCCCGTTTCCACCGCTCATCCTTTGCCCGTTCCCAGTACCATCCGTCCTCCGGCTCCGGCAGCCCCGCGCCCAAGCGCAGCCTTTCGATATAGCATTTCATGAGGGCTCCGCTGCCAATATAGCGCACCGTTTCCGGCAGCTCCATGTCCATGATCAGGCTGTCGGAGAGGACATTCTCCCCCAAGCTCTCCAGTGTGGCGGGAAAGCGCAGCTTCCCCGTGACGATCGTATCTCGAAGGGTCAGGCGAAAAACATGCGGGTCATACGGGTCCGCGTTTCCAATGCCCCGGACGCCCTCCGGAATGATCAGGTCCCGCACCCGGTATGCCGCGAAAGCCCCGCCGCGGCGCTCCATGGCAAGGCTATGCGGGCCGAAGGGCCCACGGTACAGGCAGTTGGCGCTCCGCGGCTCTATGGAGCAAAGCCGCCCGCTTTCGTCGCAGTAATAGGCGCCTGTGTCGTTCTCAAACTGTAACTGCCTGTCCATGCTGTATCCTCCCCGGCCTGTAAAGCGGCGGCCCATCCGCTTTCGTGAAAAAGTGAAGCGTGGTGAAAAAGGTGGATTCGCCCGCCCGGGGGCGGGCCACGGCGGAGGGCGACATGCCGCCGGCATGTCGTTAAGAGCCGCCTTTCGAATCCACCTTCCCCCATTAAAAATCGACAAGTCTTTTTAAGACTTGCCGATTTTTGGTGGGGGAAGGTGGATTCGAACCACCGAAGCTATAAGCAGCAGATTTACAGTCTGTCCCCTTTGGCCACTCGGGAATTCCCCCATTGCGTGCCTGCTGAGAAGCGTGGAGCCGGTAGACGGACTCGAACCCCCGACCTACTGATTACAAATCAGTTGCTCTACCGGCTGAGCTATACCGGCATCTCAACAGAACACGCCTATTATACCGGGAAGGGGTCAAATTGTCAAGCCCTTTTTTCTTAATTTTCGCCCAGACGCCCCCTTTCTTCCAATTTCCGCCGGCTTCAACAAGATATGGTATTTTTCTTGGAAAAGTTACTCCCACATCTTGTGTTTCGACAGATTTCGCAGCTCTTTTGTGCTATGATCTTCCCA
Source organism: uncultured Oscillospiraceae bacterium (assembly GCA_947625945.1). Lineage (GTDB taxonomy): Bacteria > Bacillota > Clostridia > Oscillospirales > Oscillospiraceae > Faecousia. The sequence goes on from CANQQI010000098.1 coordinate 6,727, forward strand.
TGGAAACGGCGCTGAGCCGGACCGCCGCCACCGTGGCGTCGTCCGCCCCTGTGCCGCCTCCCAGCTCCAGGAACCGAGCCGCCACCTCCCCAGGCGGCTCCCCCGGAGCCGCCGCGCAGCAACGCAGGGCATCCTCTCCGCCCACGCCGTCGCTGACCAGCACCAGCGTCTCTCCCCGACGCAGGGACAGCCGATCCACCCGCTCCCGCCCGTCCGCGACAGACAGGCCCGGAGGCGGGCCGGCTGTCCCGATTTTTTCCGTTCCCACGGCGCTGACCAGGTAGGACGGCGCCGCCCCCCATTTATACAGGGTCGTCCTGCCGCTGCTCAGCTGGATCTCCGCCAGGTCCACCGTCACCGCCCCCGCCCGGCCCCGAAGGGCGCAGAGGCTGTTGAGACTGCGCAGGGCGTGTTCCGGGGGAAAGCCCGCCGTCAGCAGGCGGCGCAGCAGGTTCCCGGCGGCGCGGCCCTCGTCCAGGGCCCCCAGGCCGGTGCCCATGCCGTCGCAGAGCAAGACATAATACCTGCACTCCGGCCCGGCAAACCACAGGCACCGGTCCCCGTTGTCCGGGCCCGGGCGGTTGGCGCAGGTGGCCACCTGGGGGGTAAATCGGGCCTCGGGACACTGGCCCCGGCGGGACAAGCCGTCGGACAGCTCCTGCAGATATTCCGCCAGGAACTGATACTGCTGGATCACCGCCTCCCGGCACTCCCGCACCTGCTCCCGCTCCCCCCGGAGGACCCGCAGCCGCTCCTGGCTGCGGGTCAGCTCGCTCAGGAGCCGCCCGCCCTTCCGGCA
>CANQQI010000099.1 GCA_947625945.1 uncultured Oscillospiraceae bacterium
CTGTGGCGGGAGGCTGGGAGGAGCTGTCGCTGGCGGTAGGCGCGGCGGTGGTTTCCTGGGTGAAGGGATTGTCTACCATTTCCGTGGGATCGCTTGGCGCCGGCCCGCAGGCGGCGAGGGCCAGAAGAAGGGAGAGGGCCAGGAGGATGGAGAACAGCCTTTTCATTTTGATACATCTCCTTTTCATAAAATAAGGACAGGGCGCGGGGGAGGCGTCATTCCTCCTCGCCGCCAAAGTAGAAGAAATTGACCTTTTCAAACCGGCAGGCGTAGTGGTCACTAAAAGCGCTGGTCCCGTCCTCGTATGCCTGCATATTCAAGGGAACCAGGACGGTCATAAAGCAAATCGGCGTGGAGCCGTCAAAGTCGGACATATCGATCTGAACTTGGATATTTGTCCTCTGGCCGTCCTTGACCTCTACATAGAGAATGTCCTCCGGGTCGATGGAGATCGGCTCATAGTCCTTATAACAGACAAGCGTATATTTGACATAGCTGTTTCCGTAAATATAGAAGTCCAGGGTGACGGGCTCCTGATCAAAGCCGTGCCAGACCCAACTGTAGGTATGCTCCGGCCTTTCCTTGCCGTTGATGGTATAGCCATACGCATGCTGGATCTGGAGCTGTTCCGGCGTCCACTTTTGCAGTTCCGGTTCGTCTGCGTAGGTGACGGAGTGAGAAAGGATCTGATCCGGGACCTCCGGCAGCTCCAACTCCGGCGGAGTCGCCTGAAAGATGATGCGAGCAGATGAATCTCTGGCCAAATGCTGCACAAGGTAATAGTCGAATTCTCCTTCTCTGGGGTCCATGTAGGGATTGGAAACGGGGGTGCAGTAAAATTCGAGGGCATCTCCTGTCTGTCCTGTGACGGGGGTGAAATAGAGGTCAAAGACCTGACTGGTTGCATATCCTGTTTCTGCGACTTTCGAGTGATACAATGGGTAAAATACATGAAGATAGCTGTACCAGGGTTCCTCGTCGGTCTTGTAGGGCTGGGGGATGCCGTCCAGGTACAGCAGGGGCCCCACGCCGCAAACGCTGTAGTCGTCCGTGCCCTCAAAAATGAAATACGCGTGGAGTTCTCCGCCGGTATATTCATAGTAAGCGGAAACATCATCTTTTATCGTTTTGACAAACTGAAAATGCCAGCTATGATGAGAATTCGATTCCGATGGTTCTGTGGTACTGTCTGTGGCGGGAGGCTGGGTAAAAATGTCGCTGACGGTAGGCGCGGCGGTGGTTCCCTGGGTGAAGGGGTTGGCTACCGTTACCGTCGCCTCCGTCTCCTCCGGCAGGGTAAACCGCAGGGAGCAGCCGGTCAGAAGCAGGGCTAGCGCCAGCAACATGATGAACAGTCTTTTCATTTTTCTTCTCTCCTTTCCAATATAGATGGTGTAGACGAACGGTGAATGGGTTATTCGTTTATTCTAGCACCGCTCCCGGGAGAAGACCATAGCATTTCACGCAAATTTTGGATTTTGCATATATTTTTTCGCCTTTTTGTGTTCGGGGGAGATGGCGTAGAAATTAGGGCCTTATACGGACAGAGTGCCGGGAAATACACGATTCAGATACCCACGGCAATGGGCCTCGAATCGCTCCTGACCCAAGATTCGTGCCAGCTGGTAAGCGTCCACGGCGCACTGCCGGGCGGTCTCCCGGTCCGTGCCCTGGTTCCGTTTTTCCAGCGCCCAGGCCTTGTTATAGAGCAGCCGCGCCAGCATTGTCGCTCTGCCGGAGCTTTTGCAGACCCGAATGCCCTGGTCGCAGATCTCGACGCACTCGTCGTAACGGCCTTCCAGGCCCAGAACCTTGGAAAGGTTGTAGAGAACCAAGGGCTGGGTCCGCAGGACCTCCTCGGAATTGACCATCTGCCTGTCATAGAGCTGCTTCAGGTGATTATACAGACGAATGGCGTCCTCCGGACGGCCTAAAATCGAGAAACAGTTCCCGATCCCGTTGACCAGGATGATCTCCTCATAGGAAAGGAGCTTTGGGAGCTGCTGCTCCGAATACTTGGGGCAGGTGATCCGGAGCGCCTGCTCCAACCGTTCCAGCGTTTCCTCCACGTGCAGCGCCGGGCCATTAAAAATGGTGCTGTACAGGAGCGTGAACTGTTTGTTTAAAGGCGTGCGCGGGCAAATGGACTCGAACTTCCGAAGAAGCTCCTTTGCCTGTTCCATATCCTGGTTGACGTACGCCTGACGGAGCTGATACTTCAGCTCATGCAGCTGAAAACTCAGCTGGTCGGCAAAAGTGTCCACAATGGTACTGGAATAGCCCAGCCGTTCCAGAATCCGCTCAAAGATCTCCTTGGAGGGCGTATGCGCTCCGTTTTCGATGCGGGACAGGGAGGACGTGGCGCAGATGCCGTCCGCCAACTCCTCCTGGGTCAGGCCCAGCTCTTCCCGCTTGGTCTTGATCCACTCGCCATAGGGGGAAATCGCCATTTCAGTACCACCTTTCTCTCATTTATACAAATTCCCACTTTATTATACCAAAAGAGGCTGAAGTTTGCAAGTGTCTTTATACAGCGAACAGTCTGAGATTGAAAAGGCCAGCCCCCCGGATATTTCCTGGGGACCGGGCTTTATCGCTCCATGTGGATGAGGCGCTCGATGAACTGTGAACAGGTTTAATAATTAATTTTACCACCGCGTTTAGGAAAAGACCATAGCACATTGAGCAAATTTTGATTTTTCCATCATTTTTCTGCCCGGCAAATTTTAAGCCCCGTGGAGGGACCCTCCACGGGGCAGATTGGATTTTCTGGGGCCGGAAAGCGGGGACGCTAGTCAAATAGCTCGATCAGCTTGTCCAGAAACGCTTCCTCGCCGATGGTGTTCACCTTGAAGAACATCGCCTGGCTGCCGCCAGTGGTGGCGGCGAAGAGCTGGATCACCCCGTCCGCCTGGAACAGCGTCACGTTCAGACTCACCCGATTGGAGCCCATGTAGCTGTACCGCTCAAAGACCCGGACGGCGCACCGGGCGGAAGCGGTGCGGAAATTGGCGCTCTCCTCCAGGCTGGCGGAGACGCTGGACTCCAGGATGCCATTCTCGATTTTTTGAAGGATCTGGTCGAAATCCCCCGTCAACCGTTTCCCATACTGTGCCATTGGTACTCCCTCCTCAAAAAATTGGCGTGATGCAACTTTCGGAAAAATACGACGGATTTTTTCTGGGTTTTTCTCAAAAATTAAGCGTTTTTTTCAAAAAATGGATGGGAAAAAAGCCAGCGAATTCCGCCGAAACTAACCTTCCTCTAACCTGGCGGCGAACCTGCGCACGGCCTCAAAGGTCTCGTCGGAAATGTCGTGCTCAATCTTGCAGGCGTCGGCGACGGCCACCTCCGGGTCCACTCCCAAGTGGGTGAAGAACTTGGCCAGGACGGTGTGGCGGCTGTAAATCTTCTCCGCGATGGCCTGGCCGGCGGGCGTCAGGGTGATCAAATTGTCCTCGTCCATGACGATGTAGTTCCCGGCCCGGAGCAGGCCCATGGCCCGGCTGACGCTGGGCTTGGAGAAGCCCATGTGTTCGGCAATGTCCACCGAGCGGACAGGTCCGCCCTTCTGGGACAGGATCAGAATGGTTTCCAAATACATTTCCCCGGACTCCTGAAGCATGGCCCAACCCTCCTAATAAATTTATTATTAAAAGAATACCATATTTTACTAGAAAACGCAACCCCCGTTTTTCTGTATGCAAGCTGCACAGATCTAAGTTAGCAGAGGCTAACAATTTTTGGCTGGATTTGCCAAACTTCACAATTTTCGGCTTTTCCCGTTGACAAACAAGGGAACAGCGGCTATAATACACCTGGTTAGCGAAAGCTAACAAAATTTCAGGCCGGAGGTTAGCGATTGCTAATTCCTGGCGGAGAGAGGGTTATCCACATGCTGCCTCTATCCCTGGCCCAGGTGGGCAAGGAAGCGGTGATTCACCGGGTCTCGGGCAATCCGGAGACAAAGAAACATCTGGAGGATTTGGGCTTCGTGGCCGGAGGCCGGGTAACGGTCGTCAGCGAGATGGCCGGGAACCTGATCGTGGCGGTGAAGGCCTCCCGGGTGGCCGTCAGCCGGGAAATGGCCCAGAAAATTTTGGTTATGTAATGGAAGGAGCGAACAAGGCATGACACTGAGAAACGCGAAGGTCGGTCAGACGGTGAAGGTCCTCCGCCTGAACGGCGAGGGCGCCGTCAAGCGCCGAATCATGGACATGGGCATCACCAAGGGCGTGGAAATCTACGTCCGCAAGGTCGCCCCCCTGGGGGACCCCTTGGAGGTCACCGTCCGGGGCTACGAGCTGTCCATCCGTAAGGCGGACGCGGAAATGATCGACGTTGAGTAATTTTTTGGCCGCTGGTTAGCATCGGCTAATATCAAAAAAAGGAGAACCCAACATGGAACTGAAAATTGCCCTGGCGGGCAACCCCAACTGCGGCAAGACGACGCTGTTCAACGCCCTTACCGGCGCGAATCAGTATGTGGGCAACTGGCCCGGCGTCACCGTGGAGAAAAAGGAAGGCAAGCTCAAAAAGCACGAGGGCGTCACCGTCACGGATCTGCCCGGCATCTACTCCCTGTCCCCCTACACCCTGGAGGAGGTGGTGGCCCGGAACTACCTGATCGGGGAGCGGCCTGACGCCATTTTAAATCTGGTGGACGGTACCAATTTGGAGCGGAATCTGTACCTGACCACCCAGCTGACGGAGCTGGGCATCCCCGTAGTGGTGGCCGTCAACATGATGGACCTGGTGAAAAAAAGCGGGGACAAGATCGACATCCAAGAACTGTCCCGGCAGCTGGGCTGCCCGGTGCTGGAAATTTCTGCCCTAAAGGGCGACGGTATTTCTGACGCCGCCGAGGCGGCGGTGAAGGCCGCCCAGGGCGGTGCCACCGTGCCCCAGCACACCTTCTCCGGGGTGGTGGAGCACGCCCTGGCCCACATCGAGGAGGCCGCGGTCCACGGCCTGCCGGAGGAGCAGCAGCGGTGGTACGCCATCAAGATTTTTGAGCGGGATCAGAAGGTTTTGGAGCAGCTGAAGCTCTCCGACGCCGTGACCGCCCACATCGAGACCGATATCCAGGCTGCCGAAAAGGAGCTGGACGACGACGCCGAGGCCATCATCACCAACGAGCGGTATGTGTACATCGCGGAGATGCTCCGGGGCTGCTATAAGAAAAAGAGCGGGAAAAAAATGACCGCCTCCGACCGGGTGGATCAGATTGTCACCAATCGAGTGCTGGCCCTGCCCATCTTCTTCGTGGTCATGTTCCTGATCTACGCCATCGCCATGGGCCCCTGGCCCGTGTCCATCGGCTCCATCGGCACCGACTGGGCCAACGAAGGACTCTTCGGCGACGGCTGGTTCGTGCCCTTTACCGCTGATGAGGACGCCTGGGAGGAGGACGCCGGGGCCTTTGAGGAGGCCGCCGCCATCATCGAGGCGTATGAAAACGGCGAGACCGAGGCCTACCTCTACGACGACGAGGAAGGGGAGACCACGGTCCTGCCCGTCACGGAGGAGGCCTACCGGCAGGCGCTGACCGTTGCCGAGCCTGATCCCAACGATTACGGCGTCTGGGTGCCGGGTATCCCCGTCCTCCTGGACGACGGCCTGACCGCGATCCACTGCAACGAGATCGTCAAGAGCCTGGTCCTGGACGGCATCGTGGCCGGCGTTGGCGCGGTGTTGGGCTTTGTGCCCCAGATGCTGGTGCTGTTCTTCCTGCTGGCCATTTTGGAGGATATCGGCTACATGGCCCGGATCGCCTTCATCATGGACCGGATCTTCCGCCGCTTCGGTCTCTCCGGCAAGAGCTTCATCCCCATGCTGGTAGCTACAGGCTGCGGCGTTCCCGGGGTCATGGCCTCCCGGACCATTGAGCAGGACCGGGACCGGAAAATGACCATCATGACCACCTGCTTCATGCCCTGCGGGGCCAAGGCCCCCATCATCGCCCTGTTTGCCGGGGCCATCTTCCACAAGTCCCCCTTCGTGGCAGCCTCGGCCTACTTTATCGGCATCGGCTCTGTGATCGTCTCCGGCATTATGCTGAAGAAGTTCAAGGCCTTCGCCGGGGACCCGGCGCCCTTCGTCATGGAGCTGCCGGCCTACCACGTTCCCTCCGCCGGGAATGTCCTCCGGGCCACCTGGGAGCGGGGCTGGTCCTTCATCAAGCGGGCGGGGACCATCATTTTGCTGGCCTCCATCGGCATCTGGTTCCTCCAGGGCTTCGGCTTCACCGCTGCCGGCTTCGGCCAGGTGGAGAACAGCGAGGATTCCTTGCTGGCAGCCATCGGCGGCGCCATCTGCTTGATTTTCGCGCCTCTGGGCTTCGGCAACTGGAAGGACACCGTGGCCACCATCACGGGCCTCATTGCCAAGGAGGACGTGGTGGGCACCATGAGCATCCTCTACCCGGGCAATTTTGACGTGGAGATCGCCCGGCATTTCACCCCCATCACCACCTACAGCTTCATGATTTTCAACCTCCTGTGCGCTCCCTGCTTCGCCGCTATCGGCGCCATCAAGCGGGAGATGAACAACTGGAAATGGACCTGCTTCGCCGTGGGCTATATGTGCGTCTGGGCCTATGTGGTGGCCCTGGTCACCTACCAGATCGGCGGGCTGATCGCCGGGGAGGTCGCCTTCAACTTCTGGTCCGTGGCGGCGGTGGCGCTGCTGGCGCTGATCGGCTACCTGCTGTTCCGGAAGGGGTATCAGCCCCAGGGCGCGCATTTGAATACCCGGTCCGTGGAAGCGGGGAAGGTGTAAAACATGGGTACCGCTATTGTTCTGGCCATTGTCGCGGCGTTGGCTCTTGCCTCCATCTGGAGCCTGCGGAAGGACAAAAAGGCCGGTAAGTCCTGCGGCGGCTGCGCTGGCTGCGCCGGGTGTTCGGGCTGCGCCGGGCACTGCGAAAGCTGTGGCGCGGGCCGCCCCGCGGGACAGTGATCTACCTCCTGGGGCCGCCATTTGGCGGCCCCGAAGGGGAGAAAGGAACGAAAAAATGACGCGAATCGATCTGACGATTGACGGCATGGCCTGCTCCATGTGCGAAAGCCACATTTGCGATACCATTCGCCGGGCCGTTCCCGTGAAGAAGGTCACCGCTTCCCACAAAACCGGCCAGGCGGTGGTGCTGACGGAGCAGCCCATCGACCTGACAACCCTGCGGGAGGCCGTGGAGGCCACCGGCTACCGGGTCACCGCCATATCGAGTCGGCCCTACGAAAAAAAGGGACTGTTTTCCCATTTCTTTTGAAAAAAGCGCCGTTGGGAGCCGCCCAACGGCGCTTTTTTGACCCCAATTTGCACCATATTACAAAAAATCGCCGGGAGGCTTGACAAATGGGCCCCGCCATGCTACCATATTAAAAACTTGAAATGACAAAAGTCCTTTCAAAGCAATTATTCCGGACCACTCCCCGGGAGTCAAGGCCATACGGACAGCCGGGTCCACCGCCGACCGGCGGCTTTTTAGCTGCCTTATTG
>CANQQI010000100.1 GCA_947625945.1 uncultured Oscillospiraceae bacterium
AATGTTCTCCGTAGTTTGGCACTTTTGGGGAGCGGCGGGGGGTCCTTAGGGGGGCGCGTTTGCACCTAGCGCCCCCTTAAGCCTGTTCTTTGCCTACTTTCTTGCAGGAGCAAGAAAGTAGGGCCCCCGGCAGGGGCCGGGGGAGCACCTCCAACGGGGGATGCACCAAAATAAGAAGGTAGGCAGGAGAAAAATAGCCTCCTGCCCACCCAAAAAGGTATTTTTTGCCCGCCCACCCGGCAGGGGCGGCGTGCCGCCGCGGTCAAGACGTGCGCCAGTCTGGCGGTAATCGTTTTATCTGCTGGGCCCGCTCGGTATCGTTTCTCCTGTGCGAGACGCACCGAAATAAGAAAGTCCAGTCCTTCAGAGAGAGAAAATAGCTTCAGATCGTGGTTTTGGGGTTGACGAACACCGTCCGGTAGGTGTGATAGATCACCATTCCCGGCCGGCCGGAGGCCGGCTTTTTGATGGCCTTGACCCGGGTGACATCCACCGGCACGTTCTGCCCTTGGGCAGCCTGGGAGTGCCCCGCCGCCAACTCCGCGGCCTGGGTAATCGCCTCGTCCGGCGGCTCCGCCCCGGCGCACACCAGGATCACATGACTTCCCGGCACCTTCTGGGCGTGGAGCCACAGATCGTCCTTCCGGGCCAGCCGGAAGGTCAGCTCGTCGTTCTGCCGGTTGTTCCGGCCCACATAGACGGCGTAGCCCTCCGCCGTGACGAACCGCAATGGCGCCGTGGGCTTCTGGCGGAGCCGCTTTTTCCCGGCCTCCTGCCGCAGATACCCGCCGGCACGGAGCTCCTGGCGGATCTCCTCCAGCTCCTGCTCCGTCTGGGCCCGGTTCAGCTCCTCCAGGACGCTTTGCAGATAGTGAAACTCCTCCCGCCCCAGGGCCAGCTGATGGGTCAGCTCCTTTTCGGCGTTTTTCTTCCGGGCATAGTCCTTGTAGAATTTAGCCGCGTTCTGCTGGGGACTGAGCAGGGGGGACAGGGGGATGGAAATGACCGGCATCTTTTCGTCATAAAAGTCCTCCGCCTCCAAAACCTTCTGCCCCTTCACCGCCCGGTGGAGGTTGGCGGTGACGATATCCCCCAGCTGCCGGAGCCGCTCCCGGTCCTTTGCCTCCGCCAGCTCCTTTTCCTGGACCGCCAGCTTCCGATTCAGCCGCTGGCACAGATTGGTCACGGTTTTGCGCACCGCCTGGCTCTTCTGATGGATGGCGTCCTTTGCCCCCCGCTCCCCGTAGGTGCGGTCCAGCAGGGCCGAAAAGCTCTCCGCCTTTTGGGCCGGGCCGTACTGCCGGATGGGCAGCCAGGAGAACTGCCCCACGCTTCCGTCGGGCCGGAGGGTGTACCAGGGCCCGGGGGTCTGATGGAAGAAAGCGGCCAGCCGCGCCCCCAGGTCCTCCCCGGCCACGCCGGAGAGCCGGGCGTCCACGTCCCCCGCCGCCGCCAGAGCCGCCTCCCGGCACACCAGGGGGGACACGCCGCCTAAGCGGTCCATCAGCCGGTCCGCAAGCCGGTCCGGCCCGGGACTTTGAAGCAAGACATCAAAATCTTCCCCCGCCATGCTGGCGGGGTTTAATTTTTCCACCGGGTCCGGGGGCTGATAGTAGAGCCCCGGCAGGGCCTGCCGCTTGGCGGCGGCGTCCAGCCCCACCCGGCGCAGGCAGTCCAGGATTCGCCCGTCAGGCCCCAGAAGGTAGAGGTTGCAGGTCCGGCCCATCAGCTCTACCGCCAGCTTCTTTTCCACAGGGAACCCCATTTCGTCGGTGCAGTCAAAGGTCAGCTCCACCGCCCGCTCCATGGGAAGCTGCCGGAGCTTCGCCAGCCTTGCCCCCAAAAGGTGCTTGCGCAGCAGCATGCACAGCATGGGGGGCTTGTCTGGGTTTTCCGGGGTCCCCTCCGTCAGATAGAGCCGTGGCGCGGCGGGGTCGGCGGCGATGAGCAGCTTTTCCCGGGTAGCGCCCTTTAAATGCAGCACAAACACGTCCCGGGTAGGCTGGTGGATCTTATCCACCCGGCTGCCTACAATTTTCGGCTCCATTTCCGCCACCAGGGCGGCGAGAAATCCGGCGTCAAAGGCCATGGTCCGCCTCCATTCCCGCGGTGAACAGCTCGTTGAGCCGCCGGGTCCTACCCAGGAGGAACAGGGCCCCGAACAGGGTCTCCAGGCCCGTGGCCAGGGCGTACTCCTGAGCTGTGGCGGACTTGGGGGCGGCGTGGGTGTGGGTATTTTTCCCCCGGCGGAGGAAGTCCGCCTCCTCCGCGGTCAGCAGGGGCAAAATGGCCTGGGCGAACCGGGCCTGGGCCGGGGCCTTCACCAGGGATACGGAATCGTCGTGGAGGCGGCGCGCCGTCTTGTCCCCCTGGGCGCAGAGATAGGCCCGGCACAGCAGCTCGTAGACCCCATCCCCCATGTGGGCCAGGCCCAGATTGGAGATGGCGTCCACCTCCCGCCGGGAAAGGGACAGGGAAAAGTAATCAGTCATGGGCCGTTTCCTCGATCAGCTGGCGAAATACCGGCAGACTCCCGGTGATTTGCTCCATGGGAACGCAGTAGCACAGCCGGAAATAGCCGGGGCAGCCGAACCCGTCCCCAGGCACCACCAGCAGGTCCTTTGCTTTGGCCCGGTCGGAGAAGGCCTGGGCGTCGCCGCCGGGGGCCTTGACGAAGAGATAGAAGGCACCCTGGGGGTCCGCCATCTCGTAGCCCATTTCCGCCAGGCCCCCGGCCAGCGCCCGGCGATTCCGGTCGTAAGCCTGAAGATCCGGCCGCAGATGGGCGCACCGGGCAATGACCTTCTGGATCAGGCTGGGGGCGCAGACGTGCCCGATGGCCCGGGAGGCCCCGGCCACGGCGGCGTAGAGCCGCCCGCTGTCCGCTGCCGCCGCCGGGACGTAGACATAGCCGATCCGCTCCCCCGGCAGGGACAGGGACTTGGAATAGGAGTAGCACACCACCGTGTCCCGGTACAGCTTGGGCAGGAAGGGGACCTCCGCCCCGTCGTAGACCAGCTCCCGGTAGGGCTCGTCGGAGATCAGGTAGATGGGGTGGCCGAACTGGCCGGCCTTTCGAGTCAGCAGGGCGGCCAGACGCTCCAGCGTCTCCCTGGAGTAGACGGTGCCGGCGGGGTTATTGGGGGAGTTGACGATGACGGCGGCGGTGTTGGGGCTGAGCATCGCGTCCATAGCCTCCAGATCGATCTGGAACCCCGGAAGCGCCGGGGGAACCGCCCGGAACACCGCCCCGGCCCCCTCCACGAACACCTTGTACTCGGGGAAATAGGGGGCAATGGCCAAAATCTCCTCCCCGGGGCAGGCCAGGGCCCGGGCCACCGCCGCCAGCTCCGGGGCGGCGCCGCAGCCCAAAAACAGGTCCTCGGCCCGGGCCCCCGCCTGGAACCGGGCGTTGAGATCGGCGGCGATGGCCTCCCGGGCGGCCTGATCCCCCACGGCGGAGGTATAGCCGTGGACCTCCAGGCTGGAGGTGTCCTCCAAAATCTCTCGGATGGCCCGGTTCACCTCCGGCGGGGAGGGGATGGAGGGGTTGCCCAGACTGTAATCATAGACCCGCTCCGAGCCTACCACCGCCGCCCGGGACCGGCCGTACTCAAACAGGTCCCGGATCACGGAGCGGGTGGCACCCAGGGCGTAGGATGCTTCGTTAATCATGGCGTTCTCCTTTTCACACGGGCAGGATGCCCAGTTGGATTTTGTAGTTCAGAATTCGCTCCACGCTTTCCCGGATTCGGTCCAGGGTCAGCCGGCCGGAATCCAGGGCGGAGAGAACCCCCTCCATGGCCCGGGGCAGATCCTCCGGCATCAGCAGCAGATCGCACCCCGCCTCCAGGGCGGCCACCGCCGCCTCTTCGGGGGTGTAGTACTGGGTAATGGCCCCCATGGCCAGGGAATCTGTCACCACCAGGCCGTTAAAGCCCAGCTCCCCCCGGAGAATGTCCGTGACCACCGTTCGGGACATGGTGGCGGGGGCGCAGTCCCCGGTGAGGGCCGGGGCGCTGATGTGGCCCACCATCACCAGATCCCCCTCCCCCGCGGCGGCGAAGGGAAGCCATTCGCAGGCGCGCATCTCCTCCCGGGCGCGGTTCGTCACCGCCATGCCGGTGTGGCTGTCCTCCCCGGTGTCCCCGTGGCCGGGGAAGTGCTTGAAGGTGGGCAAAATTCCCGCCTCCCGCAGTCCCCGGGCGAAGGCGGCGGCCATTTGGGCGGCAACCTCCGGGTCGGAGGAGAAGGCTCGGCTGCCGATCACCGGGTTGTCCGGATTGGTGTTCACATCCGCCACCGGGGCAAAGTCCAGGTTGAAGCCATAGTTCTTGAGATAGCCTCCGATGGTACGGCCCATTTCGTAGGCGTCCTCCGGGGCGCCAAGCCCCACCGCGGCGGCGCTTTTATATTTGGGCAGGTCGAAGCCGTACTTGTTGGCCAGCCGGGCAACATCGCCGCCCTCCTCGTCCACTCCTAAAAACAGGGGAATTTTTCCCATTTCCCCCAGCCCGCCGGTGAGAGACCGGAGCTGGTCGGGGTCCTGAATATTGTCCCCAAAGAGGATCACGCCCCCCACGGGGTACTGCTCCAACCCCTGCTCCAGGACCTCCGTGGCGTAGAGCACGCTGCCGTCGTAGGTCACCAGCTCCTCGGGGCAGACCATGAACAGCTGCCCCACCAGCTCCCGGATGGTCATGCGCTCTATCAGGACCTGGACCGGGTCCGCCGGCAGGGTCGTCCCCGGGATGGCCTCTGTAGGCGGATCGGTATCCACCGCCGTGGACCCGGCGGTAGTTCCGGCAGACGGCGGGGCCTGGGTCGTTTCCGTGGGGGCGGGGCCCGCCGGGAAGCACCCGGTCAGCAGCAGGGCGCACAGCGCTACGAACAGCAGCCTTTTCATACCCTTGCCTCCCGCTCCTCGTACAGCCGGTGGGTCCGGGAAAAGCTCTGGGGCTTATAGGTCACCGAGGCGATGGGCTTGCCCTCCACGCCGTATTTGGCGTTGTAGCCGAAGAGATTGATATACTGTTCCAGATCGTCCCGCTCCGCCGCCATGGCCTCCATCACCGCCACGGTGGCCAGCACGTCGTCGATGGCCCGATGGGTGTTGGCCACCCGGTCCTGGAGGCGGTAAGCCTCAATGGCGTGGGTCAGCCGGTGGGGATAGTCGTGCCGGTCCCGGAACACGGTGAGCAGATCCAGCTTGTCCTTGGCCTTTAAAATGGCCGGGTCCCCGCTGCGCAGCAGCAGGTAGTATAGAAAGCTCAGATCGAAGTGGGCGTTGTAGGCCACCAGCAGGGTATTCCCCGCCACCAGCTCCGCGATGTCCCGGCAGACCCGGGTCTTGGGCAGGCCCCGCTCCCGCAGGTCCTGGGTGGAGATGCCGGTGAGCTGCTGGATTTTCGCCGGGACGAAGCCTCCGGGGCTCAGAGTCACCAGCTGGTCGTATTTTTGAACCACGGCGGCCTTCCCGTCCCGGGGCTCCACCACCGCGGCGGCAAATTCGATGATCTCGTCCCGGCTGCACAGCAGGCCGGTGGTCTCCGTGTCCAGGACCAGGAGCCGGTCGTATTTTGTCAGCAGTTTTTCCATGTTCACCCTCCTGCCAGGTCCAAGGCCCGGCGAAATTTGCTCCGGGGCTCCTCCGTGAGGCCGAATTTTTCGGCGATGGCCCGTGCCAGCGCCTCCGCCGCCTCCAGGCTGCCGGATTTCAGCTCGATCTCCGCCTCGCAAAGGGGCGTCTCCCGGTCCCCGGCGGTCAGCGCCCCTTCATCCAGGGCCACCTCCGCCCAGCCGTCATCTGTTGGGACCAGTAGTCTTTTGCGGAGGAACCTGGCCCCGCAGACGGGAACCAGAGGCCCGGGGACCGGCGCCCCCGCCGCCGCCAGGGCCGCCTGGGGGTCCGCCCCCGGCGCCTCCCACTCCCCCCGGCCCATGCCCAGGTCGGGGGTCTTGTAGGTGCTCACCGCCGCGCCGTTTTCCCAGCGCACCCGGAGGGTACGTTTCTCCCTGGCAAGCGCGCCCTCCGCCGTATCCAGGTAGACGGTGCGCATCTCGACCCGCTCCCAGGGGCCGGGGAAGGTGGCCTCCATCGCCGCCAGCGCCGCCGGCGAGGCGGAAAATTTCCATTCGATCTCCATGGCCCAGGCCCCTTTCGTTGGAATTTTGTCACTATTATACACCGCCGGGACCCCGGATGCAAGAAACTTTCCCGGCGAACCGGTTCCGACAGGAAAATTTTTCGGTTTGTGATAGGCTTTTCCTGAATCTGAAAGGAAAGGCTGTGCTACCAATGATGACCACCATTCGCTCTTACGTCCGCCAAAGCCGGCACACCCTCCACCGCCTGGCCCTGGACCCCCGGGTCCACACCCTGCTCCGCTGGGGCGGTGGGGCATTGGCGGGCTTCCTGCTCTCCGCCGCCAGTCTGGCCGCCGCGCCACAGCCCATGGTGCTGGGACTACTCTGCGCCGTCACCGGGGTCCAGGCGGTGTTCCTGGCCCTGGGGGGCTGCGCCGGGTATTGGTTCTTCTGGGGGGCGGCGGGGCAGCAGGGCCTGCTGTGGACAGCGCTGGGCCTGGCCGCCTCCCTGACCCTGGGCCGGGGACGCATGGGGCGGCAGACCCCCCTGCTGCTGCCGGCCCTGGCGGCGCTGATCGTGTCCGCTTCCGGCGTGGCGTTTCAGTTTTGGATGGCGGATACCACTTCCATTCCGGTGTATCTGCTGCGGGTGGCCATGGGGGCGGGCACCGCCTGGATATTCGCCCAGGCCCGGGAAAGCCCGGTCTGCGGCTGGCTGACCTGGGGGGCGGCGGTTCTGGCCCTGGCCCAGGTGGCTCCGCTGCCCTGGCTGGGGCTGGGGTTTCTGGCGGCAGGGACCGTGGCGGCGGCGGGGGAGCTGCCCGCCGCCGCGTTGGCGGGACTGGCCCTGGATCTGGCCCAGGTCACCGCCGTGCCCATGACGGGGGTGCTGTGCCTGGCCCATCTGGCCCGGCTCCTCCCTGGAAACCGCCGGTGGACGGCGGCCCTGGCCCCCGGGGCGGCGTATCTGATGATCACGGCCCTGGCCGGTCGATGGGACCTGCTGCCCCTGCCGGGACTGCTTCTGGGGGGCCTGCTGGGGACAAGCCTGCCGGGACTCCCCCGGGCAGAGCCCAAGCGGGGGGAGGTATCCTCCGCCCAGGTGCGGCTGGAGATGGCCGCCGGAGTGCTGGCCCAGACCCAGCATCTTTTGCTGGAGGCGGAGGACCCGGCGCTGGACGAGGAGGCACTGATTTCCCAGGCGGCCGCCCGGGCCTGCGGCGGCTGCCCCTGCCGGAAGAGCTGCCCCCACCAGACCGCCGCCGCCCAGCTCCCCAAGGAGCTGCTCCACAAGACTTTGACCTCCCCGGAGGATCTGGGGATGACTTGCCGGAAGGGCGGGCGGCTCCTGAGCGAGCTGACCCGCAGCCAGGAGCGGCTGCGGGTCCTCCGGGGGGAGCGGGA
>CANQQI010000101.1 GCA_947625945.1 uncultured Oscillospiraceae bacterium
GGAGCGGATTTGCTGACGAAGGGAGGGCGGAGCCCGACCGAAGTCAGCAAATCCGGGCGGTCTCCAGCTCCTGCCGTTTCTGGATCGGCGTCTTCCATCCCAACACCGACATGGGAATGCGGTTTGACCGACGTAAGTACCGCTTCATTTGAATCTTCAAGTCTTCGTATGAGTAGAAGCTGAGATGATTGTAGAAGCGCTCCTGGTCGTTTCTGTGACTGCGTTCCACTTTCCCGTTATGCCAGGGCGTCCTGGGTCGGATCGTTTTGTGCTGGATATGGAGGCGGCCGCACAGCACATCCAGTGGATGGATTCGGCGTGTCTTTTGTGTGTGGGTAAATTCGCCGCCGTTATCCGTCTGGATGATGTCCGGCGCATAACCAAAGTAAAGAATCGCTCGCTGCACAAAGTCCACTGTACTGTAGCTGCTGTTTTCCCTGTACGGATAGATAAACCGCTCTCTGCTTGCTTCTTCTATCATGGTGTATTGGTAAAATTTCTCACCGTCTGTACCCACATAACACACTGTTGGCACATATTTTACGTCCATTTGCCACTTTTTGCCCAGTTCCGTGGGCGTATCATAATGCCCCAGATGTTTGGATTTCTCCTTTGTAGACGCGGTTTTTTCACGGTATCCCAATTTGACGAAGACTCGGTACAAGGAACCGGGATGCCTGGTATATCCTTTTTCCTGACGGAGCTTGCCGTACATCTCACAGACGGTAATTCCCGGATTGCGTCGATGGTAATCCCGTATCCATTTTAACTCCTTTTCTGTGTGCGCGTTTGGATGCGGACTGTGCGGCCGGTGGGACTTGGGCTGTAAGGATTCTTTGGTGCCGTCATATTGTCTGTTCCAGCGCATCAGTGATGCCTTTGAAATGTGATACCGCCGACAGACAAACCCCACATCCTTCGTTTGCCGGTACAATTCTACAGAATGTACCTTTGTCGTCACTTCATGCGGCAAATACCGCTTGCGTTTCTTGCTCTCCTGTGCTACAATACTCATGGCGATTGAGTCCTTTCGTTAGAGTGTGGTTGTGGTGACTTTATTCTAACAAACTCAATCGCCTTTTTCTAGCTATTCGGTCTCACATCTATTGTAACGCTACAAAAATTCTATTGTTAACTTGGACAAATCTATTGACGATTTACGGGTGCTTGTGGTAAAATAAAATATAATAAGGGATTGAAATTCGCTTCCTGGAACCTTTAGTTCTACGAAGAAAGAGCAGCCTTTTCCGCATTGGAAAGGCTGCCTATTATTTTACAATGTCTATTACCTTTTTCCCCGATTTGAAAGCATACTGAATCGTTTGATAAGCGCCGCCGAAGTCTCTAAATACACCCGATATAATGAAATCACTTCTATCGACCATCCAGCGATTTCTTTTCTGGATCGCGGATTTATAATAGACACCCAGCAGCTCGTCCGGAATAATCACATCATCATAGAACGCATTGTAATACTCTTTATTTGTGTTGAGTTCATTAGAAAAATAAGGCTTGACCAGAATTAATTTGATCTGCTTGTTCCGCGCCTTGATCTCCCGCACCGCACGGCAAAACAACGCGTCAAAGTCCCCCATTCCACCGGTCAAAAAAGTCGTCACGTTCTGTGTAGCGACAAGCTGGCTGATGGTTTGACGCAATAACGCATACACATCCGGATAGAAATTTCTATGGCCAAACCCTGAGTAGCATCTCCCCATTCGTTTTTCCCCCCCCTTGAACGATCTAAAGCTCTTCTCCCCTATCATTATAACGATTTAAGCGTTGTTTTCAAGTTAAATCGGGAATTTAATCGTCAGGATTCACGATTAAATTATAATATAATAGATAGCAGAGAAAGGAGGAGGCAGTATGGACGATGCTTTCATTCGTCATCGCATTTCGGTGTTGAGGACCAAGAAAAACATTTCAGAATATAAGATGAGTATTGATCTGGGGCACAGCAACAGTTATATCCACAGCATTTCTTCCGGCAAAGCCCTTCCCTCTATGGGCAAGTTTTTGTATATCTGCGAATATCTTGGCGTGACTCCCCGGGAATTCTTTGATGATGAAATGCCTGAACCGCAGCTTGTTCAGCGACTATATCGGCTTACGCAGAACATGTCTGAAGAAGACCTAACGGTTCTGATTAATACTGCCGAGCGCCTGAACGCAAAAAAATAAACGAGTATGGCCCGATGAATGGCGACACTCGTCTTTAGTTTCTTTCTTCAATTTGATCATGGGCCTGTCCATCACGGTCAGCCAATCAACTCACACGGCAAACCAAATGTTCGTATAATCAGCATGCTCTTCTTTCTGCTGTAATATCTTTTCAGGTGGGAGGTTCCCCTTCTCCTTCCATGATGACAGGTACCACCTTCCATCAAGAGGGCAGACGTCCCCCTTGGTGAAAGGTGGTAATGAAAAAGTCATTGCTTTAGAGCATAGAGCAAGCTACTCTTGCCGCCATGCTTGCGGTATCGCTGCTGGGTTTCCAACAGTCCGGCTTTCCGAAGATCCTGCAAGGCTCGGCGCACCGTTGACTGCGACAGCTTCAGTTCACAGGCGATAGTGGGTATCGCCGGCCAACACTGTCCGTCCTTGTTGGCTCTGTCCGCAAGGTAGATATAAACGGATTTGGCACGGTGCGGAAGATCCATTTTATACAGAAAATTAAGTCTGCCCATCGGATACCTCCTGCCGCGCGGCTTCCGGCCCTGTTTCAGCGGTCACTGGCTTTTGTGATGGCTGAGAGCCGCCTTTCTTACCGCCTCTTTCGGATTGCTCGGGACGGGGCTTCGGCTGTCTGCTCCGATTGCCTTTAGGGGGCTGGTGGTTCTTTGCTCCCGTCTGCTTGGGTTCTGCCATTTTGCCGCCCTCTCCTGTGGCATCCCCTTCCAGCAGGGCTTCGGAATGATACTTCTTTACGATGCCGTCCATCAGCTCCGCTTTGTTGGCGTACCGCACCTTTCGATTTCCGTTCTCGGCAACCGTATAGGGGTGGTCTTTGTCAAACTCAATGCCCCACTTGAAGAACAGCTTGAGGTGGACGCGCATGGGATGGACGCCGGTCTTCATCACAACAAAATCGCCCTTTGGCAGCGATTTCAGCTCGTCGGGCGTGAGGAGTGGCCGCTCCATCATCTGCAGGGATTCAGACGGGTCGTTCTTGCTTCGGGATACGGAGCCGGACATGACGGTGCGGCTCCCCAGGGCCTTTGACAGGGTGTCCGCAGAAGAGCTGTTGGGTGCGAAGCCGCCAAAGAGGGTGATTTGGGTATTGTCCACAATGATCTCGCCACCCTCCTTGCCGTAATTCTTTTCGAGCTGGGCGAAGGACTGGATGATCGGGACAATCTGCAATCGTCTGGATCGGGAGGCGCTGAACATCATCTCCGCGGATTCAATTTTCGGCAGTGTACCGAACTCGTCACAGAAGAAGACGCAACGATTCTTGAGCTGACCGCCGTTCTCATCCGCGACGGCCAGGATCTCCCGGTAGAGCTGCTGGATGATCAGGGAGATCATGAAGAAGGTGTTGGGGTTTTCCTCCGGCATGATGATAAAAATGGCGGACTTCTCACGGCAGAACTTTTCCGCGTCGATCTCCGTGTCGAAGCACAGAAGCTGTTCCAACTCCGAGTCCAGGAAGGCGTTCAGCCGAGATAGGGCCGTGGACATGACGGACGCCATGCTCTGCTCGGCGGTGTTCAAGGCGGCTCCGGCAAACCACTTGGCCTTGTGATCGTTGGGGAGCAACTCCATAAGCTGTTGAAACTGATTCTTGCCCTTCTTATCGGAAGGCGCCAGCAGCTCTTGAATGATCTTGAACACGGATACAATGTGCCGTTCCTCCTGCTTGCAGAACTCCGCCACCAGCAGGATCGTCGCTGTCAAGAGCCCTTCGGCCGCGTCGTAGAAGTAGGCGTTCTGACCGAAGGAAGCCGCGTCCATGCCGGAGAGGATGATGGTCTTGGAAATGATCTTCGCGTACTTCTCGGCCTTCGCCTTATAAACGAGGGCGTCGAGATTCGCCTGGTACAGGTCCATATACTTGTTCACCAGGTGCAAAAGATTGTTGCCATTGGAGCGGGTTGGGTTTCGGAGGTCGATCACGGAAACATTGTAGCCGTAGCCTTTTGCGATATTGCCGTAGTTGCGCATGACGTCGTAGAGTAGGAAAGAGCCGCCTTACCGTATCACTGCGGCAGGTTTGCTCAGACCTCTCCCGGAACCGGACTTACGCCTCTCGGCGTATCCGGCTCCCCATTACTGCAAAAAACTAAAATTCAAGGATTATGGATTTGGCAGTGGCACTCATGGCAAACAGCCAAAGTTTTGCGCCGTTTTGCAATCATGATTTTCTCCCACTTTTCTTTTCCTTTGAGGTTCTTCACTTTGTTGACATGATGAATTTCCAGCGGCGTATTGGTCTTACCGCATAACTCGCAAACCTTCGCTGACAGTCTCTTGTCTAAGGTGGTCCTGGAACTGCCATACCGCAGGGTGTAATCAATTATTACATCATCAAAGTCATTCGCTTTCTTGCAATCCATATAGTTGGCAAACTTACAGTGCTTTTCGCCCTTTGCAGTCTGGTATGGCACGCTCCATTTCTTTCCGTCCTGATATTTTTTGAGGATTTGACGGGTCGTGGTTTTGTGCTTTCCTGCAAGCGTTTTTAAGCAGCTGTACTCCATAAGATAAGCGAAATAATCCAGCCTTGTGAAATTGCTGGCCAATGCGTAATAATTGCATATTCCCCGCAGTTCGGAATTGAAGGCGGTCACGATTTCCAAATCCGTGCAGATATAAAGGAACTTGCGGGCTATGGGTTCGATTTGCCCGTCCTTTGTTTGCTTGATACTGGATTTTCTGAACAGGAACGGCATGATTTTGTCTTTGAAAGGTATGCACAGCTCCACCTTATTGTTGAGCGTTCTTTGTAGATGATCGCCATGCGGCTTTACAGAATTGTCCCTTCTTACCCGCACGTCATAACCCAAGAACCGGGCAAACTGGCTGCTGTGGGTAATCAGGGTCTTTTCCTGTGACAGTTCCATTTTCAGTGTGCCGCGAATGAAATCCGCAAATTGCTTTTTGATGGTTTCGCAGTCTGCTCTATCCCCCTTTACGCCGATGATGAAATCGTCCGCATAACGGATATATTTCATCACCTTGTCGGTTTTCGAGGCGCAGGGAACCTTCCGCAATTCCTTCTTTAATTGCTTTTCCAGCTTTCGCAATTCACACTTTTCTTCACCAACCGCAGTTTTGAGCTGCTTTTTCACTTTATTAATTTGACCAGAAATTTTGTTGTATTCTGTGGTATATACTCTTTTCCTTGGCTGGTAGAAATCGTTAGCAGCTTTCTCAGCAAACTTGTCCAACTCATTCAGATAGATATTCGCAAGAATTGGAGAAATAATGCCGCCCTGCGGACACCCGGAATAAGTGGAATGATATTTCCAATCTTCCACATATCCGGCCTTTAGAAATTTCCAAATGAGTTTTAAAAGACGGGCGTCCTTGATTTTTGCATGGATAACATCCACCAGAACATGGTGGTTGATGTTGTCAAAGCAGCCCTTGATATCGCCCTCCACAAACCACGACACGCCGGTGAATTCTTTTTTCATGGACCGCAGTGCGGTATGGCAACTCCTTCCCGGACGAAAACCGTGTGAGTCTTTGGAAAATACCGGCTCATAGACGGCCTCCAGGATCATTCGCAAAACCTCTTGCACCAGCTTGTCCGTAAAAGAAGGGATGCCGAGAGGACGTTTTTTCGTGCTGTTTTTCTTCGGGATATTCACGCGCCGGGCAGGCTTTGGGGAATAGGATTCATCCGACAGGCATTGGATTATCCTGTCTATTTTCTCCTTGCTGAACCCGTCGGCGGTGTCGCTGCTATCCACGCCTTTTGTGGCCGCGCCCTTATTCGCGTATAAATTTTTGTACGCAATATAATATAGGTCCGGCCGCAGCAAATAACGGTAGAGCCTTGTGAAGATTTCCTCTGGGTGGTTCCTTGAATTCTCGTTAATTTTCTCTAAAATCTCCATTGTTGGTTTCATAGTTGAGGTTTTCCTCCCTAATCAATTTTCGATTTCAGAACGCAGTAACTGCCGCCCTTCGCCATGTGAGCGCTGTTAACGCCCTCGGACTACTACGGCGGCTCCGTTGCCATATTGGATTTTCAGCGTCATCTCTCTTGCCTTTGGGGCTTAAGATTTGTCACCCGGATGGGCATTTCGCATAGCTGGATATCCAGCGTTCCAACTTAGGCAATCCCCAGTTAGTACAATAAGCTGGCCCGCGGATTCTCGGATACGCTTTCGTTTCGTTAGGACCGGTTCTCCGGCCTGCCATGTGGATGGTTTGGCAACCTGCCGCGTAAAGGCGAAACGCGGCAGTATCCACATCGGAGGTTGATTCCGTTTTTTTACGGGTACATGCACTTTCCTCCGTCCAGACACAACAGAGGCTTGAAACTCGCGTTTAACAAATCAGTTTTATCCTTATATCCGCTTGACGTTGCGGTTCAGCCGTACCCTTGTGCATAGGGCAGCTTACCGCTTTCCCACCGTGCTATGTTCCCGTTTCAGCTTTCGCCTTTCGGTTAGGTGGGTCGTCTCCCTCGTTGCCTTGAGGGGCAGTGCCTTATCTCTGCTGCTTATTGCACCCTATCTGGGCGCACGCCTTTGGTATCTGTGGACAGAAAACTCATTCCGCTGGCGCAGGCATACTCGATACATGGGTACAGCCAGAAGGCGGTTTTGCCAACGCCGGCCGCGCCGATCATCAGCACATGGACGTCGCCGGTGTCCACCATCGCCGTGGTGTTACCGGTACATCCGACGACGATGCCCTGCGGAAGAGGTTTTCCATCTTCGCCGGTAGGCGTCTTGCCATGCTTAGCCTGCTCCCGCCATTTCTTGGGCGTGAACGGGATGTGTTGATACACCCTTCGTTGCTCACTTTTGGTCAACCAGCGGGCGGTTCCGTGCTGCCCGTCGCCAACCGTCTTGCTCTTGATATTGTTCAGACTGTAGATGTGAGCCAGCAGGGTCACGCTGCCAAGGACGGTAAACATGATGGCTCCGACGATGATCAGAGTTGTAATACCTGACATGGTTCTTCCACCTCGCTTTCTTCTTGATTCAGATATAAAAGATCCTCGTTCCAGTCCTTGTGTTCGGGAACGAGGATTCTTGCGCTTATTCCTTGTGTGAACAGCTTATCGCTGATTCTTTTGGCAGCCGCCTGCCCTGGCTCGTCGCTGTCCATACAGAGAAACACCTCCGAGATATTGGGATTGTCCTTCAGCATCTGGAACAGGACTCTGTCAGACACCGAGCAGGCGGCGGCATAGCTGTAAATGCTAATATATACATGAGCCACATTTCTGGGAAATGACAGCGAATAAGTGAGCCACCTTGCAAGATGCCCT
>CANQQI010000102.1 GCA_947625945.1 uncultured Oscillospiraceae bacterium
TCGTCCACTCCTCTCGTAGTCGGGTTAAAGGCGTCCCGCAGGCCGTTGCCGAAGAGGTTGAAGCAGATCATCAGCAGGCCCAGGAAAATGCTGGGGAACAGCACGGCATGGGGCGAAGTGGTGACCACGGTGTTGCCCTGGGCCAACAGGGTGCCGATGGTGGTGCCGGCGAAGGAGCTGAGGTTCACGATGCCCAGGTAGGACATGGAGGTCTCGGAGCTGATGACGCCGGGGATGACCAGGGCGCAGCTGGTGATGATGGAGCCAATGCCGTTGGGGAAAATGTGCTTGAACATCAGCCGGAAGTCGCTGGCGCCCAGGGTCCGGGCCGCCAGGATGAATTCCTGGCCCTTGAAGCGGTAGAACTGCCGCCGGGTCAGGGCCGCCATGCCGATCCAGCCCGTCAGCACGAAGGCGAAGAGGAACGAGGGCACGATGCCCACCTTCTTGGCCAGGTGCAGCTGGAACAGGGTGGTGACCACCACGAAGGGCACGCCGGAGAGGATGTCCGCGATCCGGTCCAGAAGCATATCTACCCAGCCGCCGTAGTAGCCCTGGGCCGCGCCGTAGAAGGCGCCGATGGTCAGGTTGATGGCGGACACCAGGATGGCGAACAGAATGGAGAACCGGGCGCCCACGCCGATGCCGCAGAAGATGTCCTGGCCTACGGCGTTGGTGCCCATCAGGTAGCTGGGCGCGTGGCCGTTCAGGTAGATGTAATAGTTATAGTACAGCACACGGCACTGCACGGCGCCGGACTTGGCGTAGGAATAGATGTAGTTGCCGGGGTCGCTGGCGATCCGGATGGAGTGGTACTCCGGGCCGGAGATCTCCGTCCGGGTGGTGTATGCGGGCACCAGATTCCCATCCTTATCCGGCTTGGGGCTGCCGGAGGAGTCCACCTGGTACCAGATGTTGGGCCGGTCGGTGATATCGTGGATGTCCTTTGACTCCACATAGGGGAAGATCACCTGAATACCGGTCTCATTCTGCCAGTTCTGGATCTTTTCATATTCCTCGTAAGAGAAGTTCCGGTACATGATGCCCAGGGCGAAGTAGGTATTGATCTCCAGGTCGTAGGTGTACTTGACAACATCCTTGCCCCGTTCCCGGACGGTGTAGGCGTGCTGGCCCACCTGGTCGATGACCGGATCCAAGCCGGTCTCCTGGGCGATGCCCTTCCAGGCCAGCATAGCGGAGTCGTTCTGACCGGAGTAGACCCGGGAGCCATCCAGGAAGCCCCAGCCCTTCTCCGCGATGCTGGGAACGTAAGGCGCATAGTTCAGGTAGATCTTGTCCTGGTCCCAGATGCTGTACGGCGAAAGCATCGGCGCGATGATGGCGTACAGGATCAGCACCAGCAGGATCCAGGCGGCGATGACGGAGGATTTGTTCTTTCCAAAGCGGAGCATGGCGTCGGCAAAGTAGCCCCGGGCCTTGGTTTCCAGCGCTTTGTCCCGCAGCAATTTGTCCTGCTGGACAAAC
Source organism: uncultured Oscillospiraceae bacterium (assembly GCA_947625945.1). Classification (GTDB taxonomy): domain Bacteria; phylum Bacillota; class Clostridia; order Oscillospirales; family Oscillospiraceae; genus Faecousia. Next base: position 1,486 of record CANQQI010000102.1, read on the forward strand.
TCAAATTTTTCAGCGGGGATTCTCTCGTAATCCATAGGAACGCCTCCTTCCCTTATTTCTTGGAACCCATGCGGATGCGCGGGTCAATGAAGCCGTAGCTGATGTCCACCACCAACCCGGCCGCCAGGCCGATGGCGGTGTAGAAGCAGGTGGACAGCATAAATACATTATAATCCGAACCCGTGATGGCGTTCAGCGTCAGACCGCCGACGCCGGGGATGGAGAAAATTCGCTCGATAATCAGGCTGCCGCCGATGATGCCGATGAACTCGCCGAAAATGCCGGGCACGATGACCACAAAGCAGTTTCTCAGGGCGTGGCGGACGGTCGCCTGGGTCTTGGTCAGGCCCTTGGTCCGGGCCAGCAGCATGAACTCGCTGGTCAAAACCTCCGTCAGCTCGGCACGGGTAGTGCGGCAGAATCCGGCAATCACGCCGAAGGACAGCGCCAAAATGGGCGGCACGATGGAACGGAACATTTCCCAGCTGAAGTAGTCCGTGCCGCCCTTCATGACAAAGGGGAACCACCGCAGCTTAAAGCAGAAGATGTACTGAATCAAAAAGGCGTAGACGAAGCTGGGCACGGAGATGACTACCATGGTCAGAGTCGAAATGGTATAGTCCACCCAGGTATTCTTCTTCAGGGCCGCCCAAATACCCAAAGCGATGCCCACAGGGATGGTCCAGAGAATAGAATAGAGGTTGACGATCATGGTGGCGGGCAATTTCTCCACAAAGACCTGCCATACATCCCGGCCGATATAGAGCTTTTCGCTGGTACCCCAGTCCCAACGGGTGACCACGCCCTTCAGGAAGATCCAGAATTGCTCCAGATAGGGCTTGTTGTATCCCAGGGCCTCCCGGCGAATCTTGAGAATCTCCGTGTGGGGATCGTTGGGCGGCAGAGCCGGCAGCGGCAGCATCCGGATCAGGATGAAGCACATAAAGGTGATCACCATGAACACGAAGAACATATATAGGATTCTTTGCAGGGTGTATTTGAACATATTTTCTCCCCCTTCTTCTCTCATCCGCGTCCCGTCGGCCGGGGCGCGGATGATCACCAAGGCTGTGACGGATGTTTAAAAATAAAAGGAAATGGGAGGGGGCGCTTAGCCCCCTCCCGCATGTTCAGGGAACTTTAATTGGTTTTCGCTGTCTCTACCGAGGCAAACCTCCGGAAAGAGATCAGTACTGGAGCTGACCGTGCTCGGCGATCTGCTCGTCGCAGTAGGCGGCCCACTCGTCGTCGGTGTAGTTATACTTCATGTAGGCGATGCTGCCACGGCCCATGACCGCGTTGTACTCGTTGGTCACGTAGTAGACCTTCATGCTCAGCAGGGCCTTGGAGCCGTCGTTGGCGAAGGGGATGTAGGTGAAGGTCTGGAGCAGCTTGCCTTCCACGCCGGCCAGGATCTGCATACGGGTCTCCTGATCCGCGTTGTTGGTGCCGAAGTTGTAGGTCTTGCCGTTAAGGGTGACGTCGTTACCGGTAACGCACTCGGCCCAGTCATACACGCTCATGGTGATCTCCTCGCCGTTGAGGGTCAGGGTCAGCATGTCGTCCTTGGGGCGGTACCAGTTGGCGGCGTAGGCGTAGGAATCCCAAGTGTAAGCCTGGAGCAGGTTATACGGATCCATGGCGGAGCCGTTCCAGCCGCACAGGCAGATATCGGCGGAGCCAGCCTTCAGACGGTTGGCAAACTCTTCGCCGCCGCCCACCAGCTCGTAGGTCATGTGGATCTTATCCTCAAACGGGGTGCCCTTGGTGGCCTCGACCAAGGCGTTGTCATACCACTTCAGCCGGAGATCCATGACGTCGGACAGCTCGGTGGAGCCAACAGCATAGATCAGATTGATGGTCTGGTCGCACTTGCCGTCGCCGTCCTCATCGGTGATGTAGCCGGCGTCCAGGGACTCCCGGAAGGCAGCGGCGTACAGCTCCTTGGCGGCCTCGGGATCGTAACCGGTGATGGAGTTCACAGCGTCGTCCAGGCTGGAGAACTGGGAGACATCAACGGAGTAGAAGTCGCACAGGGCCTGCTTGGCCACGTCGGTGTCGCGGTAGTAAGCGGCAGTCTCGGGGTCATAGATGACGGTCTTGCCGAAGATGCCGTAGCCGGGAGTCAGGGAGGGGCTGGTCTCGTCGCAGTAGGCCTGACGGTCAAAGCTGACGGCGAAAGCTTTCCGGAAGCTGGGGCACAGGATGGTCTGGATATCTTCCTTGGTGGTGTCGAAGCCCTCGGCCTCCTCACGGGCGTTCAGGCCATCGGCATTACCGGTCAGCAGGGCGAAGAAGATGGTGGCGCCCGGGGTATCGAAGACGTAGTCGCTGTGCTGATACTCGTCCATATCGGCGGTCTGCAGGCCGTAGCTGATCAACTGGCCGGCCAGGAACATGTTCTTGGCGGTGGCAACGTCGCCCAGGACCTGGAGATCGATATCGGTGGTCTCATACATCCGGTAGACGTTGCCGTCCTCAGGATCCATGTAGACGTGGTTCACATCGTCCTTGTAGCCGTACCAGGAGTCGTTGCGGCTGTAGTGCATCAGCTTATCGGTCTGGTACTCGGTCAGGCTGTAGGGACCGTAGGAAGGAGAGGTCTCAACACTGGTCATGTAGGTGCTGGAGTAGGTACCGTCGGCCTGCTGGGTAATGCAGGAGGCATAGACGGTGGGCTCAACCAGGATCAGGCTGTCCTGAATGGCGTTGTAGAACAGGGTGAAGCCGGAGCAGGAGGCCTTGAAGACTTCCACCAGGGTGTACTCATCCTTGGCGTAGAAGCCGACGGTGTCTTCAAAGACGGGGTCGGCGGGGTACACCTTAACGGTGCCCGCGTACTGGTTGGCGTAGCCGGCCTCATAGTAACCAGAAGTGGAGTCCGGTCCGAGGTAGTTGTCCCACAGATACTTGGCGGAGACGTAATCTTCGTCCTGGCCTTCCTCGACGGCGGGATCGCGGATCTCGGTCTCGCTGGCGATGCTTTCGTAGGTCTTGCCCTCGGCAGTCTCGATGCCCCAGAAGCCGTCGATGTCGATCACGACGTCCGCGTCGGAGCCGCCGTTGGCGATGTACTCCTCATAGGTGGTGCCCATGTCGTTGAAGGACTGGAAGTTCTCGGTGCCCTGGCGGAAGTAGGCCTCGGCGCCCACGATGCCGTAGGTATTGGCATACACGTCGGTGGCGCGGTAGTTCTGCAGCTTGGGATCCAGGATCTGCTTCATGCCTTCCACATAGGTGTCGGCGGTGATGTGGTAGCCGGTGTCGAAGTACAGGTCGTCACGCAGGGTGATGGCGTAGGCATAGCCGGAAGTGGCGCCCTCGGGAACCCACTCGGGATGCTCGGCGGCGACCTCAGCGGTCACGTCCACGGGCATGCCAACGGCCATCTGGGGGATGATCACATAGCCGTCATAGGGGGTACGGGTGGGATCGTCCATGGGATGGAGCGCGTCGTTGAAAGCGAAGGTGTAGAAGCTGTCGATCAGGTAGCCCATCTGATCGCTGGAGTCCGCGTCCTCATAGTCGTGGGGGTTCCAGTTGGAGCTCAGTCTGGTGGTCCAGGTGTTGTAAGTATACTTAGCGGTGGAGTCAAACTCCGTCACGGTATACTCGGGGATTGTGGGGCCGGCGGGTTCAGTGCTCTCGGAGCCCTGAGTGCCCTGGGTACCCTCGGGGGGGTTGGTGCCTTCCGTGCCGCCGCCGGTGGGTTCCGTGGTGCCCTGAGGGCCGCAGCCCGCCAGAACGGCCAGAACCATCGCAACAGCCAGAAGCAGTGCAAGTGTCTTTTTCATCTGATTACCTCCTTAAAATTTCCTATGCTTGTCGTGCTTGAGAACGCAAGCCCGCAACATAGCTTGGCAATGACACCGGCCGAAGACATTACGGCTCCGGTGTGCGCCTATTCTACCACAACTGTTTTCCATTTTTCAAGAGTTTATTAAGAAGTTTTGAAAAAAACCGCTAATTGGCCAAAATAACCCCCAATCCCTTTTTCTCAGTTGTGAAATATACCGAGGGGCAAAACACACTTTTTTTAATGTGTCCGCGGAGAGCGGACACATACAAAATCCCGCCGCCAGGGGAAACGGCGTTTCTTCCTTGGCGGCGGCAAAATATTCCGTTGGGGCCGGTTTTTGCCGGGGGAAAAGAGGTCCTTTTCCCGGCTTTATCTGTTTTTCCCAAGGAAGAACAGGGCCAGGGTGCCGGGGCCGGAATGGGAGCCGATCACCGCCCCCACATAGCCGATCAACACGTTTTTGGCCCCCAGCTGCTCCCGGGCCAGGCTGGCCAGGTACTCCGCGTCCTCCCGGCAGTCCCCGTGGCAGATGAACACCGTCTCGTTCTCCCCGGGGAGGGCCAGCTCCTTGGCCTTGGCCGCCAGGGCCTGGATGGAGGCCTTCCGGCCCCGGGCCTTGGACATATTGATGAGATGCCCCTCGTTGTCCACATGGAGCACCGGCTTGATTTGCAGCATGGTGCCAAGCAATGCCGTGGCGGCGCTGACCCGGCCGCCCCGTTTCAGGTACATCAGATCGTCCACGGTGAACCAGTGGCACAGGTGGAATTTTTCCCGCTCCACCCAGTCCGCCAGCTCGTCCAGGGACAGGCCCTCGTCCCGCTTCTTGCAGGCGTACCACACCAGCAGTCCCTGCCCTAAGGAGGCGCACAGGCTGTCCACCACCCGAATTTTGCGCTCCGGGTACTTTTCGGCCAGCTCGTTTTTCGCCAGCTCCGCCGCCTGGTAGGTGGTGCTCAGGCCCGAGGAAAAGGCGATCACCAGCAGGTCCCGGCCCGCCGCCAGGGACGGCTCCATGGCCGCGGCCCACCGCTGGGGATTCACCGCCGCCGTGCTGGCCTCCTCCCCCGCCCGCAAAGCGCCAAAAAAGGTCTTGAGTTTATCATTATTATAATCCTCAAATTCCTGCCCCCGGAACCGCACCGTCAGGGGCAGCACCTGGATCCCCAGCTCCCCGTGGAGCTGCTCCGGCAGGTCGCTGGCCGAATCGGTGAGAATGTCGAAATTCGTCATATGTGATCGCCTCCAAATAATACTTTACATTCGCCCCGGGGCTGCGTATAATAGAAGGTACTACCCGGCGGCGCTATGAAAATCATACTTCTTTTTCCAGCGGATGTCACCCTTTGATTGGTAGAATTTGAAAATTCTCCTCGCCGGAGAGTAGAATCGGGGCCTCTACCCGTAGTAGAAGCCCCTGCCGCCTTCCTCTGTCCGCCAAAGGCGGACGAACGAGAAAAGGAGTCTTTATGCCTGATCTTTTTCTTCGCCTGTTCACCGACCCCAAGGACCGGTCCAAAGTGGGCGCCTTCGCCGGGATCTTTGGGATCGTCTGCAATCTGCTGCTGTCCTGCGGAAAAATCGCGGTGGGGCTGCTCTCCGGCTCCATCGCCGTCACCGCCGATGGGCTGAACAACTTTTCCGACGCCGCCAGCTCCGTGGTGACCCTGCTGGGGTTCCGCCTGGCGGAAAAGCCCGCCGACGGGGACCATCCCTACGGCCACGCCCGGTATGAGTATCTGGCGGGGCTGGCGGTGGCCGCCATGATGGTGGTCATTGGCTTTGAGCTGGGCCGCACCTCCGTGGGAAAGCTCCTTCACCCGGCGCAGGTGGTGCTGACGCTGCCCATGGGGTTGGCGCTGGGGCTGTCCATCCTGGTCAAGTGCTTCATGGCCTGGAAATATCGCCGCTGGGGGATATTTATTCAGTCCCCCGTCCTGGAGACCGCCGCCGCTGACAGCCGGTCCGACGCCGCCGCCACCGGGGCGGTGCTGCTCTCCGGCGTGGTGGAGACCACCCTGGACTGGCGGATCGACGGGTTTGTGGGGCTGCTGGCGGCGGTGTATGTGCTGTGGAGCGGGGTCCGGATGGCCAAAAAGATCATCAGTCCCCTCCTGGGGGAGGCCGCCGACCCGGAGC
>CANQQI010000103.1 GCA_947625945.1 uncultured Oscillospiraceae bacterium
ACCCGGCCCTGCTCCAGCAGGCCGGAGAAGGAAACCTGGGTGTAATCCACCGCGTTTTCCGGCTGAAATCCGTAGCTATCCCCCAGCTCCCCGATCCGGCGCCGGACCGTGTCCAGGTCGGCATTCTCCAAATCGGCGTAGCCCTCAAAGGCCACGCTGATATTGATCTGCCGAGGATAGCGGGCCAAAAGGCTGTCCTCCGTCCCGACGTAGAGGCAGCTGGTGCTGGAGAGCATCACCAGCACCATGGTGCACAGGATGCAGATGGAGGCCAGTCCCGCCCCATTGCGGCGCATCCGGTAGACCATGGAGGCAACGGAAACAAAATGGTCCTTCTGATAGTAGTACCGGGTGTTTTTTTGCAGGCCCCGGCACAGCGCCACAGACCCGGAAATAAACAGCAGATAGGTTGCCAGGATTACCAGCGCTACCGCGATAAAAAACCACACCATCACTTCCAACGGCTGCCGCAGGGTCACCGCCAGGTAATAGGCAAAGCCCAGCAGAATCACACCCAACACCGCCAGGACCCAGTTGGCCTTGGGGGGCTTCTCCCCTGTGTTCTCCCCCCGGAGCAGGGTCACGGGGTTCGTAAGCCGCACCCGGAACAAATTCACCAGGAAAATCAGGAGGAAAATGACCCCAAAGGCCTTGGCCGTATACCATGCAACGTCAAAATCGAAGGTCAGCCGAAAGTCCGGCCCCTCGTGGACCACCGCCAGCAGTCCCGCCTGGGCCAGCTTGAACAGCGCCGCCCCCAGGAACACGCCTCCCAATAGACAGAGGATATAAACCGTCAGCGTCTCAAAAAACATGGTGACGCCCACATGGCCCTTGCCCATGCCCAGGACATTATAGAGTCCATACTCCTTCATCCGCCGGCGGAGAATAAAAGAATTGGAGTAGAACAAAAACAGGGCGGAAAACAGCAGCATAATGAAGACGCCCAGGCCCAGAAACTGCTGGGCCCGGCTGCCGCCGGCGGTGGAGGACAGCACCTCGTCCACCGTCAGGGCCCCGACGATGTAGTTCATGGCCACGGTCCCCATGCCCGCCAGCAGGTACGGGCCGTACAGCCGCCCGTTTTTCCGGATCCCGCTCCAGGCCAGGCGGGGGTAAAAAAGCAGCCTTTTCATTGCTCCTCCCTCCCGGTAGCCAGGGCGGTGAGGGCGTCCGTAATCCGCTGGTAGAACTCCTGGTCGGTGCAGCCGCCCCGGTAGAGCTGGTGGAACACCTGGCCGTCCTTGATGAACAGTACCCGCCCGGCGTGGCTGGCGGCCTTGACGGAGTGGGTCACCATCAGCACCGTCTGCCCTTCCCCGTTGATCTGGGCAAAGAGGCGCAGCAGCTCGTCGGTGGCCTTGGAATCCAGGGCGCCGGTGGGTTCGTCCGCCAGCAGCAACCGGGGGCGGGTGATCAGAGCCCGGGCCACGGCGGCCCGCTGCTTCTGACCGCCGGAAATCTCATAGGGGTACTTCTTTAACAGCTCCCCGATGCCCAGCTTTTCCGCCAGAGGCGTCAGCCGGTCCCGCATCTCCCAATAGGGCCGGGAGGCCAGGACCAGGGGCAGAAAAATATTGTCCTCCACGGTGAAGGTGTCCAGCAGATTGAACTCCTGAAACACAAAGCCCAGATTGTCCCGCCGGAAGGCCGCCATGGTCCCCTGGCCGATCTTGCTTAAATTCCTGCCATCCAGGTACACCGCCCCGGCGGTGGGGCTGTCCAGCGCCGCCAGAATGTTCAGAAGGGTGGTCTTGCCGCTGCCGGACTCGCCCATGATGGCCACGAACTCCCCCTCCTCCACGCAGAAGGAGACATTAGTCAGGGCCTCCACCTTTTGCGCGCCTAAGCGGGTAGTATAGACTTTTTTCAGATTCTCCACTTCCAAAATGCGCATAAGTCAACCTCCTTTGATGGCGCTATTGTAACAGACCGGGGAACCGCAAGGCCATGGATTCGCCTTACATTTTCCCCGGTCAAACGAACAAAATTGTCACATTTACTCCCCGTTGAACCGCTCCCGGTCCAGGCGGAGGCGAATCACGGTGCCCTTCCCCGGCTCCGATTCGGCGGTAATGCCGTGGCCCAGGTTTCCGCAGATCCGGCGGCAGAGGTAGAGGCCGATACCGCTGGCCCGCTTGTCGGTCCGGCCATTGAAGCCAGTGTAGCCCATTTCAAAAATACGGGGCAGATCTTCCGGAGCGATGCCAATGCCCGTGTCCCGGACGCAGAGGGTCCCGGGCTCCTCCCAGGTGACGGAAATACTGCCGGCGGGGGTGTATTTCAGGGCGTTGGACAGCAGCTGCTCCACCACGAAGCACAGCCACTTTTCATCCGTCAGGACTTTTTGGTGGATGGGCGCATAGTCCAGCCGGATCTTCTTGCGGATAAACTGGGGCGCGAACCGGCGGATGGCGGCCCGGAGGATGCCGTCCAGGTCATATTCTCCGAAGACATAGTCTCCGCTGTCGGTCTCCAGCCGGAAGTAGGCCAGCACCATGTCCACATACTGCTCCACCCGCAGCAGTTCCTCCGTAAGCTGGCGGGACAGATCCGTGTCCTCGCTTTGCAGCCGCAGGTGCATGGCGGCGATGGGGGTCTTGATCTGGTGGACCCAGAGGGTGCAGTACATCCTCATATCCGCCGCGCCGGTCTGGGCAGCGGCGCGAAGCTGGGCAAGCTGGTCACGCAGAGCTTGAAGAAGGGCCTGATAGTCCTCCTCCAGAGGTCCCGCCGCCAGGGGCAGTTCCTCCATCAGCTCCTCCGGCAGCCGCGCCAGGGCTGTCAGGCTCCGGTGCCGACGGAGGGCCCGGCGGTAATCCGCCGCCAAGAATCCCCCACCCAGCAGCAGGCACAACGCCGCCGGGTAGACCACCGCCGTCAGCGGCAGCCGGTACAGGGCGAATACCAGCAGAAAAACGCTCATACAGAGCAGGAAAAAGCCGATCACGCCCGCTTTTTTCCGAAGATAGCGAAGAAAAAAGTCCATTTTTCAGTCGATCAGGTAGCCCTGGCCGAATTTGGTCAGGATAAAGTTTTCCAGCCCGGCGGCGTCCAGCTTTTTCCGCAGCCGGTTCACGTTCACCGTCAGAGTGTTCTCGTCCACGAAGCTGTCCGTGGCCCAAAGGCGCTCCATCAGCTTCTCCCGGCTCACTGTCCTGCCCCGGTTCTCCATCAGGGTCAAAAGGATTTTGAACTCGTTCTTGGTCAGCTGGATCGTTTGGTTTTCGTAGATCAAGGTTCCGTCCCCGGTGTTCAGCAGGGCCCCCCGGTGTTCAAATACCGGCATGGCCGCCCCAAAGGCGTAGGCCCGGCGCAGCAGCGCCTGGAGCTTGGCCATGAGGACGCTGATGTGGAAGGGCTTGGCGATAAAATCGTCAGCCCCCAGATTCATGGCCATGACGATGTTCATATTGTCCGACGCGGAGGACAGAAAGAGGATAGGTACCTTGGAGACCTGTCGAATTTGGCCGCACCAGTGATACCCGTCAAAAAAGGGCAGGCCGATATCCAGCAGCACCAGATGGGGGTTATAGGCCGAAAACTCCCCCATCACGTTCCGGAAGTCCGAGACCCGGCGGGTGTCCAGGTCCCACAGCCGGGCCTGGTCCTCGATGGCCTGGGCAATGCCCGGGTCGTCCTCCACAATGAAAATCCGGTACATTTCAGCCACCCACCCGTTCCAGGGCCAGGGCCAACGCTGCCTGGATGGCTCGCTCCCGGATCTGGGCCCGGGTCCCGGCAAAGTGGTACTCGTGAACTACGGCCCCGGCGCTGTCGGCGCAGCCGATAAACACCGTCCCCACCGGGCGGCCGAATTCATCCCCGTCGGGTCCCGCCAGGCCGGTGACAGAGATGGCCACGTCTGCCCCCAGGACCTCCCGGGCGCCCCAGGCCATGGCTTCCGCCACCGAGGCGGATACTGCCCCCTCCGTCTCCAGCAGAGAAGCGGGAACATGAAGCAGATCTCGCTTGATTTGGTTTACATAACTTATAATTCCGCCCTTGTAGACCTGGGAGCTGCCGGGAATGGCGGTAAGGGCCTGGCCGATGCCGCCGCCGGTGCAGCTCTCCGCCGTGGCCAGGGTCTTCCCCGCCAGGGCGGCAAGCAGATCAGAGCAAAGCTTCGTCTTCGTCATAGCGCACCGTCACCTTCTCCACTGACTCCAGGGCCCGCTTAATCAGGGCGGGCCGGTCCAGAGCCGCCTCCGCCTTCCGGACCTGGCCCAGAGTGGGTTTAGTCCGGGGATGCTTGGGGGTAAAGACTGTACAGCAGTCCTCATAGGGCAAAATGGAGGTCTCCAGGGTCCCAATCCGCCGGGCCCGGGTCACGATCTCCTCCTTGTCCATGCCCACCAGGGGCATGAAAATGGGCAACTCCACCCGCTCTCCGGTCACGGCCATGGCCTCCACGGTCTGGCTGGCCACCTGGCCCAGGTTCTCTCCAGTGATCAGAGCCTCGCAGCCGTCCCGCCGGGCCAGCTCCTGGGCAATCTCCATCATGAACCGGCGCATGATCAGGGTGAAGTATTCCTCCGGGCAGTGGTCCCGGATGGACTCCTGGATCTCGGTAAAGCCCACGATGTTCACGGTCATCCTGCCGCAATACCTGCTGACCAGCCGGGCCAGTTCCAGGACCTTGTCCTTGGCCAGTTGGGAGGTGTAGGGATAGGAAAAGAAGTGGACCGCCTCCACCTCCATGCCCCGCTTGGCCATCATATAGGCCGCCACGGGAGAATCGATGCCCCCGGAGAGCAGGCACATGGCCCGGCCCCCCACCCCGGTGGGCAGACCCCCGGCGCCGGGGGCCGCGGGGCCGTGGACATAGGCCGCCAGGTCCCGGATCTCCACATACACCGTGTATTCCGGGCTGTGGACGTCCACTCGGCAATTCGGATGGGCCTCCGCCAGCCGTCCGCCAATCTCCTGGGAGATCTGGATGGAGGTCAGCGGAAAGGACTTGTCCGACCGCTTGGACTCCACCTTGAAGGAGGCAGCCTGGTCCAACTCCTCCCCCAGGTAGGTCTCCACCGCCTGATAGATGGCGTCCAGATTTTTTTCGCAGGGACGGCAGCGGCACAGGCTCACCGTGCCGAACACCGTGCCCAGGGCCTCCCAAGCCCCATCCAGGTCCGCGTCTTCCTCCAGGGGCTCCACATAGACCGTAGACTGCATAAGATACACGTCAAAATTGCCGAATTTTTTCACCCGCCGCCGGACATTCTGCCGCAGGCGGTTTTCAAACTGGCGCTTGTTGGCTCCCTTCAGAACCACCTCGCCCAGCTTCATCAAAAAAATTTCCTTCATAGCCGCTCCTTTTTTAAACGCCCAGGTTCACCATTCGATAGCCGATGGCCTCGGCAATGTGCTGGGGCTGAATTTCCGGACTGTCCTCCAGGTCCGCGATGGTTCGGGCCACCCGGACGATCCGATCATAACTCCGGGCGGTGAGGCCCAGGGCCTCATAGGCCTGGCGCATCAGCTCGGTGCCCTCCGGGGACAGGAGGCAGAACTTCCGCAACTCCTCCGGCCCCATCCGGGCGTTGCACATCCGCCCCCGGGGCGCGAACCGGCTGTGCTGCCGCTGCCGGGCGGCGTCCACCCGGGCCTTGATAGCGGCGGAGGGCTCCGCCTCCGCCCGGGTACGCAGGTCTTCAAAGTGGACCGCCGGCACCTCCACCACAATATCGATCCGGTCCAGCAGGGGCCCGGAAATGCGGCCGCGATAGCTCTGCACCGACTGAGGCGAGCAGGTGCAGCGGCCCGAGGGGTCCCCGTACCAGCCACATTTGCAAGGGTTCATGGCGCACACCAGCATCAGCTCCGCCGGGTAGGTCACGGAGCCGTGAATCCGAGAGATGGTCACCGCCCCGTCCTCCAAAGGCTGGCGCATCAGATCCAGAGTGTCCCGGTGGAATTCCGGCAGCTCGTCCAAAAACAGCACCCCCTGGTGGGCCAGGGAAATCTCCCCCGGCCGGGGATTGGAGCCGCCGCCGGCCAGCCCGGCGTTGGAGATGGTGTGGTGGGGCGCCCGGAAGGGCCGCCGGGTCACCAGCGGATGCTGGGCGTCCAGCAGACCCATGACGGAATAGATCTGGCTGACCTCCAAAGACTCCTCCCAAGTCATATCCGGCAGAATGGAGGGCAGCCGCCTGCTGAGCATACTTTTCCCCGAGCCAGGCGGGCCGATGAGCAGCACATTGTGCCCGCCGGCGGCGGCGATCTCCAGGGCCCGTTTCACATTTTCCTGGCCTAAGACGTCTTTAAAATCCAGGCCCTGGACATTTTCGGGCTGAGGGATCCAAAGGGGCTCCTCCGGAAGCGCGCCTTCTTTGTTGAGAAAGGACGCCAACTGGCCCACGGAGGAAACCGGGTACACCGCCGGTCCCCGGGCCAAAGTCGCCTCGGCGGCGTTCTCCGCCGGGACGAAAATCGACGTGATCCCCGATTTTTTAGCGGACAGGGCCATGGGCAGCACCCCGGGCACAGCCCGGAGCTTCCCGTCCAGGCTCACTTCGCCCAAAAAAGCCCACTCCGGCTTGGGACGGCGCACCGCTCCGCAGGCGCAGAGAATGGAGAGCAGGATGGGCAGATCGTAATGGGTGCCCGCCTTTTTCAGATTGGCGGGGGCCAGATTCACGGTGATGCGGCTGGTGGGAAAGGTCATGCCGCTGGTCTTGATCGCCGCCCGCACCCGCTCCCGGGCCTCCTTTACCGCCGCGTCCGGCAGCCCCACAATGTCAAACCCCGGCAGGCCGTTGGAAAGATAGCACTCCGCGGTCACGGAGATGCCCTGAATGCCCGTAACGCCGAAGGTGTGAACGCTGCAAATCATTTTTCCGCCTCCTCTTTTTTCCTGGTTTTCATGATACCGTTTTTTCTTGAAAAACGCAATCCCTTTTTTACGGTTAGTGGCGTCTAACTTCCGAAATGTGGCAAAAATGCCATTCTCTTTTGTATGTTTCCACGATTTTTTTATGGATCTGCCCATCCCGCACTTTACAAATCGCCGCAAAAGTGATATCATAGTTGCGACAAATTTGAATCCTTATAGGAGGTATTTCATTTTGGCTAGAAAATTCAAAACCATGGACGGCAACACCGCCGCCGCCCACGTCAGCTATGCCTTTACGGAAGTAGCTGGCATCTACCCCATCACCCCCTCCAGCCCCATGGCCGACAACGTGGACCAGTGGGCTGCCGCGGGCCGCAAAAACATTTTTGGCAATCCCGTTAAAGTGGTGGAGATGCAGTCCGAGGCCGGCGCCTCCGGCACGGTCCACGGCTCCCTGGCCGCCGGCGCGCTGACCACCACCTACACCGCCTCCCAGGGCCTGCTGCTGATGATCCCCAATATGTACAAGATCGCCGGCGAGCTGCT
>CANQQI010000104.1 GCA_947625945.1 uncultured Oscillospiraceae bacterium
AGCGGCAGCACCAGGGAGAATACGCTGATGATCCAGGGATACATGGTCCTGCGGGAGCAGAACATCAGCACCAGACACAGCACCGTCAGCACCAGGGGGCCCATCACCGCTGCGTTCCGGGAGATCACCAGGGCGAATTCCCCGGTGGTCTGCAGGTCGATCCCCACCTGATCAGGCAGATGCTCCGTGTTGTACTGGGCCAGCTGAACGGCCAAAACCAGCACCGGGATGGACAGCAGAACCTTGCGCATCCGCACCAGGTATGTAACCACCAGCTTGAAAGCGTGGCCCACGCCTCCCAAAAACGACCCCGTGGCGTCCAGACCCGGCTGGAGCCGCTCCCGGAAGGAGAGATATTTTTCTGTCATCGTGTTTCCGTCGCGCATAGGCCACCTCCGCGCCCAAACCGGGCTTCCCGCGTTTCTTCTAGTATAGCATATTTTCCGGCAGAACGCAAGAGATAGAAATTGGAAGAAACGGTGAATTAGTCCATCCTGACGGACTGAATCTGTGATATCCTTGTGCCAGAAATTCACAAGGAGGTTTTTTCAATGAGACAGTCCGCCGCCCTTCGTTTAGAGCCGATGCCGGCCCCGCCCATGCGGGAGCCCATTCCCTTTCCCAACGCCGCGCCCAAGGTGAAGTGGAGCCACCGGCTCCTGGACGCCCTGCTGATGCTGGCTATTGCCGGCAGTGTGGCGGCGACCGTCGCCATGCTGCTGGTGCTTTAGCTCCGCCGGTTCTCCCGGTAGAGGATGGCCAGCCCCTTCAGCACCAGATCTTGGTCGTAGATCATGGGGGTGGCGCACAGAGGCGTCAGGAAGGGGGCGATGCCCCCGGTGGCGATGACTGTGGCCTTCTGCCCCAGCTCCGCCTCGATCCGGGCAACCATGCCGTCCAGCATGGAGGCGGTGCCCAGCAGGACGCCGCTGCGCATAGCGTCGATGGTGTTCCGGCCGATGACTCGCTTGGGCTTGTCCAGTTGGATGCCGGGTAACAGAGCGGTGCGGCTCATAAGCGCGTCCAGGGAGATCTGGACCCCTGGGCAGATGCAGCCGCCGATGTGGGCCCCGTTTTTGTCCAGCACTGAAAAGGTGGTGGCGGTGCCCATGTCGATGAGGATCAGGGGCGGCTGGTGGCTCCTGAGGGCCGCCACATCCGCCGCCACCAGGTCCGCGCCGGTCTGGGCAGGGTTTTCCAGAAGAATGTTCAGCCCGGTTTTCAAACCCGGGCCCACCACCAAGGGGTGCTTGCCGGTGAGCTTTTCAATGGCGGCGCGGAAGTCGTTGAGCACCTGGGGCACCACGCTGGCGATGATGGCGCCTTCGATTTGGCCGGGGGCAAGACCGTTCACATCCAGCAGGATCTTCAGATCCACGCTGTACTGGTCCGCGGTTTTTCCCGGTTCCGTCCTTAAGCGGGCCTGAAACCGGAGAACGTCCCCTTCAAAGCCGCCCAGAACAATATGGGAGTTGCCGATATCCACCGTCAGGATCATGGTTTTTCCTCCAAATCTTCCCGGGTCAGGATGGCGCAGCGGACGATGGCGCCATCCTTTGTTTCGATCAATCCGGCGGTTCCGGCAAAGCCGCAGCTGCCCGGATTCAGCACCCAAAGCCCGTCAGGCTCCTGACGGCACAGGGGCTCATGGGTATGCCCGAACAGCACCGCCTGGGCGTGGGCCTCCTGGGCGTCCTTTAGGAGCCGGCCCAGGCCCAGCTTTACATGCTGCATATGCCCGTGGGTCATGTAGAGCTTTACGCCGCCCACCGGGTAGCACAGAGTCATGGCTGTGGAGCCCGGCACCCGGTACAGGTCGCAGTTTCCCGGCACCTGGTGGACTACCAGGTGGGGATTTTCCTCCGCCAGGACCTGCCCGTCGGCGTAATAGTCTCCCAGGTGAATGATGGCGCCGGGCTGGGTCTTAGCCACATAGGCCCGCATGGTGCGCAGTACCGAGTGGGAGTCGGACAGAACCAATATTCGCATGGAAGCGCCCCCTTTCTCCCTCCGTGTACAGATTTTTTCCGCCCAAAAGGCGGAAAAACGATTTGTATTTCTTTGCGGTGTCTTTTTCCCCGCCCGATAGGGCGGGAGAATAAGAACTAGAAATCAAAGTATAATAGCCGCTGTGTGGCTATTATACCATGGAACGGCCCTCCGCGCAATCCCAAAAAATGAAAAACCGGCGCCATTCCCGGCGCCGGTTTGTATTTGTCAGATGGCACGCTGGACCTTGTTGGAACGAAGGCATCTGGTACAAGCGTACACATGGCACGGCGTTCCATTGACGATGGCCTTGACGCGCTTGACATTGGGCTTCCATGCCCGGTTGGAGCGTCTGTGGGAGTGAGAAACCTTGATTCCGAAGGTCACACCCTTGCCGCAATAATCACACTTTGCCATTCCCGCACCTCCTATCCACACTGATTTGGCCCGCGCTTTTCAAAGCGCCCTAGTATGATATCAAAGTTTTGGGAAAAAAGCAAGTCTTTTTTCATAATTTTTTATCTTTTTTGAAAATTTGATTGCTATTTTGCTTTTCAGCAGGTATAATAGCCCAGTAAGGCAGGGCGCGGAGGAAGGATTCTCTCCGTCGGTAGGAATTTTGGGTGAAGGAAGGTCCGAATATGGTAGAGACCTACAGTGTTCCGCTGAAAACGCTGGTGCAGGCGTTTCATTTGGAGGTGGTCTACAGCGCCACCGACTATGGCTCCATCCGGCTGACGGTGGAGGACGTGGCCCGGCCCGGGCTCCAGCTGGCGGGGTACTTTGACCATTTTGAACCCATGCGCCTCCAGGTCATCGGCAACGTGGAGGCCAGCTATCTGCGCAAGCTCACCACGACCGAGCGGGCCCTGACGCTGGACCGGCTGTTTTCCTATAAATTCCCGGCGCTGCTCCTGTCCCGGAACCTGGTGCCCAGTCCGGAGCTGATGAATGTCGCCAAGAAGCATAATGTCACTGTGCTGCGCAGTCCGGAGGCTACCAG
Organism: uncultured Oscillospiraceae bacterium; assembly: GCA_947625945.1. Lineage (GTDB taxonomy): Bacteria > Bacillota > Clostridia > Oscillospirales > Oscillospiraceae > Faecousia. The sequence continues at coordinate 2,993 of CANQQI010000104.1, forward strand.
CACCATCGTTTCCGCCATCATCACCTATCTGAAAGCTGCCCTGGCCCCTAGGATTACCCGCCATGGGGTGCTGATGGAGGTCTACGGCGAGGGAGTCCTTCTGGTGGGGGACAGCGGTATCGGCAAAAGCGAGGCCGCCGTGGAGCTGGTGAAGCGGGGCCACCGCCTGATCGCCGACGACGCCGTGGAGATCCGGAAGATTTCCGAGACCTCCCTGGTGGGCACCGCCCCGGAGCTGATCCGCAATTACATCGAGCTCAGAGGCATCGGCATCATCAATGTTGCCACCCTATTTGGCGTGGGCGCCATCAAGCTGGAAAACGAGATCAATCTGGTGGTGAACGTGGTGCCCTGGAACAGCCAGGACGTGTACGACCGGCTGGGGCTGGAGGACCAGTACATGGACATTCTGGGGGTGAAGGTCCCCATGAACACTATTCCCATCACCCCGGGCCGGAATCTGGCCATCATTTTGGAGGTGGCGGCCATGAACAACCGGCAGCGGAAAATGGGTTACAACGCCGCCCAGGAATTCACGGAGCAGATCAACCGGCACTTTGATCAGGACATCGGAAAGACGCTGCTGTAATGAAGGAATTGACCATTGGTCCCAACGACGCGGGCCAGCGCCTGGACCGTTTTTTAGGCAAGGCGGTGCCATTGCTTCCCGCCTCCCTGGCTCAGAAGTACATCCGTCTGAAGCGGATCAAGCGCAACGGCGCCCGGGCGGAACGGGACACCCGGCTGGAAGCAGGGGACGTGTTGCAGCTTTATATCAACGACGAGTTTTTTGAGACTCCCCGGCAGGATAACGCCTACCTCACCGTGACGAGCCCCCGGCTGAACCTGGTGTACGAGGACGAAAATATATTGCTTGCGGACAAGCGCCCGGGTTTGGCGGTCCATCCCCATGACGGGGCGGAGTACGGCCGGACCCTGATCGACCACATCCAAGCCTATCTGTATCAGAAGGGGGAGTGGCGGCCGAGAGGGGAGAACGCCTTCGCCCCGGCGTTGTGCAACCGGATCGACCGGAACACCGGTGGCATCGTCATCGCCGCGAAAAATGCGGAGGCCCTGCGGATTCTCAACCAGAAGATCAAGGACCGGGAGCTGGAAAAGGCCTACCTCGCCATTGTGGAGGGGACCCCCAAGCCCCAGGAGGGATCGCTGACCGGATTTCTCTTCAAGGATTCAGTGAAAAACCGGGTCTTTATTACGGATAAGCCCCAGCCCGGCGCAAAGAGCTGCCGGACGGACTACCGGGTTTTGGAGAGTCGGAACGGGCTGTCTTTGGTAGAGTGCCGCCTGATCACCGGCAGGACCCATCAGATCCGGGCCCAGTTTGCCCATGCCGGGCATCCTCTGCTGGGGGACGGGAAATATGGGAAGCTGGACAAGCGGTTTGACCGGAATTATCAGGCCCTGTGCGCCTACCGGCTGGCCTTTCGCTTTTCCACCCCCGGCGGCGCGCTCCAGTACCTGGACGGACGGGCGTTCCAGGTGGAGAAAGTGGACTTTGTGGAGGAATATTTCCCTGGATTTTCCATGGAACGGGCAAAAGAAGATAAATAGCAAAAACACGAGGAAAAGGCCGCCGGTTTAACCGGCGGCCTTTTAGGTTCTTTAAAATTGTCTGCTGCCCACGCTTTTCCGCACCAGCGCCCGCTTGAGCCGGGCCTCCGCCAGGCGCAGGTCGGCGTCGGAGGCGGACTTGTTGGCAAGGACCGTTTTGGCTCGTTTTTCCGAGGCCTCCGCCCGGGGCACGTCGATCCGGTCCGCCCATTCAAAGGTGGTGGGCACCAAGGTCACGCCCTGGCTTGTGACAGAGAGCATCCCGCCGATGCAGGCGGCGTAGCGCCGCTGGCCGTCCGTGACAATCACTGCCCGGCCCATGCCCAGGGGGGCCACGCAGGGCAGATGCCCCGCCAGGATGCCCATGTCCCCGCTGGTGGTGCGGACGATCAGCTCCTCCGCCTGGCCGTCGAACAGCAGCCCGTCGGGGGTAACGATTTTCAGGGGAAAGGAGGTCATGCCTGATCCCTCCGGTACTTTTCCACTACCTCGTCGATGGTGCCGGCGAAGAGGAAGTAGGACTCGGGGATCTGGTCGTGCTTGCCCTCGATAATCTCTCGGAAGCCCCGGATCGTCTCTTTCAGAGGCACATACTTGCCCTCGTAACCGGTGAACTGCTCCGCCACGGTGAAGGGCTGGGACAAAAACCGCTGAATCTTCCGGGCCCGGGCCACGGTCAGCTTGTCTTCCTCGCTGAGTTCATCCATGCCCATGATGGCGATGATGTCCTGCAGCTCCTTGTACCGCTGCAAAATCCGTTGGACGCCCCGGGCGGTCTCATAGTGGTCCCGGCCCAAAATCTCCGGGGTCAGGATCCGGGAGGTGGAGCTCAGGGGGTCCACCGCCGGGTAAATGCCCAGGGAGGCGATGCCCCGGTCCAGAGCGGTGGTGGCGTCCAGATGGGCGAAGGTGGTGGCGGGCGCCGGGTCGGTGTAGTCGTCCGCCGGGACGTAGACCGCCTGGACGGAGGTGATGGAACCGGCCTTGGTGGAGGTGATCCGCTCCTGAAGGGCGCCCATTTCGGTCGCCAGGGTGGGCTGGTAGCCCACGGCGGAGGGCATCCGGCCTAGGAGGGCCGAGACCTCGGAACCTGCCTGGGTAAAGCGGAAGATGTTGTCGATAAACAGCAGCACGTCCTGGTGCTTCACATCTCGGAAATACTCGGCCATGGTCAGACCCGAAAGGCCCACCCGCATTCTGGCTCCGGGGGGCTCGTTCATCTGCCCGTAGACCATGGCGGTCTTGTGCAGAACGCCGGACTCGGTCATCTCCCGGTACAGGTCGTTGCCCTCCCGGGTTCGCTCCCCAACGCCGGTGAACACGGAAATGCCGCCGTGGGCCTTGGCCACGTTGTTGATCAGCTCCATGATGAGCACGGTTTTGCCCACGCCGGCGCCGCCAAACAGGCCGATCTTGCCGCCCTTGGCGTAGGGGCAGATCAGGTCCACAACTTTAATTCCGGTCTCCAGGATCTCTGTGGCGGGCTCCTGCTCCTCATAACTGGGGGCGGGGCGGTGGATGGGCCAGCGCTCCTGGGCCGCGACCGGGCCCTGCTCGTCGATGGGCTGGCCCAGCAGGTTGAACACCCGGCCCAGGCATTCCTCGCCCACGGGCACAGTGATGGAGCTGCCGGTATCGTAGGCTTTCGCGCCCCGCTGCAAGCCGTCGGTGGAGCTCATGGCGACGCACCGGGCCACATTGTCCCCGATGTGCTGGGCCACCTCCGCCACGATGGTGTGCGCCCCATGGGGAATTTCAATGGCGCTGAGCAGCTGGGGCAGCTGCCCGTCTTCAAAGCGGATATCCAGAACCGGGCCCATCACCTGGGTCACGGCTCCCTCATGTTTCGCCATAGGCTACAACTCCTTGTTTAAGTAATGGAACAGGGCGGTTTGAAAAATACCGGAGGCCTTTTAAGCCCCGGCCACGATCTCGGTAATCTCCTGGGTAATGGCGGCCTGGCGGGCTCGGTTAAATTTTAAACTCAGGTCCGCGATCATGTCCTCCGCGTTGGAGGTGGCGGAGTCCATGGCGGTGCGGCGGGCGGCCTGCTCGGCGGCCCGGCTCTCGCACAGGGCGCCGTAGAGGATGCCGCCCAGGTACTCCGGGATAATGGCGTCAAACACGGCCCCGCTGTCCGGTTCGTAGAGGATCTCCGGGCCTGAGGGCTTCTTTTCCCCGGTCTCCTGCCGCAGCAGGGGCAGCAGCCGCAAGGTAGCGGGGGTCTGGGACAGGACGGAGACAAAATTGGTGTAGCCCACCCGGATCTCGTCAAATTCTCCCGCCAGGTAGGCTTTGCACAGTGTCTTCGCCATGGTGAAGCAGTCCCCCACGGACACATCCTCGGCGACGCTGTAGGCCTCCGTCAGGATGGGCATCTGCCGGGCGTGGAAAAAGTCCGTCGCTTTTTTCCCCAGGGGAAGGACGGAGGCGTTTTTCCCCTCCATCTCGGCGTAGCAGAGCTTTAGAATATTGCTGTTGTAGCCCCCCGCCAGACCACGGTCCCCGGCGATGACCACATAGGCCACCCGGTTTCCCTTCCGGGGCAGCAGGTAGGGGGAGGAGAACTCCCGGTTGGAGTCCACAATGTCATTAATGGTTTCGTACAGGATCTCAAAATAGGGCCGGGAGCATAGCACCTGGGTCTGGGCCCGGCGGAGCTTGGAGGCCGCGACCATTTCCATGGCCTTGGT
>CANQQI010000105.1 GCA_947625945.1 uncultured Oscillospiraceae bacterium
GTCACAGGGCAGGCAGGAGATGACCTTGAATTATACGGCACCCCCGTTTCCAATCCCTACATGGACCCCAGAGAGGGAGAATTCGACTATTTCCTTGTGCAGCATTTGGCCCGAGATGCCCCCGCTCGCGTCATCTTCCAGGCGACTCCGCCGGAGTTGGAGCTGCCGGAGGTCCCGGATCAGATCCTTTCTCACTCCGTCACCTACGTGGACGAACCGGAACTGCAAAAGTGGACGCCGGAGCAGCTCCAGATCCAGCATGCGTATGGCTATACCATCAATGGCGAAACAAGGCCGGAGCATACCTACAGTTGGGTCTGGCACGGCTTCGATCAGGAGCCCGTCACCCTGGACTTCTATATCTATGGAGACAGCTATGTCAAATACACACTTATCTGTTATAAGGACTATGAGCCGATCTCCATCGACCCGGAGGACATTCTCTATGTAGAGGTCAAGGACGGCCAGCGGACCCAGATCCAAGTTCAGATCGATATGTCGGACTTTGACGGCTCCACGCCGATCTGCTTTATGACCGTCCTGGTCCCCCGAAATCTCATGGCATACGAAGATGGGACCAGCGCCTTGAATGACCACTACGGTTGCCAGTTTGAAAAGGTCAATTTCTTCTACTTCGGCGGTGAGGAGGAATGACGATTTCCCCGCCTCCCCGGCGCGGGGGAGGCCCTTTACCAGCAAAGCGGCGCGGCGGAAACCACCGTTTCCGCCGCGCCGCGTCCTTTTGTCAGACGCTTACCTTCAGCTTTTCCATTACATAGTCCCCCACCTGGTTGGGGCCGATATTCAGCACCAGGGAAAACTCGGAAGACAGGAGCTTCTCCGCGTCCCGGAGGAAGTTTTCGTCGCACAGGTGGAACTTCCGTCCCGCCGCCTCCTGCTGCTTCCGGTGCTGGTGGAGGGCCCGGACCATGCAGACCATGGCCGCCCGGTCCCCGTTGGCGATCATGTCCCGGTAGCGCTGCTTGCGCTGGTTCTCGTCCGCGATCCAGGCGTCCTGCTGCACCGCGTCGGATGAAAGCATCTCCTCCAGCTCCGGCTGGGTCAGGATGGGCCGCAGTTTGGACACCGCCGCCTGGTTCTGGGTGGGGATATAATACTGCGCGCCGGTTTGCTCCATGGGTTCCAGAACATAATACTCCGTCTGTTTTCGATTGACCGTCCGTGTTTCCAAGGCGCTGACTATACATATACCGTGGACACCGTACAGCACCTTCTCGCCGATCTGGAACATTTCTACACTTCCTTCCCATATTCCCATTATCCAAAACACACACAAATATTATAGCACATCTTCCCTCTGTTTGCATATGGGTAAAATGCCGAATTTTCCATGAAAAAACTGATATTTTGACATAAAAATGAGCCATCCGCCCAGATCCGCGGATGGCCCATATTTAACGAATTATATTTTATATCTGCTCTACCTTGATGGTGTTGGTATTGCCCGTCCGGCCGTTGATGGGTCCACCAGTCAAAACCACATTGTCCCCCTTCTTCACCGGGAGGAATTTTTTGGCGCTGGCCATGGCATGGTAGAACATCACGTCCATGGAGGTAAATTCCTCGGACAGCACCGGGGTCACGCCCCAGCTCAAGGACAGCTTCCGCCAGATCTTCGGAATGGTGGTCATGCCGATGATGTCCACCGGGCAGCGGAACCGGCTGACCATCATGGCGGTCCGGCCGGAGACCGAACAGACCACGATGCCCTTGGCCTCCACATCGATGGCCATGGCGCAGGTGGCGTGGGAGATGGCGTCCAGAATGTTATGGATCTTGAACTCCGATGTAAGGAAACGGTGGCGATAGCTGGTGTGCAGCTCGGTGTACTCGGCGATCTTCGCCATGTTCCGCACCGCCTCCACCGGGTACTTGCCGGCGGCGGACTCCCCGGAGAGCATGATGGCGGAGCTGCCGTCGTAAACGGCGTTGGCCACGTCGGAGATCTCCGCCCGGGTGGGACGGGGATTGTAGATCATGGATTCCAGCATTTCGGTGGCGGTGATCACCCGCTTGCCCAGCATCCGGCACTTATTGATCAGCAGCTTCTGGATGGCGGGGACCTCCACAAAGGGGATCTCCACGCCCAGGTCGCCCCGGGCGATCATGATGCCGTCGCTGAGCTGGCAGATATCCTCCACATTGTCCACGCCGGAGCGGTTCTCGATCTTGGAAATAATGTCGATGTCCCCGCCGCCGTTGGCCACCAGGAAGTCCTTCAGCTCCTGCACGTCCTGCCGGGTGGAGACAAAGGAAGCGGCCACGAAGTCCACGTCGTTTTGGATGCCGAAGAGAATATCCGACTTGTCCTGCTCGGAAAGGTAGGGACCGGTCATCACCTTGTTGGGGAAGCACATGCTCTTCCGGTTGCTCAGGGTGCCGCCCACGATGACCCGGCAGACGGCGTCATTGCCCGTCAGCTCCGTGACTTCGCAGATCACCAGGCCGTTGTTGACCAGGATCCGGTCCCCCAGGGACAGGTTCTTGATCAGGTCCTTGTAGTTCACGCTGACCCGGGTCTGGTCCCCCTCCACCTCGTCGGTGGTGAAGGTGAAGGTCTGCCCGTCCTCCAGATTGACGGAACCCTCGGCAAAGGTGCCGATCCGGTACTCGGGACCCTTGGTGTCCAGCATGATGGCAATGGGCAGGTTCAGCTTTTCCCGCACCTTCTTGATCAGATCGATCTTCTTCTGATGCTCGGGGTGGGTGCCATGGGAGAAGTTGAGCCGGGCAACATTCATGCCCGCCAGGCACATCTGGGTCAAAACTTCCTCGTTTTCACTTGCGGGGCCGATGGTGCAGATGATTTTTGTCTTTCGCATGGGTAGTCCCCCTTTTCTATTTTTACCGGCGGTCCGGACTGCGGAATTATAATAATTTTATCACACCCCTTGGGATTTGTCCATATTTTTCCGGAGAAATACCCGGCTAAATCAGCACAATTTTGTACTCCGCCAGCCAGAAGTTGATTTGCAGCATATAGGCGATGGTCTGGGGCACCTTCATCAGCTGGCCGTACCAGGGCCAGGCATACTCCGCGGTGAGCAGCTCCTCCAGGGCCTCCCGCCGCACAAGCTGGAAAATGGGGGCGTTGTCATCCGCCAGGACCTTCCGCAGCATAGCGCTGACCAGCTCTAAGTACCGGGGATCGTAGGTCTTGGGATAGGGGCTCTTCTTGCGCCACAGCACCTCCTCCGGCAGATACCCGACCATGGCCTGGCGCAGCAAACCCTTCTCATGGTTCTGGTAGTCTTTGAACTCCCAGGGCACCCCGTAGAGGTACTCGGCGATCCGGTAGTCGCAGAAGGGCACCCGGACCTCCAGCCCATGGTACATGCTCATCCGGTCCTTCCGGTCCAGCAGCGTCTGCATAAACCAGCGATAGTTGAGATTGACCATCTGCTTCATCCGGGTCTCCTGGGGCGAGGTCCCCGGGAGAATATCGCTTTCCCGGATGGTTTGCAGGTAGCGGGAACGGACATAGTCCTCCCCGTCAATTTGGGCGGCAAGCTGGGGGTGGAGAAAATGGACCCGCCGCTTGGTATTCTGTGCCCAGGGGAAGCCGTCGGCGTCCCGCACCTCCGGGTCCCGATACCAGGGATAGCCGCCGAATATTTCGTCAGCGCACTCCCCGGAGAGGGCCACCTTCACTTCCTTCCGAATGTCCCCGCAGAACACCAGCAGGGAAAAGTCCACATCCGCCATTCCCGGCAGGTCCCTGGCCCGGGTGGCGTCCTCCAGAGCCCCCACCAGGTCCTCCGGGGACTCCACGGTGTAGTGACTCTCCCAGCCCAGGGCCCGCTCCATGAGATGAATGTAGTGCCCGTCGGAATTGGGCTGGAATTTTCCGGGGGTGAAATAGCGGTCGTTGTCCACATAGTCCACGGAGAAGGTGGGCAGCCGCTCCCCTGCCCGGGCCTTCTCCCGGGCGCAGATGGCGCTGATCAGGCTGGAATCCAGCCCGCCGGAGAGGAAGGTCCCGATGGGCACGTCGGAGACCATCTGCCGCTTCACCGCGTCCAGCACCAGGCTCCGGACATGCTCGGCAGTCTCCGGGAAGGACTCGGTGTGTTCCCGGTCCTTCAGGCGGAAATAAGGACGGGTGGTCAGTTTTTGGTTTACATAAAATGCGCAATCCCCAGGCTCCAGCTCCTCCATTCCCCGGAAAACGCCGCATCCCGGCGTCCTGCCGGGGCCCAGAAGCAGCACCTCCGCCGCCCCCTGGGCGTCCAGCTCCGGCCGGACAGAGGGATAGGCCAGGATGGTCTTGATCTCCGAGGCGAACAGCAGCCCACCCTGGTGGCACTTAAAAAACAGGGGCTTTACCCCCATCCGGTCTCGGGCCAGGAACAGCCTTTGGGGCTCCTCCTCCCACACCCCGAAGGCAAAAATGCCGTTGAACCGCTCCAGACACCCCTCCCCCCACTGGAGGTAGGCCCGGAGGACCACCTCGGTATCGGAGTGGGTGAAGAAGGGATGGCCCAGCCGTTCCAGGTCCCGGCGCAGCTCATAGGTGTTGTACAGCTCCCCATTGTATACAATGACGGCGTGACGGCCCGCCCAGAAGACTTCCATGGGCTGCCTGCCGCCTGCGGGATCGATAATGGCCAGGCGGGTGTGGAGCAGGGTGCAGGGCCCCTGGGAATAGAGTCCCTGGCCGTCCGGACCCCGCCGCGCCATGGTTTTCAGCATCTTTTGGCCGGTTTCCTCCGTCACTTCCAGGCCCACGGCTCCGGCAATCGCGCACATAAAATCATCCTTTCCCATTTGATCACCCTGTATTTTATTCGGTGGGAGAAAAAGGTGTGCATGAAAGCGCCTGGGCCGGTCATACTAGGATCGGTGATGAAAATGAAAGACAACAAGGAATTACTATCCTCCATCCACTCCACCACCCAGATGGGTCAGGTGGGCATCCGAAGCGTCCTCAACGCCTCCCTGCGGCCCGGCCTGCGGAAGGCGCTGGAGAGCCAGCTCCGGGAGTACGACACCATCGAGCGGGAAGCCCAGGCCATTGCCACCGCCCGGGGCTGGGAGCTGCGGGACGTGGAGCCGGCGGTGAAGGGCATGGCCAATATGATGGTCCGGGCCCGGATCGCCAGCGGAAACACCGATTCCAAGGTGGCGGCCATGATGATCCAGGGCAACACCCGGGGCATGATCGTGGGGCTGAAGGATCTGCACCAGTTCAACGGGGCGGATCCCCAGGTCAGTGTGCTGTCCCAGCGGCTGCTGGACTGCGAGAACGCCAACATCCGGCAGATGCAGTCCTTCCTCTAAGGAGTAAGGCAGGGGGTCTCCCCTGCCTTGCCGTTTTTTGCACAAGGCCGGCCCCTCCGGCATAAGATAGGGATGTGAATTTGAAAGGAGGGACTCCTCTTTGGCAATCGGGAGAATTCAAGTCCACGCGTTCACAAGCAATGCCCAGATCCCCCTGCGGGATGTGGCGGTGGCCATCGTGGGAACGGATGGATCGGTAATCTCACTGGGGCTGACCAACCGCAGCGGCCTGCTGGACGCGCCGGTGGAGGTGGTGGTGCCGGAAGCCGCCGCCAGCCAGTCGCCGGACACCGGGATCGTGCCCTATACCCGGGTCAACATCTACGCCCGGCTGGAAAACTTCGAGCAGATCGAAGCCAACGACGTCCAGGTCTTCCCCGAGATCACGACCCTGCAGGAATTGGAGATGGTGCCGCTGTCCGAGCTGCCGGATCTGTGGAACCAGAGTGAAATTTACAACACCCCGTCGCAAAATCTGTAAGGAGGTGGCCTATGCCCCCTGTTGTCCCCTACATACCCCAGAATATCACCGTCCATCTGGGCGCGCCCACGGCCAGCGCCGCCAACGTGACGGTGCCCTTCGCGGACTATATCAAAAACGTAGCCTCCAGCGAGATCTACCCCACCTGGGGCGAAAGCGCCCTCCGGGCCAACATCCTGGCCATCGTCTCCTACGCCCTGAACCGGGTCTACACCGAGTTTTACCGCAGCCGGGGCTATGACTTTGAGATTACCAACTCCACCGCCTATGACCAGGCCTACGTTTACGGCAGAAGCTACTTTGAGAACATCTCCCGGCTGGTGGATGAGCTGTTCAACGACTACCTGCGGCGGCCCGGGTTCTTGGAGCCCCTCGCCGCCAAGTTCTGCAACGGAACCACCGTCACCTGCGAGGGAATGAGCCAGTGGGGCAGCCAAAATCTGGCCCAGCAGGGATACAACTCCGTGCAGATCCTCCGCAGCTACTACGGAAACGTGGAGATCGTCTCCAACGCCCCCATTCGAGGCGTGGTCTCCTCCTACCCCGGCACGCCCCTGCGGGTCGGCTCCTCCGGGCCAAACGTGGTGGTGATGCAGGTGGCGCTGAACCGCATCTCCCAAAACTACCCCGCCATTCCCAAGCTTGCCAGCGTGGACGGCATTTTCGGCAGCCGTACCCAGGCATCGGTCCAGGCCTTCCAGCGGATCTTTGGGCTGGCGCCGGACGGGATCATCGGACCCGCCACCTGGTACGCCATCATCCGGCTCTACACCGGCGTGACCATGCTCTCCGAGCTGCGGAGCCAGGGGCAGCAGTTCTATTCCATCAACTGGTCTCCCCCCGGCGCCTTGCAGCAGGGCAGCACCGGGGAAAAGGTTCGGCAGCTTCAATATATGCTCTCCGTTCTGTCCAGCTATATCTCCAATATTCCGCCCCTGGCGGTGGACGGCATTTTTGGCTCCGGCACCCGGGCGTCGGTGCTGGCGGCGCAGCGGCGGTTCGGTCTGCCGGAGACGGGGGTGGTGGACAATGTAACCTGGGACGAGATCTACGACCAGTACTCCGGCATTGAAAACACCAGCCTTCGCAGCCGGGAGACCTTCCCCGAGTCTCTGTCCGCCACTTCCAACCCACCGGTCATGGCATCCGGCGGTACGGCTCAGGCAGTCCAGGCGGGGAATTTCTCCACGAGCAGTCGGGCGCCGGCCCGGAGAACGCCCCCCGGGCACAACGGCGGGCAGGTGCGGTACAACCGGACCTCCACCTTTACCCAATTCCCGGGGCGGGATCTTTGCATCGGTGTTCAGGATGTGGTGCGTTTGGAGGTGGTACGATGAGACCGGAAGATTCCTTTGTAGGCCAGCCGGTGCGGAGCTTGCAGACCATGCTCCGGGTCCTGGCAAAAGACGATCCCCATCTGCCCACGGTGGTGCCCGACGGCATCTACGG
>CANQQI010000106.1 GCA_947625945.1 uncultured Oscillospiraceae bacterium
TTCATTCAGCGCTTCGCCGCCAACAAGGCCAAGAGCAAGCAGGCCACCGCCCGCCGCCGTCTGCTGGACAAGCTGACGGTGGAGGAGATGCCCGCCTCCACCCGGCGCTATCCCTTCGTAGGCTTCCAGCCGGAGCGGGAGTTGGGGAAGGACATTCTCACTGTCAAGGATGTGTCCGTCACGGTGGACGGGGTGAAGCTGCTGGACAAGGTCTATTTTAACGTGGGCCGCACCGACAAGATCGCCTTCGTGGGTGAAAACGAGCTGGCCCAGACCGCTTTGTTTCAAATTCTCATGGGGGAGCTGGCGCCCGACGAGGGCAGCGTCAAGTGGGGCGTCTCCACCGCCCGCAGCTATCTGCCCAAAGACAACAGCCCCTATTTTGACGGCTGCAAAACCGAGCTGGTGGACTGGCTGCGGCAGTATTCCATCAAAAAGGACGATGTGTATCTCCGGGGCTTCCTGGGCCGGATGCTCTTTTCCGGAGAGGACGCCTTCAAGCCGGTGGAAGTCCTCTCCGGCGGGGAGAAGGTCCGGTGTATGCTCTCCAAAATGATGCTCTCCGGGGCCAACGTGGTGCTGCTGGACCAGCCCACCAACCACCTGGATATGGAATCCATCCAGGCGGTGAACAAGGGGCTGATCGCCTTCCCCGGGGTGGTGCTGCTGGCCAGCCACGACCATGAAATGCTTTCCTCGGTGTGCAACCGGGTGATCGCCTTCCAGCCCGACGGCACCATCATCGACCGCTACGGCACCTTTGACGATTATCTTGCCTGGCAGGCGGAACAGAAAGGAAAGTTCTGATGGAAAAATTGCTTGATCTTATCTCCCGGCAGGTGTCGGAGGCGTTCGCCGCCGCGGGCTACGATCCCGGCTACGGGCGGGTCACCGTCTCCAACCGACCGGACCTGTGCGAATATCAGTGCAACGGCTGCCTCTCCGCCGCCAAGGTCTATCACTGCGCCCCCATGGTCATTGCCCAGGCGGTGGCGGAGAAGCTGGACCGGGGGAATTTTGACCTGGTGGAGGCGGTGAAGCCCGGATTTTTGAACCTCAACGTCTCCGGGGCCTTCCTGCAAAGCTATCTGGAGGCCATGCGCGCCGCCCCGGACTTTGGCGTGGAGAAGACCGGCCGGGGCAAGACCGTGGTGGTGGACTACGGCGGGCCCAATGTTGCCAAGCCCCTGCACATTGGCCACCTCCGCTCCGCTATCATCGGCGAGAGCATGAAGCGGCTGTACAGCTTTTTCGGCTACCGTGCCATTGGAGACGTGCACTTGGGGGACTGGGGCTTGCAAATGGGCCTGATTATCGCGGGCCTCCGGGAAAAGGAGCCGGACCTTCCCTATTTTGACCCGGATTTTACCGGAGACTACCCCGCCCAGCCCCCCTTCACCCTTTCGGAGCTGGAGGAGATCTATCCCGCCGCCTCCGCCCGGAAAAAGGTGGACCCGGAATTTGGGAAGCGGGCCCATCAGGCCACCTTCGAGCTTCAGCAGGGGCGGCGGGGCTACCGAGCCCTGTGGCGGCACATTATGAACGTGTCCCTGGCGGATATCCGGCGGATCTACGACCAGCTGGACGTTCACTTTGAGTCCTGGCTGGGGGAAAGCGACGCGGACCCCTTTATCCCCGCCATGCTGGAGCGCCTGAAAGCCGCCGGCTGCGCTGTGGAGAGCGAGGGGGCCCTGGTGTTCCCCGTGGCGGAGCCCGGGGACAAGAAGGAGATGCCCCCCTGCATCCTGGTCAAGTCCGATGGGGCGGTGCTCTATGACACCACGGAGCTGGCTACCATGGTCCAGCGGATGGCGGATTTCGCCCCGGACAAGATCCTCTACCTGGCGGACAAGCGGCAGAGCCTTCACTTTGAGCAGGTCTTCCGGGCCGCCCGGAAGAGCGGCATCGTGGGGCCTGAGACGGAGCTGGAATTTTTGGGCTTCGGCACCATGAACGGCCCCGACGGAAAGCCCTTCAAGACCCGGGACGGGGGTGTCATGCGGCTGGAGCGGCTGATTGCTGACATCATGGCCTTCGTGGGCAAAAAGGTGGAGGAAAACCGGATCGTGGCTCCGGAGGATGCCCCCGCCACCACCAAGATCATCGCCATGGCGGCGCTGAAATACGGGGACCTGAGCAATCAGCCCACCAAGGACTATGTTTTCGACATGGACCGCTTCGCCGCCTTCGAGGGCAACACCGGGCCCTATCTGCTCTACACCACGGTGCGGGTCAAGAGCATCCTGTCCAAATTTGGCGCCTGGGAGGACCTGCCCATCCGCGCCCCCGCCAGCCCCGCCCAGAAGGACCTGATGCGCTCCCTCGCCCGGTTCTGCCCGGCCCTGGAGGGAGCCCTGAGCGCCTCCTGCCCCAGCGTGCTGTGCGCCTATCTATATGATCTGGCGGGGGCGGTGAACCGCTTCTACCACGAGACTCGGATCTTAGACCAGGAGGACAAGAACCTCCAGGCCGGCTCCATCGCCCTGATTGGCCTGGCCAAACGGGTCTTGGAGCAGGGCATGGACCTGCTGGGCTTCACGGCCCCGGAAAAGATGTGATTTCCAAAAAAATTCCTCCCTTCAGAGGGAGGAATTTTTATGCTGTTTTACAGAAGACCCAGAAGATGCTGCAAATAGGTCTCCGAGTTGGCGGACATGGGGTAGTTGAGGAACAGCACATCGTCCACGCCCATCCGCTCTACAAACTCCGCCAGCTTCAGGGACTCCTCCCCCTCCCCGTTAAACTCCCGGGGATCCAGGGCCACCACCCGGCTGTAATTGTGGGTCAGGAAGGGCGTGAAGGCGTTGCCGTAGGACTCCTTGATGATCAGGCAGGTCTTGCCGGTTTGGGCGCCGGTCTCGATCACGGTGATGGGGTGGTCGCCGCCCAGGAAGCAAAGGTATTTGTTCTGCACCTCTTCGCCCACGTAGCTGACGGTGCTCAGATAGGTCTGGGGCTCGGACATATCCGCCGTTTCGTAGAAGGTCATGTCCGTGGAAACCCCCGGCCTATAGTAGTAGACCGTGTCCGGATGATTGTATAGGGCGTCGCTCTGGGGATAGGCGGAGGTGGCCGTGTACAGCGACCCCAGGAAACCTCCGGCCACCTGGCCCTGCTCCAAGCTGCTCAGGTCCTGAGCCGTCAGCCCCGCCGCCTGACAGAAGGCGGTGTAGGCATAGTAGGCGCCCAAGGCCGTCCAGTGGTGATCCGTTCGGAAGTACAGGTACTCGTCCAGATGGGGAAGCAGGGCGTCATAGGCGTCCACCGCCGTGACCCGGCTATCCAGCTTGGAATAGATCAGATCGATCATGTCCCCCTGGCTGTGGCTGCCGGTGTGCATATCCGCCGGGGAGTAAAACTCGCCGGAGTTGGGGGTCACCAGGTCAAAGACCCGCACATCCGCCGGCAGGGCGGCCGCCAGCCGATTAATCGCGTCGGCATAACTGGCTGAGGAGCCGGCCCCGTAGGACACGATCTCCATGGCCCGGTCGCCCACGATCATGGTGGACCCCACGGTAATATCCACGTCGTCATTCCCCACAGCGTTGGTAAAGCTGCCGGTGGTGGGCCGCTGGGCCTCCCCTGTCCCCACGGTGGTGCCGGCGGAGGGATCCTCGGTCCCCTGGGCGCCGCTGGGAGGCGGCGCCGACGGGCTTCCGCTGGGGTTGGAGCCTTGCAGGGCCTCCCCGTGGTTGCCCACGTTGCCCTGGTTGTCCACGATCAGGGTGTTCTGCTTTCCGGGGCTGAAAAAGTAGAATTTATTCAGCGTCCGGTTGTGAACCACCAGCGTCTCCCGGGCCGGGAAGGTGTCCAGATAATGGCTGGTAATCCCGCTGAAATAGGACCCGTCTGCCAGGCCCTTCCAGGTAAAGTCCGGCATCTCGGCCAGCTTCCGCTTCTCGGCCAGGGAGACGGTGGGATCCTCGTCAAAAATCGAGATGGCGCCCACTACCAGCAGCCCGCCCAAAATCGTGAGGCAGGCCACAATCCGCACCCAACTCAGCAGCGTTTCCTCGGGATACAGTTTGCGCCTGTGGTATTTTCCCTCCATAGTCAGTCTCCTTTAGAAGTCAAAGTAAATCGACGGGCTGTATCCCTCGCCAATGAGGGACATGGTGGCAAGGTACAAAATCCCCGCGCAGAACAGGCAGGTAACCACCGCGTCCACAATGCCAAGCAGGGCGGCGTTTCTTCTGCCGTAGAGCTTCCTGGCTATGCTGCCGCCGGCAAAATTCCGCCAGGTCCGCCCCAGCGTCTGCATGACGGGGGTCGCGCCGAAAATGGCGACCACCAGCAGGGGTAGGTTGTTTAGCAGCCGCAGATTGGTGGCGCTGTCGGTGAAACCGCCGCCGGCGAAGCCCGCCATGGCCGCCAGGGTGGTCATCGTGTCCGCCAGATCCTTAAACTGGAAGATCACCCAGCTGATCAGCACCAAAAGCAGGGTCATCGTATGCCTGAGCCAGCCCGGCACCGCCTCCAACTGCTTGGAAAAGAGCTTTTCCAGGGTCAGCAGCAGGAAGAAATACACGCCCCAGAGGACGTAGTTCCAGCTGGCCCCGTGCCAAAGGCCGGTGAGGGACCAGACGATAAATAGGTTCAGAATCTGCCGGGGCAGGCCCTTCCGGTTGCCGCCCAGGGGGATATACAGATAATCCCGGAAGAAGGAAGAGAGGCTGATATGCCACCGCCGCCAGAACTCCGTGATAGAGCCGGCGATATAGGGATGGTCAAAGTTTTCATTGTAATGGAATCCGAAGATCTTGCCCATGCCGATGGCCATGTCGGAATAGCCGGAAAAATCAAAATAGATCCGCAGCATCAGGAAAATGGCCCCCAGCCAAGCGCCCATCACCGTCAGGTGCAGGGTGGCCTGGGCATCCGCCGCGCCGGTGTCCGCCACCTTTTTGAAGATCTCCGCCGCCGCCCGGCTGGCGTAGTCGGCGATCAGCACCTTTTTCGCAAGGCCCACACAGGCCCGGCTCATGCCCTCCAGGGCCATCTTGGGCGTGGTATGGCGCTGGGAAAGCTGGGCCTCCACGTCGGCGTAGCGGACGATGGGGCCCGCCACCAGCTGAGGGAATAGCGAGACATAGAGCAGGAACCGAGGATAGGACCGCTGGATCTGCACATTGCCCCGGTAGGCGTCGATCACATAGGACATGGCCTGGAAGGTGTAAAAGGAAATGCCGATGGGCAGCTCGATGGCGGGCACCGGGATCGCCAGGCCGGTCACCGCGTTGAAGCTGGACACCAGGAACCCTGTGTACTTGAAGATCCCCAGCAGCACCAGGTCCGCCGTCACCGCCAGGACCAGGGCGGTCTTTTTCCGGCGCTTCACCCCCATCATCCGTCCGAAGCGGTAGTTGAGCCAGGCGGAAAAGGCCAGGAGCAGCACATAAACCGGCTCTCCCCAGGCATAGAAAATCAGGCTGGCAATGAGCAGCACCCAATTCTTGCCCTTGAGACCCGGAACCAGGAAATAGGCTGTCATGGTCAGTGACAGAAACACAAATATAAAAATCAAATTTGAAAATTCCAAACCGGGGCCCCCTCCGCTTTTCTCTCTAAAGACTATTTTAGACAAAATAAACCGGGATTGCAAGTCCCAAGGGCATAGTTTTTCGACGAAAATCCGGAAGGAAAATTGTGCAAAATTTTGTAAGGAGAAAACATAATCAGAATACATAACCAGATTACATAATTTTCCCCGGGCTTGATTTCCAATTTTATTTTACCGGGAATTCCATCGGAAATGCATCCAATTTGGGCGTAGAGGAAAAAAGGGGCCCCTTCCAGGGGAAAAGCGCCATGGAGGGGCTCCATGGCGCTTTTCCGTTCCTTACTTCTGCATCCGAAACACCGCGGTGCCCGGCGCGCTCTCCGCCAGGTTCTTCACCTGGTATATGGTCATGGCCACCTGCTCCCGGGTCATGGGGGCGTTGTGGTCCAGGGCGATCCCCTCCTCCGCCAGGGCTGCCAGGGCGTTCACCGCCCAGGCGGGGGCGTCGGCGGAGACGCTGCCGCCGGGCTGGGCCGGCAGGCTCAGATCCAGGGCGTTCTGCATCATCACCGCCGCCTCCGCGCCGGTAATGGGCATCTGGGAATCAAAGCCGCCGGAGGCCGCGTCGCCGGGGATCCCGGCGGTCAGGCCCGCACGGAGGGCCGCCGCCAGATAGGGCTGGAGCCAGGCGGGCGCCTGGGGCTCTACCCCGGACACCGCAGAATTGTCCACAGGGATCTCCAGGACCTTGATCAGCATGGTGAGAAACTCTCCCCGGCTGACCACCTTATCCGGCTGGAAGCAGGCCATACCGCCCACCTTCTCCCCCTCAAAGAGGCCGGAGGAGCGCATCCACTCCGCAGCGAAGCCGCAGGAGCGGCCCTGGGTGTCGGAATACTGATTGGAATCCGTGGGCTTGAGAATCTGCACCGTCACCGTGGCCTCCCGGGACACGTTGCCGGCGGGATCCGTGGCGGTGTAGGTGAAGGAGTCCACCCCCACCTTGTTCTTCTTGGGCGTGTAGACAAAGCTGCCGTCCTCCCGGATCTCCACCTGGCCCCGCTTGGGCTGGCGGAGAATCGTGTAGGTCATGGCCTTGCCCTCCGGATCCCGGACCTTCAAGATCCCCTCGTTGGGCAGGTTCTTATAGGTCTCCATGGCGAAGTCCTCCGCCACAGGGGCTTTGTCCTCCCGTCCCCGGATGGACAGGGTCAGGGTGGCGGAGGGGTCTACCCGGTCCGGGTAGATGGGCAGGAAGGTCAGCACCGCCTCCTGATCCTCCTGGGTGGAAAGGGTGTTGAACGTCAGGTCGTCAAGCTGCTCATCGGTGAGAATGTCCCCTGCCCGCAGCACCCGGCTGCCCAGCATCACTGTGCCGGTGGCGGAATCCGGCAGGGACACCACGCAGATTCCCGCCAGCTCCTGGCCGAAGTCAGTTGCGCTGAAGCAGTAGACCTCCTCGCTGTCCACCTCCGCCGCCAAGGCGGGGGCGGTCATGCCCAAAATGCCCAGCAGCGCCAGGCTCAGGCAGACAATACGTTTTGGAAACATGGAAAAGCCTCCTAAGTGTGAAGTTTACGCTGGTATTGTTTGCCGGTTCTGAGAAAAATATGCATCC
>CANQQI010000107.1 GCA_947625945.1 uncultured Oscillospiraceae bacterium
TTCTTCATTCTTTTTCTCTCCTTTTCGTTCTATTTTACGCGGGGGAGTGCTGAGAATCAGTGTATAATTATAGCACACTGTGGCGGAAAAGAATAGCCCTATTTTGCGGAAATTTTTAGAAATGGGTGCTGCGACCGGGCGCTTCAATCGAGAATCGGCAAATTCCCGATTGAGGGGGCCTCTTTTCCGACAAATTTCTGGCAGATTATCCATTGAAAAGCAAGGCTTCCCCTGCTAAAATATAACAGGTACCTGATATATTACGCGGGAGGCCGGGCCATGGAACGGACGCTGGAGATCATTGGGAAAATTACGCTTTTGGAGCGCTGCCTCCGGCTGTGCCGCCTGCGGGCCATGCTGCTGGCCGGCGGACTGGACGCGACCCGGGGCAGGGGACGGATCTTGACGGTGGTGAACGCCCTGGGGGAGATCTCCCCGGGGGACCTGGCCTTTATTTTGCAGATCCGGCTCCAGTCCATGAACGAATCTCTGAAAAAGCTGGAGCAGGCGGGGCTTCTGATCCGGGAGCCCGACGGCACGGACCGCCGCCGCACCCGGATCGTCCTGACGGAGGAGGGCCGGGCCTGCGTCCCCAGCCTCCCCGGGGGGATGAACGCCATGCTGGACTGCCTGACCCCGGCCGAGCAGGACCAGTTTTCCGACTACTTAGACCGGGTGACGGAGAAGCTGGTGGAGAATCTGGCCCTGCCGGAGGAAGCCCAGACCCGGATGCGGGAAATGGAGGAACGGGTGGGGAAGGAACGGTTCCAGCAGATGATGCGCCTGCGGATGGGCATGGGGCAGGCCGTTTCCATCCGCCAAGATAGAGCCTGGAGGCAAGAGCAATGACACAATACCGCGCTGGAATGGATATCGGCTCCACCACCGTCAAGCTGGTGG
Source organism: uncultured Oscillospiraceae bacterium (assembly GCA_947625945.1). Taxonomy (GTDB): domain Bacteria; phylum Bacillota; class Clostridia; order Oscillospirales; family Oscillospiraceae; genus Faecousia. Next base: position 901 of record CANQQI010000107.1, read on the forward strand.
TGCTGGATGAAAACGATCAGCTGTTATACGGCAATTACAGGCGCCACCAGGCCCACACCCGGCAGACCCTGGAGAATCTTCTCCGGGAGGCCCGGCAGGTGACGGGGCCCTGCCGTCTGCGGGTGCAGCTCACCGGCTCCGGGGCCATCAATTTGGCCAAGGCCCTGAACCTTCCCTTCTACCAGGAGGTGGCGGCGGTGGCCACGGCGCTGAAAAAGGAAGCGCCCCAGACCGATGTAGCCATTGAGCTGGGGGGCGAGGACGCCAAGATCATCTATTTCACCGGGGGCCTGGAGGAGCGGATGAACGGGGTCTGCGCCGGGGGCACCGGCTCGTTTATCGACCAGATGGCCTCCCTGCTGCAAACCGACGCCGCCGGTCTCAACGAGGCCGCCCGGGACTACCGGCAGATCTATCCCATTGCCGCCCGGTGCGGGGTGTTCGCCAAGACGGACATCCAGCCCCTGATCAACGAGGGGGCCACCCGGGCGGACCTGGCCGCCTCCATTTTCCAGGCGGTGGTGAACCAGACCATCTCCGGCCTGGCCTGCGGCAAGCCCATTCGGGGGTGCGTCGCCTTTCTGGGCGGGCCCCTCCACTTCCTGCCGGAGCTGAAGCGGGCCTTTATCCGCACTTTGAAGCTCACCCCCCAGACCACCGTGGATCCGGAAAACTCCCACCTCTTCGCCGCCATGGGGGCGGCGCTGGAGAGCGGGGAGGTGCCGTCGGTGGATATGGATGAGCTTCTGGACCGGCTGGGGCAGGACCTGGCCTACACCATGGAGATGCCCCGGCTGCCCGCCCTATTTGAGACGGAGGCGGACTATGACGCTTTCTGCCGCCGCCATGCCCAGGCTGTGGTGCCCAAGGGGGACCTGACTACATACACCGGCGACTGTTTTCTGGGCATCGACGCCGGCTCCACCACCACCAAGGTGGCCCTGATCGGCACCGAGGGGCAGCTGCTCTACTCCTACTATGCCGGGAACCGGGGCAGTCCCATCGAGACGGCCAAGACCGCCCTGGGGGAGCTGCTGGAGCGGCTGCCCGCCGGGGCCCGGATCGCCCGGGCCTGCTCCACCGGCTACGGCGAGGAGCTTTTAAAATCCGCCTTCTGCCTGGACGAGGGGGAGGTGGAGACCATCGCCCACTGCACCGCCGCCTCCTTCTTCCTGCCGGAGGTGGACTGCGTGCTGGATATCGGCGGCCAGGACATGAAGTGCATCCGCCTGAAGGACGGGGCGGTGGACAGCATCATGCTCAACGAGGCCTGCTCCTCGGGCTGCGGCTCCTTTATTGAGAATTTTGCCAATTCCCTGGGCCTCACCGCCCAGAGCTTTGCCCAGGAGGCCCTCCATGGGAAAAATCCCGTGGATTTGGGCACGCGCTGCACGGTGTTCATGAATTCCAACGTGAAGCAGGCCCAGAAGGAGGGGGTCAGCGTGGCGGATATCTCCGCGGGCCTGGCCTACTCTGTGATCAAGAATGCCCTGTTCAAGGTCATCAAGCTCCACAGCGCCGAGGCTCTGGGCCGGCACATCGTGGTCCAGGGGGGCACCTTCCACAATCAGGCGGTGCTGCGGGCCTTTGAGCGGATCGCGGGGGTGGAGGCGGTCTGCCCGGACATTGCCGGGATCATGGGGGCTTTCGGCGCGGCCCTGATCGCTCGGAAGCACTATGCGGGGGCCGCGACCTCCATGCTGCCTCTGGCGGAGGCGGTGAAGCTCCCGTACACCTCCAGGTCCGCCCGCTGCGGCGGCTGCGCCAATAACTGTATGCTCACCGTCAACACCTTCTCCGGCGGCCGGCGGCACATCACCGGCAACCGCTGCGAAAAGGGGAGCGGCAAGACCAAAAGCGCCCTCTCCGCCCCCAATCTGGTGGAATTTAAGCGGCAGCGGCTCTTTAACTATCCCCCTCTGCCGCCGGAAAAGGCCCCCCGGGGGATCATCGGACTGCCCAGGGTGCTGAATATGTACGAAAACTACCCCTTCTGGGCCACCTTTTTTAAGGAATTGGGCTTTTCCGTGGTCCTCTCTCCCTTTGCCAGCCGGAAGCTCTACGCCCTGGGGATCGAGAGCATCCCCTCGGAGTCGGAGTGCTATCCGGCCAAGCTGGCCCATGGCCACGTTCAGTGGCTCATCGATCAGGGGGTCAAGACCATTTTCCACCCCTGCGTGTTCTATGAGCACCAGGAGACCAAGGGCGCCCCGAACCACTTCAACTGCCCGGTGGTCATTTCCTACGCGGAAAACCTGAAAAACAACGTGGAGGACATCACCAGCGGGAAGGCCCGCTACATCCGGCCCTTCATCGCCTTCACCGACGAAAAGACCGCCGCAGACCGGCTGGTGCGGCTGTGCCGGGAGGAGTGGGACATCCCCGAGCATTCGGTCCGGGTCGCCGTCCGGGCGGCCTGGGCGGAACAGCTCCGGGCCAAGGCGGACATTCGGGCGGAGGGCGCCCGGGTGCTGGAGGCCCTGGAGCGGGGCGGCAGGCAGGGGATCGTCCTGGCGGGGCGGCCCTACCACATCGACCCGGAGATCAACCACGGCATTCCCGAGCTCATCGCCTCCTACGGCCTGGCGGTGCTGACCGAAGACAGTCTGCCCATCGAGGCACCCAAGGAGCGGCCGCTGCGGGTGGTGGACCAGTGGGTCTACCACTCCCGGCTCTACCGTGCGGCGGAATTTGTCCGGGACCGGGAAAATTTGGAGTTGCTGCAGCTCAATTCCTTCGGCTGCGGCCTGGACGCCGTCACCACCGATCAGGTGTCGGAGATCCTGGAGGGAGCCGGGAAGCTCTACACCCTGTTAAAGATCGACGAGGTGGGCAATCTGGGGGCGGCCCGGATCCGGATCCGCAGCCTGATCGCCGCCATGAATATGCGCCGGGAGCAGGGCGTCGTTTCCGAGCCGGCGCCGGAGGACTACCACCGGGCGTCCTTTACCCGGCAGATGCGCCAGGAGGGCTACACCATTCTGGCGCCTCAGATGAGTCCCATCCACTTTTCCATGCTGGAGCCGGTGTTCCGCAAGCACGGCTATCACATGGTGCTGCTGGACAACGACAACCGGGCCGCCATCGACATGGGCCTGAAGTACGTCAACAACGACGCCTGCTACCCCTCCATCACCGTGGTGGGGCAAATCATGGACGCGGTGCTGTCCGGAAAATACGACACGGACCGGCTGGCCATCATCATGACCCAGACCGGCGGCTGCTGCCGGGCCAGTAACTATGTGTCCTTCATCCGCAAGGCCCTGGGGAAGGCGGGGCTGGCCCACATCCCGGTGATCTCCCTCAACGCCAACGGTATGGAGCGGAATCCGGGCTTCCGGCTCTCTCCCAGCCTGATTCTGGACGCCGCCCACGCCCTGGTGTTCGGGGACCTGTTCATGCGCTGCCTCTACCGGGTGCGGCCCTATGAGCGGACCCCCGGCTCCGCCAACGCCCTGCACCGGACCTGGCTGGATGTGTGCGTGGACTGCCTGACCAATCCAAAAACCAAATACCGCTACCCGGAGGTGTGCCGGGGGATCGTGGAGGCCTTCGACCGCCTTCCCATCCACGAGGACTGGGTCAAGCCCCGGGTGGGGATCGTGGGGGAGATCCTGGTCAAGTACATGCCCCTGGCCAACAACCACTTGGTGGATCTGCTGGAACGGGAGGGCGCTGAGGCGGTGGTGCCGGATCTGATGGACTTCTTCGCCTACAGCGCCTATGGCTGGCAGTACAAAGCGGAATTTTTGGGGGCCAAAAAATCCATGGCCGCCCTGTCCCAGGCGGCGATCCGGCTGATCGATACCCTCCGCAGGCCCGCCGTGGCGGCCCTTTCCGCCAGCCGGCGATTCTCGCCGCCCCTGCCGATCCGGCAGATCACCCAGCTGGCCAGACCCTTCCTTTCCCTGGGCAATCAGTACGGGGAGGGGTGGTTCCTGACCGGTGAGATGGTGGAGCTGATCACCCACGGGGTGCCCAACATCGTGTGCATTCAGCCCTTCGCGTGTCTTCCCAACCATGTGGTGGGCAAGGGGGTCATCAAGGCCCTGAAAAACGCCTATCCCCAGTGCAACATTGCCGCCGTGGATTACGATCCCGGCGCCAGCGAGGTCAATCAGCTCAACCGGATCAAGCTGATGCTCTCCGCCGCGAAAAAGCCCCAGACCGCAGCGGTGTGACGCGCCGAAGAACCGTACCGTTCCGAAATCGCAAAGAGGCAACAAAAAATGGCATAGCCGCTTTTTCCGGCTATGCCATTTTTTTAATGGGTTCCGCTCACACCCGCAGATCGTACTTTTCCACGTCCACCAGCACCGAGCCCACGGCGTCAAAGCTGATGGCGTTGGCCTCCTGGCGGGTGTAGATGGTGGCGCTGGCGGCCTGCTCCCCGTCGTTGACGAACAGCTCCAGGCTGAACCGGTCCAGAATGACGCGTAGCTTGATCTCCCCGTTCCGGGGGCGGACCTGCAGGTAGCGGGAATGAACGATATCCGCGTTGCTGCCGCTGTTGGTTCGGTCGATCTTGATGATGCTGTCGGCGGGCTTGTAGCGGATGGTGGTTTCGTATTCCCCGTCCCGGGCCACATGGACACGGAAGCAGGAGTAGGACCCGCTGCCCGCCGGACGGACCGACACCGTCAGATCCACCATCCGGCCCTGGAGGCCGTGGAGGTGCATCTCATTGTTGATGATCAGTACGTTCCGGTAGCTTACCGGGTCCACCCGGTACCGCTCCAGCTCCCGCACCGGGGTCTGGATCAGCCGGCCGTCCCGGATGCGCAGTTCCCGGGGCAGGCTCATCTGGCCGAACCAGCGGCAGTTGTAGGGCTTCCAGGAGGTGGTGTTCCAATTCTGCATCCAGCCGATCATGATCTGCCGCCCGTCGGGGGCCCGAAGGGTCTGGGGGGCGTAGAAATCAATGCCGTAGTCCACCGCCTGGACCGCCTCCCGCTGGAAGGCGTGGGTCTTGGGATCATAGGAGCCGATGAGGCACATGGTGCAGTCGCCGGCGTGAAATTCCAGGCCGATGGGGCTCATATCCTGGGGACACGCCAGCAGGACCTGCTTGCCGTCCAGGGGGAAGAAGTCCGGGCACTCCCACATTCGGCCATATTGGTTCCGGGAGGCGTCCAAAGTGGCCGCCCGGCGCCAGGAGGTGCCGTCTTCGCTCTCAAAGAGCAGCACCGCGCCGCTGCCGTCCGGCGTCCGGTTCCCCACCACCATGCGGTAGGCGCCGTCGTCATCCTTCCAGACCTTGGGGTCCCGGAAATCCACGGCGCTGCCGCCGGCGGGCAGGTCCGCTTCGGTGAGGACGGGATTGCCGGGCCATTTTTCGTAGTTCACCCCGTCCCCCGCCGCCAGGCATTGGGTCTGGAGATTCTCCTTCCGACCGTCCGGGGAGAGGCGGCTGCGGACACCGGTATACACCAGCATCTGCCGCCCGTCGGGCAGCTCCACGGCGCCGCCGGAAAAGCAGCCTCCTTCATCGTAGTCGGTGTCCGGGGCCAGGGCCACGGGGAGCCGCTCCCAGCGGATCAGATCCTTGGACTTGACGTGGCCCCAGTGCATGGGGCCCCACTCGTTGGAATAGGGGTGGTACTGGTAGAAAAGATGGTACTCCCCCTTGTAGAAGGAAAATCCGTTGGGATCGTTCATCCAGCCGATGGTGGGGGTGACGTGGAAGGCGGGGCGCTGCTCCGCCGGAATAAAGGGGGCGTAGCGGGCTTCAAAATCCCGGGCTTTTCGCAAAGTCTCGCTGGGCATGAAAAATACCTCCTGGGAAAAAGAGTTCCGCCGGACCGGTGCCCCGGCCCGGCGGAGGGTTTAGAGGAAGGGAGAAAACCCTGAAAAAGTCGAATCAGCCCTTCTGCGCTTCCAGATAGCGGGTGTAGGCGTCCTGGTAGACGGTCAGCAGCTTGTCCATACCGCAGCTATCCTTCAGCATGGTCAGATATTCGTTCCACTCCTCGTCGGTGGGGCCGCCGTTCTTGATCCAGGTGCCCTCCTTCTCGGAGACCTGGCTGGCGAAGTCGGGGCGGTAGCGGCTGATGATCTCCAGCTCGTCCTCGGTGAAGGTGACGTCGTTGGGGTAGGCGGCGGTGTCGTCCACATAGGGCATCCAGTATTCCATCAGGTCCTCCAGCCGCTCCACGGCCCGGTCCTCCAGATAGAACACGTTGTTGTAGTACTC
>CANQQI010000108.1 GCA_947625945.1 uncultured Oscillospiraceae bacterium
AGGCCGTTCACCAGGTTGGACCGGCTCATGGTGTACAGGTAATACTTGGCTACCTGCCGGAGCTTGCCCCAGATGAAGCCGTCCCGGTCCTTGGTCAGCAGGTTGGATACCTCGGGCACCCGGCCCGGGTCGTTGTTGAACTGGTTGGTTCCGGAGGTGATGGCGTCGGCCGTGCCCATGTAGGAGGCGGAGTCCTTGGAGGAGTCCGTCATGTTGATGCCGGTGAAGCCCCACTCCTCCCGCAGGACGGTGGTCATGGTGGCATAGTCGGAGGCGGTGGGAATGCAGCCGATCCGGTTATACGCCGTCATGGTGGCCATGGAGTGGCCGGCCTGCAAGCCGCCCTCGAAGCCCTTCAATGGCCCCTCCCGGTAGGTCTGCTCGGTCATGAAGGTGGCCACGCCGTGGCGGTTGGTCTCCTGGTCGTTGCCGCAGAAGTGCTTGAAGGTGCCCACGCACCCCTTCTGGGCCATGGCCAGGGTCTGAACCTCGCCGCACAGGTAACTCATGATGGAATCTTCGGAGTAGTACTCAAAGTTCCGGCCGGAATAGGGCGTGCGGTGAATGTTGCCGCCGGGGGCGTAGATCTGCCGGAAGCCGATGTAGTAGCTCTCCTCCGCCAGGAAGTCGCCACGGAGCCGGAGCATCTCTTTGCTGAAGGTGGAGGCGGCCAGCATTTCCGCGTTGAACAGGGTGCCGGCCTGGTGCCCGTCGGGGCCGTCGCCGCCGGCATAGCTGGGCATATCGATGGATTCAATCTTGTCCAGGCCCATCTTGTCGCCGGTGATCTGGGCCAGCTCCGTGACGGTGAGCTGATCGATGAAGTCTTCCCACATGGGATCGTCGAAGGGCACATCCTTCATGTCAATGAAGCTGATGCCGTTCTCCTGCTTATACTTATAGACGGAGATATCCGGAGCGTCGCTGGGTTTTTCGTACTGGAAGTTCTCCATCAGGTCGGTGATCTCCTCGTTGGCGGTGAGGGTGGCCACCGTGTCCGGGAAGGTGTTCCAATCCGCCCTGGTCAGATAGGTGACGGTGCCGGGGAGGAAATAGTTGATGTCCCGGTCCTCGAAGTGGTTGGAGACCACCGCGCCGGTGCGCTGGGACACGGCATAGGTCGTGTTGTCCAGGGCCGCCAGGGTATCCTTGACCACCTTGGCCTTGTCGCCGGAGACGGGATTCCCCTCGGTGTCATACATGCCGGTGACCCCTTGGGCCGCCAGGACATTGTTCAGGGCGTCGTGGGCGTCGCTGCCGATGGCGAAGTAGTAATCCCCGGCGTCGAAGACGTAGCAGCCCTGCTTGGTCCCATCCGCGCCATTGACGGCGTTTGCGTCATATGCGGCGAACAGATAGTCGGAGACCTCCAGCGTCACGGTCTCGCTCTCCCCGGAGGCCAGGGGGCCGGTCTTGGCGAAGTCCACGAGCTGGATGGCGCTCTTTTCCGTCTGTCCCTCTTGCCAGGGGAGCTGGGCGTAGAGCTGGACCACATCCATGGACTTGCCATCAAAGCCGCCGTTGTTGGTGACCTTCACCTGGGCGGTGAGGGTGTGCGCAGTCTTATCCCAGTTGACGCTGAGAAGCTCCTGGGTAAAGCTTGCGTAGCTTTGGCCCGCGCCGAAGGTGTAAACCATCTCGTCGGCATAGTTCCAGGCCCCGTTCTGAGAGGCGTAGACGCCCTTCTCCGAGGTCGCGTTGTGCAGGCCCAGGATCTCATCCTGATACCGGGTTTCATAGTACTTGTAGCCCACATAGATGCCCTCGGCGTAGACCAGGTACTTGTTCTTGTAAAGGCCCGTCAGGTTGGTGAAGGTGAAATCTCCGGCGTTCTGCATCGCGGCGCTGGACAGGGAATCGGCGGCGTAGGTGATCACGTTCCGGCCGGAAGGGTCCGCCTGGCCGTTGAGGATCTTCGCCACGCCGGTCATGCCGTAGTTGCCGGGATAGCCGATCCAGAGGATGGCGTCCACCCCCAGGTCGATCAGCTCCTGGAGCTCCATGGCATAGCCGGAGTTCAGAACCACAATGATTTTGTCGAATTTGCCGGAATTCTTGATAAGGTTCAGGGTGTCAAGCTCCTCCGGATGGAGCTTGAGCTCGGGGATGTCCGCCGGACCCTCCTGCCAGTCGCCCTGGAGGCCGTGGTTCAGGTCGCCTTCCTCCCCGCCGAACCGGCTCATGACGTAAATGGCCGCGTCATTGTAGTCGGAGGCGTAGGAGCTCTCGGTGCCGGCGTAAGCGGAGGCGGGGATCTCCCCGATCAGGCCGGTCTTGGTCCGGTCGGAGGGGGTGTTCACAATGGCGTTGTACACCGTGTCGTTGACCCGGACGCCTTCGGCCTTGAGGGCGTCGTAGAGGTTGATGCCGGTGTTGGGGGGGCCGCCGGAGCCGCCGTGGTAAACGGGGGTGGCGGCGGCAAAGCCGAAGAGGGTGACGGCCGCATCCTTGGCCAGGGGCAGGGCGGCGTTCTCGTTGCGCAGCAGCACAGAGCCCTCGATCTGGCTCTCGATCAGGTAGTCCTGCTGGGCCTGGCGCATCTCGTCCATGCTGGCGTAGCTGGACTTATAGTAATTGGTGTCGTCCGTCACCGCCACCGCCGGGGGCAGCGTGCCCAGGAACAGGTTCACATCTCCCTCCCGGGTGAAGGCCAGGCTGGTGCCAAAGCTGGTCAGGCACACGATCAGCGCCAAAAGCGCCGTCATGCCCCGCCATAGATTACTCTTTCCCATGGCGATTCCTCCAAAGGCAGAGGCTTACACGCCGAAGTCGGTAAAGTCGAAGCTGGCGGTCTTCTGGTTGACCTGAATGGTGGTGGTCGTCAGGGTAACGCTCTCCAGATACTGCTGAGCGGTCCAGGGGGTGGCGTTCTCGTCCCGGATGGGCTGGCCGTTGTCGTCATAGCCGGTGGGCGGCACTACCAGCTTGCCCATGTTGTCGGTCCAGGCGTCGGTGTCCAGCCAATAGGTCTGGTCGTAGCTCTTGACCACCCGGGTGGGGGCGGACAGGGTCACATCCAGCAGATCCTCGTCCAGATCGTTGACAGCGCTGGTGTAGGTGCCGTAGATCTTGGTGATGTAGTTCTCCCGCTCGTTGCCCTTGGCATCGTTGGTGCTTTCGGCCAGCTCCAGAGCGGAGAAGGTGGAGGCGGAGATCACCAGGCAGTAGGTGTTGTCGTCCATCAGGGTCAGCTCCTGCTGGGTGAAGGTGGTGAGATAGTAGTTGTACTGGGGGCGCATATTCTGGTAGGACAGGTTCGCCGGGGACAGGTAGATCCCGGTGATCTTGCCGCCGGCGGAACTGCCGCTGTCGCAGGCGCAGAGCAGGCAAACCACCAGACAGGCGGTGAGCAGAAGGCTGATAGTCTTTTTCATTTGGGTTTCCTCCTTAAAGTAGTCCGGGCCAGAGGCCCTTTTATTGGCAGTTTCAGCATACTCCCCCGCCAACCGCAATACAAGGCAAACCGCACAACCTTGCTCTCCCACCGCACAAATTTACTTTTTTCTCAGTCGGTGAATTGACTCTTTTGGACGAGCTTGTTATAATAAAAATGAAATGATCGACGGAGGGATGCCGCTTGTACAAAATCGCCATCGTGGAGGACAGTAAGGACGCCGCCGCCCAGCTGGAGGCGGCCCTGCGGCAGTATGCCGCCGAGTATAAGCTGCCCTTTGACATTTCCATTTTTTACAACGCCGTCCCCTTCCTGGAGCGGTACACCGCCGAGTGGGACATCGTGTTCATGGACATTCTGATGCCCCTGATGAACGGCCTGGACGCCTCCCGAATCCTCCGGGAGAAGGACGGGCAGGTGATGCTGATCTTCGTCACCAGTATGCAGCAGTACGCCATCCACGGCTATGAGGTGGAGGCAGCGGATTTCATCGTCAAGCCGATCCGGTACCCGGAATTTAAGCTGAAATTCACCCGCTCTTTCCAGCGGCTCCAGTCCCGGAAGCCCAGCAGCGTAGATATCCTAGTCAAGACGGAAACCGGGGTGGTCCGGCTCTTCTCCCGGCAGATCTCATACGTAGAGGTCCGGGCCCACCACTGCGTCTACCACACCGCCTCCGGCGAGTTCCGGCAGTACCAGACCATGAAAAGCGTGGAGGCCCTGCTGGAGCCCTGCGGCTTTGCCCGGTGCAACAATTTCCTGCTGGTCAATCTGGCCCATGTGACCCGGATCGCGGGCATGAGCGTCTTTGTGGGGGACACGGAGCTGCAGATCAGCCACCCCCGGAAGAACGAATTTACCCGCCGGTTCGAGGAATTTTCAGGGAGTAAAAAATATGGATAAGATTTTCACCCTGCTGGGACCCTCGGTTTTCGACTCCTTTTCCCTGATCATGACCTTCCTGGAGACCCAGCTGTGTATCGCCCTGTTCGCCCGGCACCTGGAGCGGCGGCGGCACTTCTTCCTGCAGATCGGGCTGATGTGGGTCCTGGGGATCGTGATGAGCTACGGCCTGGGCGTGATCTACTTTAACTACCCTGCCATCTGGATTCGGGTGCTGTGCTACCTGGCGGTGACCGCATACTGCCTGGTCTTCACCTACGGCTGCTTCCAGGACAATTTGGAGGGTGTGCTGCTGGTGGTCTGCGCCGGCACCGCCACCTACCAGGTGGTGAACAAGCTCTATCCACTCATCCAGAACCTGCTGGGGATCAACGACAAGCTCACCATTTCCCTGATCCACCCGGACTACACCACCCTCCAGGAATGGGAATGGGTCCTGTTTTACGTCTTTCGGATCGCCGCCTTCCTGCTGCTGGCCTATTTCTTCAGTCCCAGGGGAAAGGTGGTCCGGAACAAGCGGACGGAGCGGAATGTGGCGCTGCTTTCGGTCTTCATGGTGATCACCGTGAATGTGCTGATCTGCCTGGGCCGGGTCTATGAGTCGGAGAGCATGGCGGTGAGTATGCTCATCAAGGCCTTCAGCATTGATATCAACGCCATGATCCTGTTTTTGTGCGGCTTTGTGTTCCATCAGAACGAGCGGGACCACCAGATGGAGGTGCTGCAGCAGCTCTGGAAACAGGACCAGGCCCAGTTCCAGTCGGTGAAGGCCAGCATGGACGCTATCAATATGAAATGCCACGACTTGAAGCACATCTTCCGCCGGATCGAAGGCAAGCTGAACCAGGAGGAGCTGGAACAGCTCCAGGAGGCCATCACCTTCTATGACGCCAATATTAAAACCGGTAACGAGGTACTGGACGTGGTGCTGTGCGAAAAATCCCTGCTGTGCCAGAAAAACGGTATCCAGTTCACCTGCATGGGCAGCGGGGCGCCCTTCTCTTTCCTTACCCCGGTACAGACCTATACCATCTTCGGCAACCTGATCGACAACGCCGTGGAGGCGGTACAGAAGCTGCCGGACCAGGAGAAAAAGGTCATCACCCTGACCCTGCAAAGCACCGGCAGCGGTCTGGAGATCGAGACCTCCAACTATTTTGACGGGGTACTCCATACGGACTGTGACGCCCTGGATACCACCAAGCCCGATCAGGCCCGCCACGGCTTCGGCATCAAGAGCATCCAATACATCGCCGCCCAGTACGGCGGCACGGTGGAAACGGCGGTGCAGGAGGATATGTTCTTCCTGAGTATCCACTTCCCTGCCCAAAAACCCGCCTAAACGCGCCCAAGCGCTGATCCTCCTTTAGAAATGGCAAGGTCCCCGGCGAAATTCGCCGGGGACCTTGCCGTGAGGAAGAAAAGGAAGGAAAAATCAGTTGGCAGTAAAGGTGTACGTACCCTCGCCGGGCAAGAGGATGCTCCCGTCCTCCGTCACGGTGTACTCCCCACCGGAGACGGCGGCGGAGCCAAAGGAGGCGGGAAGATAGACGGTGGCGGGGCTGTCAATGGCGGTGACGGTGAGGGTATTCCCCTCCTTGACCACGGTGATGTTGCCCTTGGGGGTATAGACCGTGCAGCTGAAGCTCTCCAGTAGGTCCGAGGGCGCGATCTCATAGGCGGCAAACCCAGCCTCGATGGGCCGGATGCCCGCCACGTATTTACTCAGGATGTACATCGGCGCGGCGGACCAGCCATGGTTAAAGGTGCCGGTGTCGGTGGTGAACTGCTCCCAGAGGGTGTCGTGGTCGTCGGTGAGCATGAAGCCATACCGGTCCAGCATCCGCTGTACCGCCAGGTCCTCCCGGCCCATGACGCACAGGGCCTCCAAAATGTACTTTTCGCAGAAGGGGCTGGCCTGGTAGGTGTTCATGATCACCTGGCAGATCAGATCACAGTCCTCCTCCCCCGCCAGGCCGGACAGCGCCAACAGGGCGTTGGCCCGGTCGTCGATATACTTGCTATTGGGGGACTTGAAACCCTCGGGGGTATAGTAGGCGTCGTGGTAAGCGCCCTGGATGGACTCCATCCGCTCCGTCAGGAAGGGCAGATCGTCAGGAATGCCCAGGCTCTCCGCCAGGGACTTGGTCAGGCTCAGGGCGTAATAGTAGAAGCCCACCTGGAGCAGGTCCGCGTCGATCCGGTCGCCCCAGTCGTTCCAGGTCCAAGAGCCCTCCCGGTATACCGGCAGGCCGTCGGCCATTTCAAAGAGTTTTAGATAGTTTATAAAGGCGGTGTAGTAGAAACGCATGGTCTCGGCGTCCCCGGAGTGGAGATAGTAGTGATAGGCGCTGGTCATAAAGGCCAGGCTCTGGTTGGGGATCTCCTGGGGCTTGACAGAGGGGGCCCGGCTGGGGATCGCGCCGGAAGAGGGGGTCCAGCCGACACAGGCCAGGATGGCCTTTTTCGTCATGTCGTAGCCCCCCTGGTCGTAGCCGTAGAGCACCGCGTCGATCTGATTGGAAGCATCGCCCATGTAGGGGCCCCGCTCCCGCTCGGGGCAGTCCATAAAGGTGTCCCGCATACAGATGGCCACGGTGTTCAGGCTCTCCTGCCAGAGCTGATCCAGCTCCGGATTGGAGGAGGTGAAGCTTCCGGCCCAGGTCCCGTTGAATTCACTCTTCCGGTAGCCCAGAGCGGTGAAGGTCACCCCGGCCTCCGCCTCGATGTAGAGCTTGCTGCCGCTGCGCCAGGGAAGGTTTTCATAGCTTTGG
>CANQQI010000109.1 GCA_947625945.1 uncultured Oscillospiraceae bacterium
GGGCGGTTTCCCTTGACATTTTGGAAATTCGTGGTACTATATCAGTAGTAATTTATCGGTATAAAAATACCGATAAAAAAGAAAGGCTGATCCTATGGATACGAAATACCCTTCCGTTACCAATTCTCAGGAGCTGACCGAGGCCATGGCCCGATGCCGCCAGGCCCAGGCCCGGTTTGCCACTTACACCCAGGAGCAGGTGGACAAAATCTTTCTGGCCGCCGCCACCGCCGCCAATCAAATGCGCCTCCCCCTGGCCAAGCAGGCCGTGGCGGAGACCGGCATGGGCGTGGTGGAGGACAAGGTCATCAAGAATCACTACGCCGCCGAGTATATCTACAACGCCTATAAGCACACCAAAACCTGCGGCGTCATCGAGGAAGACCCGGCCTATGGCATCCAGCGGGTTGCCGAGCCCATTGGACTCATCGCGGCGGTGATCCCCACCACCAATCCCACCTCCACCGCCATTTTTAAGACCCTGATCTGCCTCAAGACCCGGAACGCCATCATCATCAGCCCCCATCCCCGGGCAAAGGAAAGCACCATCGCCGCCGCCAAGGTGGTGCTGGAGGCCGCCGTGGCCGCCGGCGCCCCGGAGAACATCATCGCCTGGATCGATCAGCCCTCCCTGGATCTGACAAACCAGGTCATGCGGGATTCGGATCTGATTTTGGCCACCGGCGGCCCCGGCATGGTGAAGGCCGCCTATTCCTCCGGCAAGCCCGCCCTGGGCGTGGGCGCCGGCAACGCCCCCGCCATCATTGACGACTCGGCGGATGTCCTGCTGGCGGTGTCTTCCATCATCCATTCCAAGACCTTCGACAACGGCATGATCTGCGCCTCGGAGCAGTCGGTCATCGTTCTGGACTCCATCTACGACGCGGTGAAGGCGGAATTTGCCGCCAGGGGCTGCTATTTCCTCCAGGGCGACGAGCTGGACAAGGTCCGCCGGACCATCCTGATCAACGGCGCCCTCAACGCCCGGATCGTGGGCCAGAGCGCCCACACCATCGCCTCCCTGGCGGGGGTGGAGACGCCGGAGAGCGCCAAGGTCCTGATCGGCGAGGTGGAGAGCGTGGAGCTTTCCGAGGCTTTTGCCCATGAGAAGCTGTCCCCGGTCCTGGCCATGTACCGGGCCAAGGATTTTGAGGACGCGGTCTCCAAGGCGGAGCGGCTGGTGGCCGACGGCGGCTACGGCCATACCGCCTCGATCTACCTGGACCCTGTGAACCAGCGGGAGAAAAAGGCCCTCTTTGCCGCCAGAATGAAGACCTGCCGGATTCTGGTGAACACTCCCTCCTCCCACGGCGGCATCGGGGACCTGTACAATTTCAAGCTGACCCCCTCCCTGACCCTGGGCTGCGGAAGCTGGGGTGGCAACAGCGTTTCCGAGAATGTGGGCGTCAAGCATCTGTTGAACATCAAAACCGTTGCGGAGAGGAGAGAGAATATGCTCTGGTTCCGTGCCCCCGAAAAGGTCTATTTCAAGAAAGGCTGTCTGGACGTGGCCCTGTCCGAGCTGGCGGGTCACAAGCGGGCCTTCCTCGTCACCGACAGCTTCCTGTACCAGAACGGTTACACCAAGCCCATTGAAACCAAGCTGGATCAACTGGGCATCCTGCACACCACCTTCTCCGACGTGGCCCCGGACCCGACGCTGGCCTGCGCCAAGGAGGGCACCGCCCAGATGGCGGCCTTCCAGCCGGACCTGATCCTGGCCATCGGCGGGGGCTCCGCCATGGACGCGGGCAAGATCATGTGGGTCCTCTACGAGCACCCAGAGGCCGACTTCCTGGACATGGCCATGCGCTTTGTGGACATTCGGAAGCGGATCTACACCTTCCCGAAAATGGGGGAGAAGGCGTACTTTGTCGCCATTCCCACCTCCGCCGGCACCGGCTCCGAGGTCACGCCCTTCGCGGTTATTACCGACGAACAGACGGGGGTCAAGTATCCCCTGGCGGACTATGAGCTTCTGCCCAAGATGGCCATTGTGGACGCGGACCTGATGATGAACGCGCCCAGGGGCCTCACCGCCGCCTCCGGCATCGACGCGGTGACCCACGCGCTGGAAGCCTATGCCTCGGTCATGGCCACGGACTTCACCGATGGCCTGGCCCTGCGGAGTTTGAAGCTGGTTTTTGAGAATCTGCCCAAGGCCTACGACAACGGCCCCAGGGAGCCCCGGGCCCGGGAGAACATGGCCCACGCCGCCACCATGGCGGGCATGGCCTTTGCCAACGCGTTCCTGGGGGTGTGCCATTCCATGGCCCACAAGCTGGGGGCTTTCCACCATCTGCCCCACGGCATTGCCAACGCCCTGATGATCGACGAGGTCCTCCGGTTCAACGCCGCCGAGGTCCCAGCCAAGATGGGCACCTTCTCTCAGTACGACCATCCCCACACCCTGGCCCGCTACGCCGAGGTGGCGGACTATCTGAACCTGGGCGGCGGCACCGACGAGGAAAAGCTGGAAAATCTGATCCATGCCATCGACGACCTGAAGGACAAGATCGGCGTCAAGAAGACCATCCGGGACTACGGCATTGACGAGGCCGACTTCCTGGCCCGTCTGGACGAGATGACGGAGCAGGCGTTTGACGATCAGTGTACCGGCGCCAACCCCCGGTATCCTCTGATGAAGGAGATCAAGCGGATGTATTTGAACGCCTACTATGGCGTCCACGAGCAGGTGTAAGGAGGACCAAAAATGGAAAAAACGGTAATTGCCCAGCGGCCCCACAAGCTGATCTATCGGGACGGCGACCGCTGCGTCAAGGCATTTGACGAGACTTTCTCCAAGGCCGACATTCTCAACGAGGCGCTGAACCAGGCCCGGGTGGAGCAGACCGGCCTGGCCATCCCCAAGCTCCTGGGGGTGGAGGTGGTGGAGGGCCGCTGGTCCATCGTGACGGAGTGGATCGAAGGCCGGACCCTGGCCCAGATGATGGAGGAGCAGCCGGAGAAGAAGGAGGAGTATCTGTCCTTCTTTGTGGACCTGCAGCTGAAGATGCAAAGCCTGACCTGCCCCTTCCTGAATAAGCTGAAGGAGAAGATGAACGGCAAGATCAGCGCCTCCAAGCTCAGCGCCACCACCCGCTACGATCTGCACATCCGTTTGGAGAGTATGCCCCGGCACAACAAGCTGTGCCATGGGGACTTTAACCCCTCCAACATCATTGTGACGGCGGACGGGACGCCCTACATTCTGGACTGGTCCCACGCCACCCAGGGCAACGCCTCCGCCGACGCGGCCCGGACCTATCTGCTGTTCTGCCTCAACGGCGACCCGGAGGGCGGGCAGCGGTATTTGGAGCTATTCTGCCGGAAGAGCGACACGGCCATGCAGTACGTTCAGAAGTGGATGCCCATTGTAGCCGCCTCCCAGCTTGTCAAGAGTAACCCCGAAGAGCGGGATTTCCTCCTGTCCTGGGTCGACGTAGTAGAATACCAGTAGCGGCCCGTGGCTGGCGGGCCGGGCCCGCAGCCAATGCGTGCGCCTGCTTGGTATCGAACTTGCGGAGGGATGGGCAAAGATCCTACAAGTGCCAAATAAATAATCATTGTCAAAACCTTGACAATTCTTGACAGCGATACTATAATGGCCTTGGAAAATTCCATACGCTTCAAGTGCCCTCGCCGGCGTCTGGCCTCCGGGGGAGAATAGAGAACCGGGTGAGAATCCCGGACGGTACCGCCGCTGTATGCGCCGGGGCCCGTACTCGTCGGTGAAAGCCGGTCACTGGGAAACTGGGAAGGCAGAGTAGGGGGCCAGGGAGAAAACTCCCGACGGCGCGAGTCAGAAGAACTGCTTGAGGAGGACCCCTGCCTGCGAGTGATGGGCGAAGGGGGTATTTGTTGCGGAAAAACGGCCGCGGCAGCTTTGGCTGCCGCGGTTTTTCTTTTTTCGGACGGCCTCGGGGCGTCTGGGTTTCCAACAAATTTTATGGAGGGATTCGAACATGAAAACCAACGCGAAAAAATTGCTGGCCCTGCTTCTGGCCGCAGTCATGGCCCTGAGCCTGCTGACCGCCTGCGGCGACACCAACAATCCGCAACCCAACGGCCAGCAAACAGAAAGCCAGCAGCCTTCCGACGCCGCTTCGACGAATGACGGACAGACTGACGATCCGGGTCAGCAGACGGAAGGTCAGCAGCCTACCGAACCGGACAAGAACGACCTGACCGTGGTCCGCTCCATGGAGCTGCAATATGCCAACAACTTCTCCGTGGACTACTGTGCCAACGGCTGCAAGATCATTACCGACGGCGCGGAGCAGAAGTTCCTGTGGGTGCCGGAGGGGGCCGAGGTGCCCGACGACACCGGCGATATGACCGTGCTGCAGGCGCCGCTGACCAAGCTGGGCTGCTTCTCTACCACCCACGCCACCCTGTTCCACGCCATTGGTGCGCTGGACAAGGTCTGCCTGGTCACCACCGCCCAGGAGAAGTGGTATATTGAACAGATCGCCCAGCAAATCGCCGACGGCACCACCACCTATGTGGGCAAGAACAGCGAGCCCGACTTCGAGCTCATCAGCCAGGTGGCGCCCCAGATCATCATCATCTCCGCCAACACCCTCCACGGCAGCGAGGAGGTGCTGGCGAAGCTGCGGGAGCTGGACATCCCCTACATCGCCGACAGCCAGCATTTGGAGAACCACCCCCTGGGCCGTGTGGAGTGGGTCAAGCTGGTGGGTGCCCTGCTGGATATGGAGGCTGAGGCCGACGCCTACTTTGACGATGCCGTGGCCCGTGTAGAAGCCGTGGTGGCGGCTGCGGCCCAGGAGGAGGGCAGTCCCACCATCATCCAGACCTACGTCTATAACGGCATGGTGTACGTCCGCAACGGCGGCGACTATGTGAACAAGATGTTGGAGCTGGCCGGCGGCATTTATCCCTTTGCGGATCTGGAGCCGGAGATCGGCGGCAACACCAAGATGACCATCGAGGATTTCTACGCCCAGAGCGTAGACACGGACGTGCTGATCTATGACAACACCAGCGACACCAGTGTGGCCTCTGTGGCAGACATCCTGGCCCATGGCGACTTCCTGGGCGATATGAAGGCTATCCAGGAGGGCAACGTGTGGGGCATCAAGAAAAACTACTGGCAGGCCGCGGACGACGTGGCCACCATGATCGAGGACATCGCCACCATTCTCTATCACCCTGAGAACGAGGACAGCCTGCACTACTTCTACAGAATGCCCAAAGAGACAGAATAAATATCACAGGGGAATGAAAAGCGGCGACCCGGAGGTCACTACCGGTCACCTTGCCAGATTCCGCTGACCTCCTGGCTTCTATGGAATGAACAGGGCGGGCGTTTGCCCGCCCTGCTGTCAGATAGAGAGGTATCCAATGCACTTACAAACCAATGAAACGCGCTGGGGCGTCAGCCGGTTCCTCCTGGTGGTGATCCTGCTGTTGGCCCTGCTGGCCTGGGGGCTGGTGCTGAACGTGAACACCGGCTCCGTGGACATCCCTGCCGGGCAGGTGTTCTCTATGGTTTGGAACGCCATCCGCGCCGGGGCCCACGATCTGCTCACCCGGGAGGACACCCTTTCTATGGTCACCGGGGCCTCCACTGAGAGCAAGATCATCTTCAGCATCCGGATGCCCCGGATGCTCCTGGCGGCCATTCTGGGCGGGGCTCTCTCCGTGGCGGGCTTTTTGCTCCAGACCTTTTTCCGCAACCCCATCGCTGGACCCTTTGTGCTGGGGATCTCCTCGGGGGCCAAGATGGTGGTCAGCTTCGTGATGATCTTCGCCCTCCGGTATTTATCCAGGGTCACTTCCGTCATGATGATCCTGGCGGCCTTCGTGGGGTCTCTTGTCATTGTGGGGGTGGTGCTGCTCTTCTCCCAGAGGGTCCACAACATGTCCATGCTGCTGGTTATCGGTATTATGGTGGGCTACATCTGCACCGCCGTCACCGACTTCTTCATCACCTTCGCCAAGGAGCAGGACATCGTCAACCTGACCAGCTGGTCCATGGGCAGCTTCTCCGGGGCCAACTGGAGCAATGTCCGCTGGGCGGCGGGGATCTGCCTGGCGACTATGGCGGCGGCATGGCTGCTGAGCAAGCCCATCGGGGCCTACGCCCTGGGGGAGGGCTACGCCCAAAGCTTGGGGGTCAACATCAAGCTCTTCCGGGCCATGCTGATCCTGCTCTCCAGCCTGCTCTCCGCCTGTGTCACCGCTTTCGCGGGGCCCATCTCCTTCGTGGGCATCGCGGTGCCCCACATTACAAAATCCCTGCTGAAGACCTCTCGGCCCGCCCTGGTGATCCCGGCGGCGTACCTGTGCGGCGCGGTGTTCTGCATCTTCTGCGATCTCATCGCCCGCACCGCCTTTGCCCCCGCCGAGCTGGCTATCGGCACGGTCACCGCCGCCTTCGGTGCGCCGGTGGTCATCTACATGATGCTCCGCCGCCGGCGGGAGCAGCAGTGAGGAGAGCGGCCATGGCATACTTTCAGACTGACAAGCTGGCTGTGGGCTATAAGGGAAAGGTCCTCATCCACGACATCGACATCAACATAGAGAAGGGCGCCATTCTGACCCTCATCGGCCCCAATGGGGCCGGGAAATCCACCATTCTAAAATCCATCACTCGCCACCTGGCCAAGCTGGGGGGCACGGTGGCCATCGAGGGCCAGGACATCCACCGCTGGGCCCCCAAGCAGCTGGCCCGCCAGCTGGCGGTGGTGCTTACCGAGCGCATTCGCCCGGAGCTGATGACCTGCGGCGAGGTGGTGGCCACGGGCCGCTACCCCTACACCAACGCCCTGGGCAAGCTGACGGAGAAGGACCGGGCGGTGGTCCGGGAGTCGCTGGAGCGGGTCCACGCCCTGGAGCTGGAGGACCAGGACTTCTCCACCCTCTCCGACGGTCAGCGGCAGCGGATCATGTTGG
>CANQQI010000110.1 GCA_947625945.1 uncultured Oscillospiraceae bacterium
TCGCTGATCACGTCCTCCCCGCAGGTGACGGCGATGGCCCCCTCCCGCAGCAGGGCGTTGGACCCGGCGCAGCTCTCCACATCCACATTTCCCGGCACCACGAACACGTCCCGGCCCTGGTCGGCGGCCAGCCGGGCGGTGATCAGCGCGCCGCTTTTCGCCGGCGCTTCCACTACCAGCACCCCGTGGCACAGTCCGCTGAGGATCCGGTTCCGCCGGGGAAAGTGCCACCGCTCCGGTGGAGAACCCGGCGGAAACTCACTGAGCAGGCACCCCCGCTCCGCGACCTCCTGGAAAAGCGCCCGGTTCTGCCTGGGGTAGACCCGGTCCACGCCGGTGCCCAGCACGCCCACCACCATGCCGCCGGCGGTCAGCGCGCCTTCCGCCGCCATGCCGTCCACGCCCTGGGCCATACCGCTGACCACGGTACCGCCCTGAGAGGCCACCTGGTAGCCCATCCGTTTGGCGGTGCCCAGGCCATAGAGGGAGGCGGACCGGGTGCCCACAATGGCAACCGTGGGCGCCGAATCCCAGTCGGGCAGCGTCCCCCGGTAGTACAGCACCATGGGCGGATCGGGAATATTTTTCAGCCTGGCCGGGTATGCCCCGGCCCGGAATGTCAACAGGGACAGCCCCTTTTTGGAACACTGCTCCAGGATTTTAACGGCCTCGTCCAAATCCTTCCGGGTCAGGGCCTGGCGGGTCTCCTCCGGCAGCTTCGGCGGCAGGTCCCGCTCCCCGGCGCTGAATAGAGCCTCGGGATCGCCGAAGCGTTCCAGCAGCGCCATCCGGCCCCTGTCCGAGACCCCGGGAAGCTGGGAGAACCATATCCAGTGGAGCAGCATACCCTTTCCCTCGTTTCTCTATCTTTGAACCATCTGCCAGGCGATAATGGCCGCGGCAGATGCGGCGTTCAGGGATTCACAGTTGGGCTGCATGGGAATGACCAGCAGCCGGTCGGCCTGACGGATCAGCTCCGGCCGGACGCCCCGGCCCTCGCTGCCGATGACCACCGCCATCTGCCCCAGGGGGGCCTGACGGATATCCTGGGCGTTTACACCCAGGGCGGTGACCCCCAGGGGGATCCCCGCCGCCCGGCAGGCGTCCCGGGCCTGGTCCCAGCAGCAGATCACAGGCGTTTTGCGGAACACCGCCCCCATGCTGGCCCGGACGGTCTTGGGCCCATAGGGGTCCGCACAGCCCTCCAGCAGAGCGACCTCCACCTGGAAGGCGTCTGCCGTCCTTAAAATGGTGCCCAGATTTCCCGGGTCCTGGATTCCGTCCAGCAGCAACATCCCCGGCTTGGGGACGAAGGGGGGATTGTTCGGCCGCCGGCACAGAAACACCGCGCCCTGGGGGCTTTCCTGCCCGGAGAGGGAGGCAAAGATCTCTCCGCTGACCCGCAGCACCGGAATTTCGGGAGGAAGCGCCGTTTCCACGCCCTCCGCCAGGACGGCCAGCTCCACCTGCCCCCAGCGGACCGCTTCTGCCAGCAGTTTGGTGCCCTCCCCGGCGAACAGACCGGCCTCCTCCCGCTCCCGGCGGGAGGACAGCAGACGGCGTACCCGCTGCAACGCGGGATTTTTCCGGGAGGTGATCCGGGTCTCGCTCACAGGGCCTGCACCGCCTTGAGGGCCTTGGTGTCCCCCAGGGCTACCATCACGTCCTCCTTTTCTAGGGCGAAATCCGCCCCGGGGGCCACGTTGATGTTCCCATCTCGCTTAACTGCGATGATATTCAGCCGCAGCTTCGCCCGGATGTTCAACTCCTTCAGGCTCTTGCCCTGCCAGACCCGTGGGGCAGGAATTTCAATGATGCCGTAGTCCGGGCTCAGCTCAATGTAGTCCAGCACGTTGTGGCTGGAAAGGCTCCGGGCCAGCCGATTGGCGCCCTCCTGCTCGGGAATCAGCACCTGGTCGGCCCCCAGCTTTTGCAGCACCTGGCGGTGGGTCTCGTCGTAGGCCTTGCACACCAGATAGGGGACGCCCAGCTCCTTCAGGTTCATCGTTGCCAGCACCGAATCGGCCAGGCTGTCGCCAATGGCGACGATGGCGCAGTCAAACTGCCCCACCCCCAGGGCCTGGAGCACCTCCTTATCCCGGGCGTCGCCCACCACGGCCTGGGTGACCTCGTTGCTCAGATGC
The DNA here is from genome assembly GCA_947625945.1 of uncultured Oscillospiraceae bacterium. Lineage (GTDB taxonomy): Bacteria > Bacillota > Clostridia > Oscillospirales > Oscillospiraceae > Faecousia. Next base: position 2,145 of record CANQQI010000110.1, read on the forward strand.
TGCACCAGATCGGCCTCCCGGTCCATGGCCAGCACCTCGCAGCCCAGCTCGCATAGCTTTTTCGCGGCCTCGGCGCCGAACCGGCCCAGGCCCACCACAATAAAGGAACGCATTGTCTTCTCTCCTATCCGATGAGCAGATTGGTCTGGGCGTACCGGAAGCGGGACTCCGCCCGGTTGCCCATCAGGAAGCCCAGGCTCAGGGTCAGCACCCCTACCCGGCCAAAGTACATATATAAAATAATCAGGCACTGGCACCAGCCGCCCAGATGGGGCGTGCCTCCGGCGGTGAGACCCACCGTCGCCAGGGCGGACACCGCCTCGTAGGCGGCGTCGGTGAGGGAGAAACCGGAACCGGCGCTGATGGCGATGGCGCCCGCCATGGCCAGCGCCAGCATCAGGCAGGCCAGGGTGGTGGCGTCCATTACCTTGCCCTCGGGGACGGTGCGGCGGAACACGCACACCGTATCCCTGCCCCGAGCCCGGGACCAGACGAAGAGCACCAGCACCGCCGCGGTGACCACCTTCATGCCGCCGGCAGTGGAGCCGGAGGCCCCGCCGATGAGCATCAGCACCATGCTCACCGCCTTTCCGGCGTCGGTGAGGCTCCCTTGGTCGATGGAGGCGAACCCGGCGGTGCGGGTGGTGACGCTCTGGAAAAAGCCGTTGAGGATTTTTTGCCAGACGGGCATGGGCCCCAGGGTGGCGGGGTTGTTCCACTCCAGCAGGCATATGGCCCCCGCGCCGAATAGCACCAGCGCCAGGGAGATCAGCAGCACCAGTTTGGTGTAGACGCTGAATTTGCGGAAGGAGTGGACCGTGACCACCTCCTGGCAGACAAAGAAACCCAGTCCGCCGATGACGATCAGCGCCATCAGCACGGTACAGACTACCCAGTCGCCATTAAAGGAGATCATCCCCGCGCCCTCTGGCAGGACCTGGCCGAAAATGTCAAAACCGGCGTTGCAGAAGGCGGAAACGGCGTGAAACACGCCCCACCAAGCGGCCTGCCGCCATCCAAACTGGGGCAGGAACCGGAAAAATAGCACCAGCGCCCCCGCCCCCTGGACAGTCAGGCTGCTCCACAGCACCCACTGCTGCAAATGGACAATGCCGGACATCTCGTCCATGCTCAGGGCCTGAGCCATCAGCATCCGCTGCCGCAGACCCACCCGCCGGCGCAGAAGGAACACCACCAGGGAGGCGGCGGACATGAAGCCCAGCCCGCCCAGCTCGATCAGCCCCAGAATGACCCCTTGGCCAAACAAGGACCACTGGATGCCGGTGTCGAACAGCACCAGCCCGGTGACGCAGGTGGCGGAGGTGGAGGTGAAGAGCGCGCTTAAAAAACCGCAGCTCTTCCCCCCGGCGGAGGCAGCGGGCAGGGCCAGCAACGCCGCGCCCAGGAGGATCAGCGCCAAAAAGGCCAGCGCGATCAACTGGGTCGGCGCCAGCCGGGTGCGCCGCCTGGGGTAGGAAAACAGACCGGCCATAGGCCCTCCTTTCCGGGGAAACGGCTTTAAAGTCCGTTTTCTCTGGATAAACTTACCAAAAAGGCATAACTAACTTCTTATTATACCAGCTTTCCCCGGTATTTCAAGGGGCTTGCGCCAAAATTTCCCAATCGCCATGAAAAGCGCGGCGTAGCGCGGGCAGCCGCTTTCTCCCTTTTCCGGCTTACGATGCTGAAAAACGCGGATTCTCAAGGATTTTCCCCAAAAACAAAACGAATCGGCAGGATGCCGTCGGAATCCTCCGAAAAATAATGGTGTACATTTGGAAAAACCTGTGCTATAATAGCTTCCGGCCTGAGGGCCTTTGCTTGGATGTTCTTTCCCCGCGGGGAAACGCAATAAACCTTATATCTTGAAAGGAGTATTTTTTTGGCAGAAAAACTGAAGATCATACCCCTGGGCGGGCTGGACGAGATCGGAAAAAACATCACCGTCCTGGAGTATGGAAAGGATATGATCGTGGTAGACTGCGGCGTGGGCTTCCCGGAGGAGGATATGTACGGCGTGGATCTGGTGATCCCCGACTTTTCCTACCTGGTGAAAAACGCCTCGAAGCTCCGGGGCATGTTCATCACCCACGGTCATGAGGACCATATCGGCTCCATTCCCTACTGCATGCAGCAGGTGAACTGCCCGGTACATGGCACCGCCATGACCTGCGGTCTGATTCGACTGAAGCTGGAGGAGCACGGCCTGGACAAGACCGTAAAGCTCATTACCCACAAGCCTGGGGACGTGGTGAAGGCCGGGTGCTTTACCGTGGAGTTTATCCATGTAAATCACTCCATTGCCGACGCCGTGTGCTTCGCCATCCACACGCCGGTAGGCACGGTCATCGTCACCGGGGACTTTAAAATCGACCCCACCGCCAAGGACGGCATGATCGATCTGGCCCGGCTGGGCCAGCTGGGGAACGAAGGCGTGCTGGCCCTGCTGTGTGACTCCACCAATGTGGAGCGCCAGGGCTACACCCCCAGCGAAAACGTGGTGGCGGAGAGCCTGGACCGCCAGTTTAAGGGCTGCGACCAGCGGATCGTGGTCACCACCTTCGCCTCCAACATGCACCGCATTCAGGCGGTGCTGGCCACCGCCCACCGGTACGGGCGGAAGGTGGCCGTCACCGGCCGGAGCATGGAGAACATGCTGAAGGTGGCCCAGGAGCTGGGCTATCTCAAGGTGCCCGCAGGCGTGATCGTGGACCTTAACGCCATCCGTTCCATTCCCAACAACAAGCTGGTCATCGTCTCCACCGGGTCCCAGGGGGAAAATATGTCCGCATTGTACCGGATGGCCTTCTCCACCCACCGGCAGGTGGAGATCCAGGCGGGGGACCGGATCATCATCTCCGCCTCCGCCATTCCCGGCAACGAAAAGGCCATCTCCAAGATCATCAACGAGCTGTACCGCAAGGGGGCCGAGGTGGTCTATGAGAAGAGCGAGGGCCTTCACGTCTCCGGCCACGCCTGCCAGGAGGAGCTGAAAATTATCCATGCCCTGACCAAGCCCAAATTCTTTATCCCCGTTCACGGGGAGCAGCGGCACCTCCAGCTTCACGCCCGGCTGGCCCAGCAGATGGGGATGAACCCCCGGAATATTCTGGTGGGTGAGATCGGCACTGTCTTTGAACTCACCGCCAAGTCCTGCAAGGCCGAGGGCACCGTCCAGGCCGGCATGGTGCTGGTGGACGGCACCGGCGTGGGAGACGTGGGCAGCGTGGTCCTCCGGGATCGGAAGCACCTGGCTCAGGACGGCATGATCGTGGTGTGCGTCATTTTGTCCAGTCAGGACGGCGCCGTAATCTCCGGGCCAGATATCATCACCCGGGGCTTTGTCTATGTCAAGGAGTCCGAGGGGCTGATGGACGAGCTGAAGACCGTGGCGGAGGACGCCATTGACCGCTGCGGCCGCCGCCGGGCCCGGGATTGGACGGCCCTGAAATCCGCCATCAAGAGCGATCTCAGCGGCTACCTGTTCCGCACCACCAAGCGCAATCCCATGATTCTGCCGGTGATCATGGAGATTTGAGGCTTTTGTTCCCATGCCGGAATTGAGAAAAACACAATCATGAATCGTGCCGGAGCGGGAGCTCCGGCATGATTTTTCTATACAGAAGAAGCCCGGCGCGGAAAGGACCTGTTCCAAGGCTGATCCAGATCTAAACTTTACAGAAAGACCGCGCCGCGGCTTTCCATGATCCTGCCCACCTGGATTCCGTCTACCTGGGCTGCCGGCCGGTCCCGGGCCAGGGCGGCGGCGATTCCCGCCGCCTCTCCCAGGGCCCGGCAGGTGGGCTGAATGCGAATGGCGGACTGGGCCACAAAGTCCGCTCCGACGCACCGCCCGGCTACCAGGAGATTGTGAAGCCCCTTTACCACCAGACAGCGGTAGGGCACCTCGAACCAGGGCTTTTCCGGGTCCAGGTGGGGCGTGTAGCCCTCCAGCCCGCCGCCGTGGATGTCCACGGGATAGTTGGACTGGGCCACCCGGTCCGGGAACTTCGCGTGGTCCAGCAGCTCCCGGCCGGTAAGCAGATATTCCGTATCCACCCGGCGGCTCTCCCGCACCCCCACCATGGGAGCGACCTGGAGTAGATAGGCCTTTTCGCACCCCGGAAAATACTTCCGGCAGAAGGCAATCTGCCGGGCAATGGCCTCCCGGCCCCGAAGCAGGACCGCCGTGCGCTGGAACGGGTCGGTGGCGTCGGGCAGGTCCAAAAATTCCGGATGGTTCATGGCCAGGGTGTCGGGCCGTCCCGGCACGGGAAAGAGCTGGAAATAAACGCAGTCCTCCTCCATGAGGTCTCCCGCCGCCACCGCCTGGCGAAATACCGGCGTCAATGCCCAATCGCCCTGGGCTGTTACGGCGGCGTAGAGGCTTTGCCCGCCGTTTCCGCTCCGGGCGGTGTGGGGAAGGCCGGAGGCGGCGCCCCATCGATCCAGAAACGCGCCGAATCGGACCATATCCACCCCGCCCATCAGGTAGCGCAGGCTCATGGGCTGGTTGACGCCGTTCCGGCCCCGGAAAATCTGGGCCCCCGCCAGCTTGGAGAGCAGAGCGTCGCCGGTGCAGTCCACAAACACCCGGCCGGACA
>CANQQI010000111.1 GCA_947625945.1 uncultured Oscillospiraceae bacterium
TCACCCCTTTGGTTGTCTGTATATGAACAGTATATACAGTAAGCACAGTTTTGTCAAGAGGGTTTTTCCATTTTTCCGCTAAAATTTCCGGCTGCCCAATGGGCAGCCGGATGGGTGGCAGTATTTTGGTGGGAAAAGGGCCTTTCGCAGGTCAGCGGGCCACGAAGCCCACCTTTTTATAGACCTTCCGCAGGGTCTTCTCCGCGATATGGCTGGCCTTTTCAGCGCCGGCCCGGTAGACACCCTCCAGGTAGGCCTTGTCCTTCATCAGGCGGCTCGCCTCCTCCCGGATGGGCCGGAGGGTCTCAATGACCGCCTCCCCCACGGCGGGCTTAAAAGCGCCATAGCCCTGGCCGGCAAATTCCGCCTCGATCTCGTCATAGCTCTTGCCGGTAACGGCGGAGTAGATGGTCATGAGGTTGGAGACGCCGGGCTTCCGGGCCGGGTCATAGTGGACAAAGGTCTCCGAGTCCGTCACCGCCCGCTTGAACAGCCGGGCAATGGTCTCCGGCGGGTCCATCAGCAGCACGGTGCCGCCGTTCTCCTCCTCGGATTTGGACATCTTCGAGGTGGGGTCCGACAGGCTCATGATCCGGGCCCCCACCTTGGGAATATAGGGCTCCGGCAGCTTGAACACGTCGCCGTAAACGCCGTTGAACCGGCGGGCGATGGCATGGCACAGCTCCACATGCTGCCTCTGGTCGTCTCCCACCGGCACATAGTCCGGCTGATAGAGCAGGATATCCGCCGCCATCAGGCAGGGATAGGTGAACAGGCCGCCGTTGATATTGTCCGCGTTTTTGGCGCTCTTGTCCTTGAACTGGGTCATTCGGGAGAGCTCGCCGAACATGGCGTAGCAGTTCAGGACCCAGCCCAGCTCCGCGTGCTGGTGGACATGGCTCTGGATGAACAGGGTGTTCTTCTCCGTGTCCAGGCCGCAGGCAATGTACTGGGCCAGCTGCTCCAGAGTCCTACGGCGCAGATCCGCCGGGTTCTGCCGGACGGTGATGGCGTGGAGATCCGCCATGAAATAATAGCAGTCGTATTCCTCCGCCCGGGCCGCCCAGTTTTTAATGGCCCCCAGGTAGCTGCCCAGGGTCAGGTCCCCGCTGGGCTTGATGCCGGAGAGCATGGTCTTTTTTGCTTCTTCCATGGTAAACCCCTCTTTTAATTTTTCTGTATTGTACCACAGCAGGCGGAAAAACGCAACGAAGAAATTGACTTTCCCGCCGGAAAATGGTATCATGGTCCAAACATATAAAGGAAGGTAGCGCTATGGAGACCCTTTCTCAGCTTTTATTTCCCCATGTTACCAAGACCCCTGAGGAGCTGGAGGCCCAATATCCCCCCCGAAACCTGCCCGAAGGGGCGGTGGTCACCCGGATGGCCCCCTCCCCCACCGGCTTTGTCCACCTGGGCAATCTGGTCCAGGGCCTGACCTCCGAGCGGATGGCCCACCGCACCGGCGGCGTACTGTTCCTCCGGGTGGAGGACACCGACGCCAAGCGGGAGGTCCCCGGGGCGGTGGAGATCCTGATCGAGAGCCTAAAGCACTACGGCATCGCCTTCGACGAGGGCGCCACCGTGGAGGGCGACGCGGGGAATTACGGCCCCTACCGCCAGCGGCAGCGGGCGGAAATTTACCACGTCTATGCCAAGCTCCTGGTGGAAAAAGGCATGGCCTACCCCTGCTTCTGCACGGAGGAGGAATTATCCGCCATGCGGGAGCGACAGGAGGCCAACAAGGAGACCACCGGTTACTACGGAAAGTACGCCGTCTGGCGGGACCGGCCTCTGGAGGAGGTAAAGGCCGCCTTGGACGCCGGAAAGCCCTGGGTCCTCCGGTTCCGCAGCCCAGGAGACAGCAGCCGCCAGTTTAAGTTCAACGATCTGGTGAAGGGGACTCTGACGGTGACGGAAAACGACGTGGACCATGTGCTGCTGAAGGCCGACGGCATCCCCACCTACCACTTCGCCCACGCGGTGGACGACCACCTGATGCGGACCACCCATGTGGTCCGGGGGGACGAGTGGCTGCCCAGCCTGCCCTTCCACATCCAACTGTTCCAGGCCCTGGGCTTTAAGCTGCCCAAGTATGTCCACATCGGACCGCTGATGAAGATGGACGGGGCCTCCAAGCGGAAGCTGTCCAAGCGGAAGGACCCGGAGCTGGCCCTGACCTACTATCAAGCCGCAGGATTCCCGGTGGAGGCGGTGTACGAGTATATCATGACCCTGCTGAACTCCAACTACGAGGACTGGCGCCGGGCCAACCCGGACGCCGATCCGGCCGTCTTCCCCTTCAGCCCCAAAAAGCTGAACCCGGCAGGGAATTTGTTTGACTACGCCAAGCTCACCGACGTGTCGAAAAATGTCATTGCCAAGATGCCGGCCGCCCAGGTCTATCACCTGCTGACAAAATGGGCGGAGCAGTACGACCCGGAATTTGGGGAAAAGCTGGCCGCCGACCCTGCCTACGCCCAGGCCATCCTGGCCATCGGCCGGGGCGGGAAAAAGCCCCGGAAGGACCTGGCCACCTGGAAGGACGCCAAGGACTACATGGGCTTTTTCTACGACGAGTACCTGGCGGCCCCGGAATTTGACCACAAATTCCCCAAGGAGACGGTGGCAAAGGCGCTGACCCGGTACTTGGAGACCGGCAACCCGGCGGACGACGCCGCCGCCTGGTTTGACAAAGTCAAGGCCATCACGGATGAGATCGGCTTCACCACAGATATGCGGGCCTACAAGGCCGATCCCGGCGCCTTCCCCGGCAGCGTGGCGGACGTGTCCGGTTTCCTGCGGGTAGCCCTCACGGGGAAAACCAATTCCCCGGACCTGTACACCGTCATTGGAATCCTGGGCTGGGACCGGGCCAATGGCCGGGTCCGGGCGGCCCTGGAGGGGCTGAAATAAAAACTGTGGGCGCTGCTTCAGCGCCCACTAGGTTCTTTCCAAAGCTTTTCCGACAGAAGCAGGTCCGTCAGCTCCTCCGGCGTGGCCGCGATGGCCACCGCGCCGGCGTCCTTCATGGCTTGGACCGCCCCATAGCCCCAGGACACCCCCACCGTGGGAATGCGGTGGGCCGCCGCCCCCAGAACGTCGAAGGCGGTGTCCCCCACCATCACCGCCTGGGAGGCGGGGATTTGGCCGCGGAGATAGGCGATGACCTGGGACTTTTCGTCCCGGCTGCCGTCGGGGGTGCCGCCGCAGATAAGACCAAAATAGGGAGCAAGGCCGAAATGGGTCAGAATTTCGATGGACAGCGCCTCCGGCTTGGAGGTAGCCACATAGAGGGTCAGGCCCGCCGCCTTCAACCGCCGCAACGCCGCTTCGATGCCGGGATAGGGGAAATTCTCGAATTTTCCCACGGTATTGTACCGGCTCCGATAGACCGCAATGGCCTCCTCCATCCGCTCCGCCGGAACGCCGAAGCGGAGGAAGGTGTCCCGCAGGGGCGGGCCCACGAAGACCCGCAGGGCCGCCCGGTCCGGCACCGGCAGGGAAAAATGCCGCAGCGTCAGCTCGGCGCAGTTGAGGATCCCCTCCCCCGAGTCGGTGAGGGTCCCATCCAGATCGAAAAATACCGCCCGTTCCATAAAAAACGCCCCCTTTACTGGGGGAATTATAGCACATGGGCCCGGCGTTTGTCAAATTGCCGGGAGAGGGAGAAAAAATGAAGGATATTCCCCTGTTTACTACCGAAAACGGGGCCGCGAATCTGATCCTGGGCTCCGTCCAGGGGTTTGGGACGGCCTATGTCCGAGTCCTCTCGGCCCGGGACGGGAAGGCCCTGGCCGCCGAATGCGCCCAGTTTTGCCGGGCCGCCGGGGCCGAGGGGGTGTACGCCACCGGCCTGCCGGAGCCGGAAGGCGGACTCCTCTCCACGGAAATCTGGCGCATGACCGCCCAAAAGGTCCGTCTACCCCAAACCCAGGCAATGTTGGAGCCGGTGACGGCGGAAACCCTGGAAAAATGGGCAGCCCTGTACAACCGGAAATTCCGGGCCGTGCCCAACGCGGTGTGGCTGAGCCCCAGTCTGAGGCAGGCTGTGCTGAAAGCCCGAGAGGCGTTCTTCGTCACCCTTTCGGGGCAGACCGTGGGAATCGCCAAGGGGGCGGAAAGCGAGATCCACGCTGTAGCCGCCCTGGCCCCCGGCGGCGGAAGAGCGGCGGTGCTGGCCCTGGCAAGGAAGCTGGAGGGGCCGGAAATCGCCCTGGAGGTGGCTTCCGTCAACCAAAAGGCCCTGGCGCTATACCAGAGCCTGGGGTTTCGGAAAACGGAAACCCTGGCAAAGTGGTATAAAATTGGGTGAATGTAAAGGAAAAACACTTGACAAAGCCGCGCGGATGCCGTATAATGTCCACTGTCAAGAAAGCACCTTGACAGGAGGCCGCCATGGAAGCTGTGGAAATGACGCTGCTATATGACTATTACGGCGACTTGCTCACGGAGAAGCAACGGCAGTGCATCGATCTGCGCTACAACCAGGACCTATCCCTGGGGGAGATGGCCCAGGAGCTTCAGGTCAGCCGTCAGGGCGTTCACGATATGCTGAGCCGGGCCGAGGCCCTGCTCGTTAAAATGGAGGAGAAGACCGGATGCCTCCGCCGGGACCGGCAGTGCCGTCAAGCGGCGGCCCTGATCCGGCAGGCGGCGGATGCCCTGGCGGATCATTCCGATCCCCGGGTCCGCGCTCTGGCGTCGGACATTCTGCGCTCCGCCGCCGCACTTGAGGAGTAGACCATGGCTTTTGAAGGACTGACCGAAAAAATAACCGCCGCCTTTAAGAAGCTCCGGGGCAAGGGCCGCCTAAAGGAAGCCGACGTGAAGGAGGCCATGCGGGAGATCCGGATGGCGCTGCTGGAGGCCGACGTGAGCTACAAGGTGGTCAAGGACTTTACCAAGACCGCCACGGAGCGCTGCGTCGGCGCGGACGTGCTGGAATCCCTAACCCCTGCCCAGATGATTGTGAAGATCGTCAACGAAGAGCTGACCAAGCTCATGGGCAGCGAGGCCCGGCATATTACCACCAACCCCAACGGGCCCACGGTGGTGATGCTGGTGGGGCTCCAGGGCGCCGGCAAAACGACCAACGGCTCCAAGCTGGCGGGTCTGATGAAGCGCCAGGGGAAGAATCCCCTGCTGGTAGCCTGCGACATCTACCGTCCCGCCGCCATCACCCAGCTAAAGGTCTGCGGCGAAAAGCTGGGGATCCCGGTCTTTGAAATGGGCCAGGAGGATCCCGTCACCATCGCCAAGGAGGCGGTGCGCTATGCCCGCCAGCGGGGCCACGACATGGTGTTCCTGGACACCGCCGGCCGGCTCCACATCGACGAAAAGCTGATGGAGGAGCTGAAAAACATCAAGGCCGCCGTGACGCCGGACGAGATCATGCTGGTGGTGGACGCCATGACCGGCCAGGACGCGGTGAACGCCGCCCAGAGCTTCAATGAGTGGCTGGACATCGACTCCGTGATGCTGACCAAGCTGGACGGGGACGCCAGAGGCGGCGCGGCCCTGTCGGTCCGGGCCGTCACCGGCAAGCCCATTAAATTTGCCGGTATGGGTGAAAAGCTGGAGGATATCGAGGTCTTCCATCCGGACCGGATGGCGTCCCGGATCCTGGGCATGGGGGACGTGCTGAGCCTCATTGAAAAGGCGGAAAAGGCCTACGACGCCAAAAAGGCCGCCGAGATGGAGGAAAAGCTCAAGTCCAACCGCTTCACCCTTCAGGACTTTTACGATCAGCTGGTTCAGCTCAAGAGCATGGGTTCCATGCAGGATATTCTTGCTCAGATCCCCGGCGGCGCCAATCTGAAAAACGTCCAGCTGGACGAGAAGGCCATGGCCCACACCGAGGCCATTATTCTGTCCATGACCCCCCGGGAACGGGAAAATCCAAACATCATCGGCGCCAGCCGGAAAAAGCGGATCGCCGCCGGCGCGGGGCTCCGGGTGGAGGACGTGAACCGGCTGCTCAAGTCCTTTGAGCAGATGCGCGCCATGATCCGCCAGTTCTCCGGCCCCGGCGCCGGAAAGAAGATGAAGCGCATGCGGGGCATGGGCGGCTTCCGGGGCGGCTTTGGTTTTTAGGCTCCGGCAAATTCAGTTCGCTGAAAGCAAATTGCTTTGCGATATAGAGAACAATTATGGAGGTGAATACACTCATGGTCAAGATCCGGCTCAGAAGAATGGGCGCCAAGAAGACGCCTTACTACCGTATCGTGGTCGCTGATTCCCGCGCTCCCAGGGATGGCCGCTGCATCGAGGAGATCGGCACTTACGATCCCCTCACCAACCCGGCCACCATCACCGTGGACGCCGAGAAGGCCCAGTCCTGGATCAAGAACGGGGCGCAGCCTACGGATACCGTTCGTGGTCTGCTGAAGAAGGCTGGCGCACTGTAAGGAACCCAAAGGAGAATCGGAATGAAAGAACTCTTGCTGTACCTGGCAAAGAACTTGGTGGATGATCCAGAGGCGGTCACCGTCACCGAATCCAAGGACGCCGGAGAAACGGTTCTGGAGCTGCGCGTGGCTCCCGGAGACATGGGCAAGGTCATCGGCCGGCAGGGCCGGATCGCCCGAGAGATCCGAACCATTGTCAAGACCGTCGCCCAGCGCACCGGTGAAAAGGTCACGGTAGCGATCATGGATTGACGGATGATGCGTGACGCGGGTGCGTCACGCATTTCTTTTTCGGAGGGCAGATT
>CANQQI010000112.1 GCA_947625945.1 uncultured Oscillospiraceae bacterium
GGCACCATGTCCCGGCAGAGCTTGCTCATGTCCGGCACATGGTCCTTCCAGCGGTGGATGCCGATCTTGCGGTAGATCCGACCGTCCCGCTCCCAGGAAAAGCTCCGCCAGGGGAAGCGGTCACAGTGGAACCAGGCTCTGGGCAGGGCGTTGCCGATAAAGTGGGCGGCGACGCCCAGGGCGGCAAGGTAGAGGGCGCACAGCAGCAGCTTCATGTCCCGTCACACCCCCAGCAGGACCTTGGCGCAGCCGAAATACACCAGTAACGAAAGGGCGTCCACGATGGTGGTGATGAAGGGGCTGGCCATCACCGCCGGGTCAAAGCCCAGCTGCTTGGCGGCCAGGGGCAGGGTGCAGCCTACGGCTTTCGCCAGCACCACGGTGATCCACAACGTCAGGCACACCACCGCCGCCACAAGGACGGTCACGCCGGTGTTGCCCATCAAGAGCCGGTCGATGAGCATGACCTTTCCGAAGCACACCGCCGCCAGCACCCCGCCGCAGAGAAGGGCGGTGCGGACCTCCTTCCAGATCACCCGGCCAATGTCGGCAAACCGCAGCTCGCCCAGGCTCAGGGCCCGGATCACCGTGACGGAGGACTGGGAGCCGGAGTTACCGCCGGTGTCCATCAGCATGGGGATGAACACCGTCAGGGCCACCTGGGCCGCCAGGGCTCCTTCGAAATAGGTCAGGATCATGCCGGTAAAGGTGGCGCTGACCATTAAAAGCAGCAGCCAGGGGATCCGGTGGCGGAACAGGTCAAAAACGGTGCTTTTTAAGTATGTCTTTTCCGAGGGCAGCATACCGCCCATGATCTCCATGTCTTCGGTGGCCTCGTCCTCCAGAACGTCCATGGCGTCGTCAAAGGTGACGATCCCCACCATTCGGTTCTCCCCGTCCACCACGGGCAGGGCCAGGAAATTGTACCGGGACAGCATATTGGCCACTTCCTCCTGGTCCGTCTGGGTGGTGACGGAGATCAGATTGGTTACCATGATGTCCGCGATCTTGGTGTCGTCATCCTCGGCCAGGAGCAGATCCTTCACCGTCACCAGGCCCACCAAGGTCCGGTCCTGGGTGACATAGCAGGTGTAGATGGTCTCCTTGTCGATGCCCTGGCGGCGAATGCGGAGAATGCTCTCCTCCACCGTCATGGTGGGCCGGAGGGAGACGTACTCCGTGGTCATGATGGACCCGGCGGAGTTTTCCGGGTAGCGGAGGATCTGATTGATGGTGTTGCGCATCTCCGGATCCGCCTGGCGCAAAATCCGCTTGACCACGTTGGCGGGCATCTCCTCCACCAGGTCGGCGGCGTCGTCCACATACAGCTCATCCACGACCTCCTTCAGCTCGCTGTCCGAAAATCCCCGGATCAGCAGCTCCTGGGCGTCGTTTTCCATTTCCACAAAGGTCTCCGCCGCCAGCTCTTTGGGCAGCAGGCGGAACAGCAGGGGTATTTTGGCATCCTCCAGACCGGTAAAAACGGCGGCGATGTCGCTGGGCTCCATGGTGATCAGAATGTCCCGGAGGGTGGCGTATTTCCGCTCCTCCAGCATCTTGATCAGCGCCCGTTCCACGATTTCAAAGCGTTCAGTCAAAGGTCCAGCCTCCTTTTTTTAAAAGATCGGTAATGGGCCCAAGCAGCGCGCCCCATGGCGGGGCAAGCGGCTACTTCGCCCCGGTACTATACTTCCCCCGTCCATGGTATTCCCCCCTTTTTGAAATCGGATCGCCCTTATTTTACCCGTTTTTTTGAAGAATGTCAATGAAAATAACCGGCCCTCCGGGGAAACGGACTCCCGCCCGCCTTGGAACTCCCATCCGTCAAATTTCCGTGAAAATGGCGCGCCGGAACCGGAAACGTGCCGGTCCCGGCAGGTTTTGAGAGGAACCAGCGAAGCGCCCGCCCTTGACTTTCCACCGGTTTCTATTTATAATGCAGTTGACAGGAAAACAATCGGCTGCTTTTTCGAAAAAGGCGGTCATCATATCGGAAAGGAGCAAAACAATGGCAGAGGAAATGCGTTCGTCGGAGATCCAGCAGGCGGTGGAGCTTGCCGCAAAAACCTACGGCGCGGTGGGCGTGCAGGCCACGGTGCTTCGGGGCGGTGTCACAGGGGAGACTTATGTCTACGGCTGGGCCACCAAGGGCACCGACCCCATGACCCCGAAACACAAGTTCCGAACCGCGTCCATCACCAAGGTCGCCACCGGTATCGCTGCCATGCTTCTACAGGAGCAGGGCGTTCTGCGTTTGGAGGACCCGGTCTCGAATTACTGGGGGGATCAGGTGCAAAATCCCAACCACCCCGGTATTCCCATCACGATCCAGAGCTGCCTGACCCACACCTCCTCGATCAGAACCTTCCTGCCCGGTGTTTCTCTCTCCTATGTGGATATGGCAGAGCAGCTCCGCAAGCCGGAATCCTACACCATGGCGGTACCGGGGGAGCCCGCGGCCTGGGACTACAATAACTATGTCTTCGCTCTTTTGGGCCTGGCCTTTGAGCGGGCGGCCCATCTGCATTTGGATGTCATCCTGAACCGGGGGATTTGGAACAAGCTGGGCGTGGATGTGGCGCTGGAAGCCGGCGAGTTGCGGGACACCCGGAACATTGTCACGCTCTACCGCGCGGATGGCAGAGTGGGACTCTCCGTGGCTGCTCAGGTCGCCGGCCGCCGTTCCAAATTTCCGGGGGTGGACGGCTCCCACTATATGGGCGGATTGACCGCTTCCTCGGAGGATATGGCCCGGATGGCCGCCATGCTGATCAACCGGGGCACCTTCGGAAGCCAGCGGATCCTGAGCCCGGAGTCTGTGGCCATGATGCAGCAGATCCAGTTCCAGGTCAACAACATGTTCTGGCAGGCCCAGCCTTTGGATTACCAGGAGGGGATGTTCAGCCGTCCGGAGATCTACTATCACACCGGTAACGCCTACGGGGCATTTAATCTGCTGTCCTACGACCCTGCCAGCGGCGATGGGATGGTGGTGATGACCTCCGGCGCGAAGGGCACACAGGATCTTTTTGGGATCTACAGGGTCTGCTCCGATATCTGCCAGGTCGCCTATGATGTCATGCGCCGGTAAGGCGCTCCCGCCGTGTTAGGCGGCGGGAGGAAGATAAAACGCCGCGCTTCCATTCGCCCTTTATGGGGGTGAATGGAAGCGCGTTGTTTCTTTTAAGAAGGGCAGGCAAAGAGGCAGGCGCCTTTCGCCGCTGACGTCACAATACCGTCCCGGTAAACTCCCGGGCATCCGGGGTGCCGTTGAGCCGGGCCACTACCTCTGCCTGCTTTTCAGGGGTCATCTCCGGGACCGTGGTGAACAGCAGCAGAAGATCCGGCTGGATTTCCCGGAAAAACAGCAGCGCCTGGACACAGTCCTCCGTAAGACTTTCCGGCTGCTTTTCCGGCAGCAGGCCGGTCAGGTCACGGCTCAGGCCCCACTGCCAGGTTTCCGGGCGGTACTTGTTTCGCAGAGCCTCCTCCGGATCGGTCTCCGCCATGGCGCTTAAGTGGGCGGAGGTCTCGCCATAAAGGCTCAGCCGCCGGCGGCCCCGGGCGGTGTCCAGGTCCAGGCACATGGCGCACAGGCCCTTCCAGTCCTCCGCCGCCTGGACCAGCTTGCCGTAGACCGCCTGCTGGAAGACAATTCGATCAGGTTCCATGTTCCGTCCTCCCGGGCTCAGCCCACCTCGGACATTTCAATGGTCAGCTCTTTCTTGGGAATCAGGAACCGGCGGATGGCGAACAGGCCCGCGATGCACAAAACGCTGGTGATGTTGGTAAAGGGGTCCTCGTGGTTTAGAATGACCTGCCGGGCCAGGGCGATGGTGAGCACCTCGATGGTATTGGCGGGGGTCATGTCGATGAGCATTCGGACAAATTCCAGGCCCACTACGATGGTCAGGATATTGTGCAGGTATTCATTCAGGGTGGAAAAGTACTCCGGCTCGGTAAACATTCTCCAGATCTCCAGGCCCACCATCCCCACCAGCACCAGCAGGGTCATCAGGGCGATGAGCAGCTCCAGAACGTGGAGCGCGCCGTGAATGAAATTTTCAACTTTTGCCCGCATGGGGAGACCTCCCTTATTCTTGATAGGGAAATTATACACCATTTCCCCGGAAAAGGGAAGGGAAACTTTCCACTTTCCCCGGAAAAACCGGTCATTTTTTGAAATGCTTCTCCATTTCCCGGTGGGCCTCCTCCACCTCCGCCTCCAGCTCCCGGGCGGATGTGCGCAGCACCCCCGCCCGGAGGGAGGACAGCTGCACCAGGGCGTCGGAGGTGGCCACGGAAACCGCGTAGCTGCCTCCCAGCTGGGCCGCCAGGGCCTCGATGTAGGCGTCCGCCGTCTCGTTTTCCTTGGTGTAGACCACCTGGATGTTGTGATACCGCTCTTTTTCCCCGGGATTGCCCTTGACCTTGTAGCCGTCGAAGACCAGAATCAGCCGCAGCTTTCGGAATCCGGCGTAGCTGCTCAGCGCGTCCATCAGCCGCCGCCGGGCGGTTTCCAGATCCTCCTGGGCGGTCGACCGCAGGCTCTCCCACTGGAACAGCACGTTGTACCCGTCCACGATCAGGCACCGGTCCCGGGGCGCGCGGATCACCACCTCCTCGGTGGCGGGGCGGGTGTCGGGCGCCCGGTAGGCCGGGCGCTTGATGGGGCCAAATTCCCGCTCCATGATGGCCTCCAGCGCCTTGTCGTCGGCGGCCAGGTTTCGGGTGAGAATGCCGGGGCTCCGGCTTTTGCCGTAGCCGCTGTCCAGGTGCATGTATTCGGGCACCTGGTCCCATTTTACCACGAAGCCCGCCCCGTGGGCGCAGAAAACGGAGTCGGGGGAGTTGTCCAGATCCGCCTGGGGATCGTAGGCTGCCGCTTCGATCACCGCCTGGGCGTTGTGGCACAGATCGTACCCGCTGGGAGTGAGCTGGAGCCGGCCCCGACCCTGGGTGTAGGCCGCCAGCCGGTCGGGGTAGTCCCCCACCTCCCCGGCGGGGACCCGGCCCCGGAGCAGAGCCTCCTGGCCAATGGTCTCGGGGGGTTCGATGGTCCCGCCCATGGCCCGAAGGTCGGTGATGGCCCGGCCCAGCTGGGGGGCCGGCAGGGTGAGAATAAAATCATACCAGGGCTCTAAAAGCACCGACTCCGCCTTCATCAGCCCCTGGCGCACCGCCCGGTAGGTGGCCTGGCGGAAATCGCCCCCCTCGGTGTGCTTGAGATGGGCCTTGCCGATCAGAAGGGTCAGCTTCATGTCGGTGATGGGGCCCCCGGTGAGGACCCCTAAGTGGGTCTTTTCCCGCAGATGGGTCAGGATCAGCCGCTGATAATTGCCGTCCAGCACGTCTGTCGAGCAGGCGGTGCCGAAAACAAGCCCCGCACCCCGGGGCAGGGGCTCCAGCAGCAGATGGACCTCGGCATAGTGGCGCAGGGGCTCATAGTGGCCCACCCCCTCCACCGGGGCGGCGATGGTCTCCTTATAGTAGACCCGGCCGCTGTCCAGGCTGGCGTCCAGGCCGAACCGCTCCTTCAGAGTGCGGAGAAGCACTTCCCGCTGCACCCGGCCCATGACCTGCACCCGGATCTGCCGGGTGGCCTGGTCGAAAAAGACGCGCAGCTGGGGGTCCTCCTCCTCCAGAATTTTCAGCGTGGGCATCACCAGAGCGGGATCGATGCCCGTTTGGAGGCGGTAGGTCATCACCGGCTCCGTCACCGGCGGCAGGGCGTCAGGGGCGGCGCCCAGGCCCTGGCCCGCCCAGGTGGCGGTGAGGCCCGCGACGGCGCAGAGGGTTCCCGCCTCCACTGCCTCCGGGGCGGTGAATTTGTCCCCGGAGTAGAGCCGCAGCTGGGTGATCTTCTCCGTCAGGGGCTCTCCTTGACGGTTCCGGTAGGTCAGGGGATCCCGCACCCGGAGGGTTCCCCCGGTGAGCTTCAGCCAGGTCAGCCGCACGCCCTGGGGGTCGTAGGTGATTTTGTAGACCCGGGCGCCCAGAGCCTCTTCCCGGGACGGCCGGGGGGCGTAGGCGTCTAAATCTGCCAGAAGCTCCGCCACCCCCTCCAATTTGAGGGCGGAGCCGAAGCGGCAGGGGAAGATCCGCCGCCCGGCGATCAGGCCCCGGAGATTTCCCTGGGTGACCTGGCCGGTTTGCAGATAGGTTTCCAGCAGGGCCTCGTCGCACAATGCCGCCGCCTCCGAAAGGGCGTCCATGGGCTGCCCAAAATCCACGCAGCCCGGATCCAGATGGGCTTGCAGCGCCTCCATCAGCGCCTCCCGGCGCTCTTGGGCCAGATCCATCTTATTGACAAACAAAAATACCGGCACCCGGTAGCGTTTCAGCAAATTCCAGAGGGTGACGGTGTGGGCCTGGACCCCCTCCGCACCGCTGACCACCAGCACGGCGCAGTCCAGCACCGGCATGACCCGCTCGGCCTCGGAGGAAAAATCCACATGGCCCGGGGTGTCCACCAGGGTCACGTCCAGGCGCTCCGTGGAAAACAGGGCCTGCTTGGAGTAGATGGTGATGCCCCGCTCCCGCTCCTGGGCGTCGCTGTCCAGCAGGGTGTCCCGCCGATCCACCCGCCCCAGGGACCGCCGGGCCCCGGAGGAAAAGAGCATGGCCTCGGACAGGGTGGTTTTTCCCGCGTCCACATGGGCCAGCAGACCAATACCACAAGGGA
>CANQQI010000113.1 GCA_947625945.1 uncultured Oscillospiraceae bacterium
CGAAAAGCAGTACCTGCTGCCCTTTGACCCCCTGGAGGAGGCGCTGTTCCGCTGCCGGGATCACGCGCTGGCCGCCAGGACCTCGGAGGGGCGCTGGCGACTGACGCCGGAGGGATTTTTGGTATCCAATTCCATTATTTCGGATCTGCTGCTCATTCAGGATCAATCCGCGCCTCTTGCCCGCCGCCGCTGATTTTCGCCATAAAAAGTTCCAGCCGGGAAAGCGCCTTGCCTTCCCGGCTATGTTTTTACTGTCCCAGAGTGAAGCGGTAAAAATATTCGTACAGCGGCAGGGCCTGTTCAAAGAATTCCCGCACCCGCTGCCCCAGCTGTGGATCGAACAGCTCCGGCCCCGGCTCCAGGGAGCGGGTACAGTCGATGTACCGCCGCCAGGCGAAGTAGGGGGCCAGTCTGGGATCCTCCGGCACCTTGGGCCGCTTGTAAAGGTCCGCCGTGACGCGTACCCCGGTGGCGGCCTCCACCTGGGCAATCAGCTCCAGGAACGCGTCAGGCCGGGCGGCAATGTCCTGGCGGAAGGCCTCCATGGCCGTAACCTTGGGCTGCCAGAGAAAGAAACCGTAGGAGGCGCCCTCCGGCCGCATTTCAAAGTAGAGGCAGGGGTGCTCCCCCCACCAGTCCACCTCTTTCCGAACGCAGAGCCAGAGGCTCTCCTTGTAGGGGTCGGGATGGTGGAGCCGGGCGTCCCGGTAGATGCGGCTGACCTTGATCTGGTTGCCGGGCCGGTCCTCGAAAATGGGGAACAGGTCCTTGGCCAGCTCCTTCATGGGCTCATACAGGGCGTGGACATACTGCTCCTTGTGGGGAAGGAACCACTCCCGGTTGTTATTCATGCGGACGCCCCAGAGAAAATCGATGGCCTCGGGGGTGAAGCCGGTAAACATTGCTTTTCGCCTCTTTGTCTCATTTTTTTCATTTTATCATTTTTCACTGTAAAATGCAAGATAAAGGATTTGCCAACAGGGGGAAAACCATGTATAATGGGGACAAAGGAGGCGGTGAAATGTACCAGTTCGATCGGGAGGCCTATGAAAAACGGGTGGCCTGGTTCCAGGAGGCGCGGCTCGGCATGTTCATCCACTGGGGGCTCTATGCCCTGCCTGCCCGGGGGGAGTGGGTGCGGAGCAATGAGCGGATGCCGCTGGAGGCGTATCAGCGGTATTTTGACGCCTTTACCGCGCCGGACTGCGATCCCAGGCAGTGGGCCCGGGAGGCGAAGGCGGCGGGGATGCGCTACATGGTCTTCACCGCCAAGCATCACGACGGCTTCTGCCTGTTTGACAGCAAGTTGACGGACTACACCTCGGTCCACGCCCCCTGCCATCGGGATTTTGTGGCGGAATATGTGACCGCCGCCCGGGAGGCGGGGCTCAAGGTGGGGCTGTACTACTCCCTGCTGGACTGGCGCCACCCGGACTATCCCCACTTTGGAGATCGGTATCATCCCATGCGGGATGATTCCCGGTATTCAAATGAAAACCGGGATTTTTCCCGGTATCTGGACTATCTCCACGGCCAGGTCCGGGAGCTTTGCACCAACTATGGCAAGATCGATCTGATGTGGTTCGACTTTTCCTATGACAATCCCGACTTTCCCATGCGGGCGGAGACCTGGCGGGGCGGGGAGCTGGTCAGCATGGTCCGCGCCCTCCAGCCGGACATCCTCATTGACAACCGCCTGGAGGTCAGCGGGGAGGGGGGCTTCGGCTCCCTCTGGACGGGGGACCCCGGACCCTGCCACGGGGATTTTGCCTGCCCGGAGCAGCTGATCCCCCCGGAGGGACTTCGGGACCGGCAGGGCCGGGACATGGTCTGGGAGGCTTGCGTCACCATGAACAACAACTGGGGCTATACCCGGGACGACGGCTATTTCAAACCGGCGGACATGATAATCCGAAAGCTGGTGGAGTGCGTCTCCAAGGGCGGGAACCTCCTTTTGAACGTGGGGCCCGACGGCCGAGGCCGGATCCCCAGGCAGTCCCTGGAGGTTCTGGAAAAGCTGGGGGCCTGGATGGCGGTCAACGGGCAGAGCGTCTACGGCTGTGGCAAGGCGAAGCTTCCCAAGCCGGAATTTGGCCGCTTCACCCGGAGAGGAAACCGGCTCTACTGCCATATCTACGAGAATTCTGTCGGCCCCCTGCCGATCCTGGGGATTCGGGAAGAGGACGTGGTGGGGATGCGGCTGCTCTCCACCTACGCCGAGGTGCCCATCGCCCGGAGCTGGGTCCGGAGCAACTATCCCGATCTGGTGTTTGCGGATCTGGGGCCCGACCCGGTGCTGCCGGATCCGGTGGACACGGTGCTGGAAATCACCCTGAGGAGGTAAGAGATGGAAAAGGTGCTGGAAATCTGCGTGGACTCCCTGGAATCCGCCAGAGAAGCGGCCCTGGGCGGCGGCGACCGGCTGGAGCTGTGCGCCAATCTGGTGATCGGGGGCACCACCCCCAGCCCGGCGCTGGTCCGGCTGGTGAAGGCGGAGACCGGCCTGCCGGTCCACGCCATGGTCCGGCCCCGGTTCGGGGACTTTTGCTACACCCCGGCGGAGGTGGAAGTAATGCGCGCGGACGCCCAGGCGCTGCTTGACGCCGGGGCGGAGGCCCTGGTGACGGGTTTTCTCACGCCTGAGGGGGCATTGGACCAGGAAAAAATGGCGTATTTTGTCGACATCGCCCACAGCCGGGGGAAAAAATGCACCCTCCACCGGGCATTTGACCTGTGCCGGGACCCACTGGAGGCGCTGCTGGCCGCCCAGGCCCTGGGCGTGGATACGATCCTGACCTCCGGCCAGGCGGCGGACTGTTTGGGCGGGCTGCCCGTATTGGAGGAGCTGCTGGCCCGGCGGGGAAAGGTGGAAATTCTCATCGGCGCCGGGGTGAGCGCGGCGGCCATCCGCGAAATCCGTCGGCGGCTGCCGGCGGCGGGGGCCTTCCACATGAGCGGAAAAGTCACTCTGGACAGCCCCATGGCCTACCGCCGCCCGGGGGTGCCCATGGGCCTGCCCGGGATCAGTGAATATGAGGTTTACCGCACCTCCGCAGAGAAGGTGCGTCAGGCCAAGAAGGCACTGTGGGAGGAGCTGCCGTGACGGCCGGGGAGGAGGAGCGCCTGCTCCGGAGGATTCTGGGCTCCCTGCCGCCCTCGGATCGAGCGGAGTACGGCGAAGCCTTCTTTCGGGAGGAGCTGCGGCAGGCCCTGATTGCCCGGGAGACCTTTCCCTGGTGCGGGGAATTGGAGGAGGAGCTGTTTTTCCGCTTTGTTGCCTATCCCCGGATCAACGACGAGCTTCTGGAGCCCTGCCGGGAAGTTTTTCGGCTGGCCCTGACCCCCAGAATCCAGGGGAAGACCCTCCCCCAGGCCATTTTGGAGGTGAATCAGTGGTGCGCCGAGCAGGCGACCTACCGAAGCACCGACCAGCGGACATCCTCCGCCATGGAGGTGTACCGCCGGGGCTGGGGCCGCTGCGGAGAGGAGACGGTGCTGGCGGTGAATGCCCTGCGGAGCGTGGGTATTGCCGCCCGGCAGGTCTACTGCCCCTGGTGGTCTCACTGTGACGACAACCACGCCTGGGTGGAGGTTTACGACGGGGAAAACTGGCGCTTTATGGGGGCCTGTGAGCCGGAGCCGGTGCTGGACCGGGGCTGGTTTCAGCTGGCCGCCAGCCGGGCCATGATGATCCACAGCCGGGAATTTGCCCCGGCGCCGGAAAACTCCGAGGACCCGGACGCCTATTTCCGCCACGGCCTGCTCTACCGGGTGCGGACCGCCCGGTACGCCCCCACCCGGGTGCTGACGGTGCGGGTGACGGACGCCCAAGGTTGCCCGGTCCCCGAGGTAAAGGTGGTTTACAGCGTGGCCAACCTGGGTGCCTGGCTGCCCATTGGGGAGAAGCGGACCAATGATCAGGGCCTTGCCCGCCTCCGCCTGGGCCTGGGAGGCGTGCATATCCGCTGCAACTGCCCGGAAGGGGACCTGGGGGAGGCAATTTTCGACACGTCATCCGTCTCCTTCGGGGAAATCCGCCTCGCCGGCCCCCAAATGGGGGAGCGGAAATTGCTGTTCCCCGCCCCCGTGGGCAATGCCCAGCCCCCGGAGCCGCTTTCGGACGCCCAGCGGGCTGCCCGCCGGGCCGCCTGGGCTCAGGCGGCGGCGGAACGGGCGCGAAAAAACCGGCCCCGCGCGGTCTCTGGCAGCGATGCCGATAATCGGGTACTGGCAACGCTGCCGGAAAAGGACCGAGGGGCGCCGGTGGATGAGCTGATTTTGGCGGAGGCGGCGGAGGCGCTTGCCTGGGAGGACCGGTTTCCCGAGCCGGTATTTTCCCAGGGCCTGCTGTGCCCCCGGATCGGGCGGGAACCGCTGAGACCCTGGCGGCGGGCCCTGCGAGATGGGCTGACGCCGGAACAGCGGCGGCGTTTTCAGGCGGACCCCCGGGAAATCGGGGCCTGGCTGGACACTTTCCGGGTGGTGGACAGCCACCCCACCCTGACCGCCTCGCCCTTGGCTACCCTGGCGGGGAAGGAAGGAAACCCGGCCTCCCTGGCGGTGCTGTTCTGCGCGGTCTGCCGCTGTCTGGGCGTTCCGGCCCGGCTGTCACCTCTGGACGAAAGCCCGGAATACTACTGGGACGGGGCCTACCGCTGCGCCTACAGCCCCAGGACGGCAAAGCTGACCCTGGAAGCCCAGGGCCAGCCGGTGACCCTGTCCAAATGGGATGGGGAGACCCCCCTGGTGACGGTGGAGCCGGGGAAGACCTGGACGGGCTTCCTGCCCGCCGGTCGCTATCGGGCCATGGCTGCCGCCCGGCTGCCTAACGGCGATCAGCTGCTCCGGGAGCAGATTTTTTCGCTGGAAGCCGGGGAAACGAGGCTGGCCCTCTCCGCCCCCCAGCCCGCCCGGGGACAGCTGACCATTTCCCGGCCCTTGCCGGTGTTTCGGCTGAAGGACGAGGGCGGCTGGAAGGACAGCCGCCGGCTGCTGACCGGCTGGCAGCTGCTGTGCTTCTTGGAACCGGGCCGGGAGCCCACGGAGCATCTGCTTTTGGAGCTGAAGGAGAACCCCTTGCCCTGCCGGGTTTTGCTGATCGCGCCGGAGGGGACGGGGCCCGTTTCCCCCTTTCCGGGGGCGGAGCGCTGGGCGGCGGACCCTGAGACCCCCGAGGCCCTGGCCCGGAACGTTTTTGCCCCGCCGGACCTGCTTCCTCTGAGCCTTCTGTGCAGGGACGGGGTGTGCCGCTTTACCGCGGCCGGCTACAACGTGGGGATCGGGAAGCTCCTGGCGTCGATTTTGCGGGAAAATCTATAAGAAGCGGGAAACCAAATCCGGTTTCCCGCTTCTTCTACTCTGTAAGGACATAGCAACCGTTGGCTCCCGTTTGAATCCGGCCCTTTTCCGCGGCGTAGGCGATCGCCTCCCGCAGAAGGGCGGTCACCGCCGCGCCCGGGCGGGCGTAGCCTAGCAGCTTGGCCGCCTCCCGGTAGAGGTCCTCTTCCGAAAGGCTGATCTGCTCCAAAAGCACCTGGCACACCGCCGCGGCGGCCTCCTGCACCGGCAGATCCTTGGCCTCCCGGCGGTCCTCCTCCGTGGCGCTGACCCGGTAGAGCAGGTACTTCTCCGGTTCCTGCTCTCGGGCCCAGTAGAAGAGCTGATCCTCCCGGCTGGTCTCAACCAGGCCCATTTCCTGGATCAGTCCGTCCAGATAGCTCTGCACCCGGCTTCCGGCCCGGCTGATGCCGCAGCTTTGCAGCACTCGGCGGGTCAGCAGGCTCCGGCTGATGGGGGCCTCCTTGTCCACCACTGTCTGGAGCTTTTTCCGGATTTTTGGGGCGTTTTTGGGGAGCAGAAATTCCTCGGCGGTCATGGGGGTGGCCTTCAGGGCGGCGGGTACATACGCCGGCGGCCCAGATTTTTTGGGGGCCGCGTTTTGAGCCAACAGCGGGGCCGGTTCCGTCGGCTCCTCCGCCGGCTCCGGCGGGGCGGGACAGGGACTTTTCAGCAGCTCCTCGATCCGCTCCAGTTCCCGTTCCCGGTTGTCCCACCAATCCATGGCCCAGACCCGATGGATCCGCCAGCCCAGCCCTTCCAGTACGCTCTGCTGGGCCAGCTCCCGGTCCCGGGTGGTTTTCGCGGCGCGATAGCCCGGGCCGTCCAGGAGGATTCCCAGCCGGTAGGTATCCGGCTTCTCCGGGTCCACCACGCCGATGTCGATCCGGTACGCCGAGTGGCCCACGGCCTGCTGGGTCTGGTAGCCCAGCCCCGCCAGATGGTCGCAGATGGCCTGGGCGATGCCGGGATCGGCAGGCGCCTGCTGAATGGTTTCCTCGTTCTGGGGAAGGCTCTGGCGCCCGGCGTATTCCAGGAACCCCCGCAGGGCCGCCACGCCCCGTGCGGAGGTGCGGGACAGATCCAGCTGCTCGGGAGACAGGGCGGTGAATACCGTCATTTCCTGCCGAGCCCGGGTGATGGCCACGTTCAGCCGCCGCCAGCCCCCGTCCCGGTTCAGGGGACCGAAATTCATGGAGATCCGCCC
>CANQQI010000114.1 GCA_947625945.1 uncultured Oscillospiraceae bacterium
CAGGCAGACGCCCGGGACTTAAAATCCCGTGAGGGCAACCTCGTACCGGTTCGATCCCGGTCACCGGCACCATTTCGGAGCGGACATCTAATCGTCCGCTCCGGCCTTTTCTGTATTGGATCAAAGCGGGAAACGGGGTTTCCCAAAAACAGATGGCCGGGAGCGATTTCGCTCCCGGCCGTTTTTCACCCTTTACGCATCTGCCGACCCGCGCGGCGCCTATGATCCCGTCAGGAGGCCCAGAACCAGGCCCACGGCGCCGCACAGAACCATGACCAGAATGGGGTTCCATTTGAGCCGGCGCAGGGCGGCCAGGGCCGCCGCGAACAGCCCCACGCCCACCCAGTCTATTGAAGACAGGGCCATGGGCTGGCCGTTAAAAACCACCTTGAGCAGGATGGTCAGCCCGGCGGAGGCGATCAGCGCCACTACGGCGGGCCGCAGGCTGGACAGGACGCTCTGCAATACCCGCAGGTTCTTGTACCTCCTGTAGACATAGGACAGCAGGGACACCAAAAAGAGGGACGGGGTGATACACCCCAGGGTCGCGACCACCGCCCCGCCGAATCCGGCGATCCGAAGGCCCACGAAGGTGGCGGCGTTCACCGCGATGGGGCCGGGGGTCATTTCGGCAATGGTGATCAGATCCACAAACTCGTTTAGCGACAGCCAGGCGTACCCATCTACGACCTGAGCCTGGATCAGGGGCATGGCGGCGTAGCCGCCGCCGATGGAAAACAGGCCGATCTGCAAAAAGCTCCAAAACAGCCGCAAATAGATCATTTTTCCGGCCCCTCCCGTCTCTTTTGCCCCATGGCTAGGCCGATCCCTACCATCCCCGCCGCCAAGATGATGAAAATGACGTTGACGCCAAAGCAGAAGGTGGCGATAAAGGCGGCGACCATGATGGCCAGATGGATGGGAGACTTGGTTTTCAGCTCCTTGGCCCCCAGACTCCACACCACGTCCAGAATGACCGCCGCGACCCCCGCCTGCATGCCCTTCAAAGTCAGGGCCACATACCGATTGGAGGCAAAGGCGGAGTAGCCTAGGGAGATCACGGACAAAATCGCCACAGGCGGGATGACGGTGCCCAGGACGGCCGCGACCATGCCCGCGAAGCCGGCTACACGCCAGCCCACCAGGATGGCGGCGTTCACGGCAATGGCCCCGGGGGAGGACTGGGCCAGGGCCGTCATGTCCAGCATCTCCCGCTCGTCGATCCAGTGGAGCTCGTCCACAAATTTTCGCTTCATGAAGGTGATGATGACAAAGCCGCCGCCAAAGGTAAAGGCGCTGATGTACAGCATGGTGAAAAACAGTGTTACCAGCAGCCTGCATTTTTCGGGCAATTTCTTCATAGCGCGCAGCCTTCTTTCCGGGAAGCGGATTTATTTCGCGTATGCCGCCACAACGGCGCCCATGGCGTCAAAGCGCTCCTCCATGTCCCGGACCAGCTTGAACTGGGTCCGGCAGCGGCGCAGATTCTGGTCCGGGTCGTGGATGCGGAAATAGCGGTCCCCCTCCAGGTAGTCCGTCAGGAACCGGATGCCGCATTCCAGCGTCATCAGCCGGGCCCCCCAGGGCAGGTATTCCAGCTCCGCCGGGGTCAGACTGCCGCCCGCGCCCTCCAGGAAGCCCCGGGTGTAGGCCTCGAACAGCTCTAAATCAAAGGCCACCTTGGAAAGATCCGCCTCGTCCTCCGCGCAATGGTTGGCGCCAAAGCGAATGGAGTCGCCGAAATCGTTGATGGAAAGGCCGGGCATGGTGGTGTCCAGGTCGATGACGCAGATCCCTTCCCCGGTCTTCCGGTCGATGAGGATATTGTTTAGCTTGGTATCGTTGTGGGTCACCCGGAGGGGGAGCTTTCCCGCCCGCTGGGCTTCCAGGGCCACGGAGCAGTCCGCCTTCCGGTCCAGAACGAATTGAATTTCCGCCCGGGTTTGCGCCGCCCGCCCCAGAGGATCCGCCGCCAGAGCTGCTTCAAATTTGGCGAAGCGGGCCTCGGTATTGTGAAAATCGGGAATGGTCTCGTGGAGGGTCTCGGCGGGATAGTCCGCCAGCAGATACTGAAAGCGCCCGAAGGCCCGGGCCGACGCCTCAAACAGCGCCGGGGTGGCGGACTGGAAGCAGTCCGTGCCCTCCACGAAGGGCATCAGCCGCCAGAATTTCCCCTCAGGATCCCGGTAAAAGTTCTCGCCGGTCTTTGTGGGTACGATACTAAGGGTCTCCCGCCGGGGATCGCCGCCCATGGTCCGGATTTTCTTCCGCAGGAAGGAGGTGACGCCCTCAAAATTCTCCATCAGGGCCTCCGGGTCGGGGAAGACTACCGAATTGATCCCCTGGAGGATGAAGCGCACGCAGTCGCCCTCCTGCCCCTGGCAAAGGACGCAGTAGGTGTCGTTGATGTGCCCCTGGCCGTAGCGCACCGCCCCCAGCAACGTGGCGGGGAAGGGGTAGGCGTCCAGAACCGGCGCCAGGAAGGGCGCGTCTGGGGGAAGATAGGGCTTGCACATAGAATCTGCCTCCTAACGTGAGATCATTCCGCCCGGCCATGTAGAACCGGGCAATATTGGACTGTTAAAATGGGGCCTCCGGCGGTCAGGCCCGCCGGGCGCCGATCATGCGGGCCGCCTGGAGGAGCTGGCCCTCCCGTTTGGCGAAAAAGTGCCGGTAGGCGGCGCAGAGGGCGGTTTTCCCCAGCCCCTCCGGAGAATGGAGCCGTTCCCGGCGGCAGCCGTTCCGGCACAGAGGGTAGTATCTGCAGGCCCGGCACGCCGCCGGCACCGGGCGGGATGCCTCCACAAATTGCCTGGCGGTTTGGCTTTGTGCCATATCCTCCAGGGAATCGGTTTGGACGTTTCCCAGCCGCCACGGATCCAGGGCGTAAAAATCGCAGGGGTATACCGCCCCGTCGCTCTCCACGGTGAAGCCCACGGCGCAGCGGCCTACCATATTGCAGGCCTCCGGCGGCAGACCCAGCAGAATGCCGATCCAGTTGTCCAGATGGCGGACGCTGACGTAACGCCCCTCCAGCAGGTCCCGAAACCACAGATCGAACACCCGAACCAGAAATTCACCGTAGTCCTGGGGCGGCAGACTGTAGCTTTGCCCGCCGGGGGGACTGTCCAGGGGGTCTAGGCAGGGGATAAATTGGAGGCGGTGGAAGCCCTGACCGGTGAAGAAGCGGTAGACCTGCTCCGGCTGCCGGGCGACTGGCCCTGTGACCACGCACAGAATATTCAGCTCTACTCCGGCCCGCCGCAAAAGCCCGGCGGCCCGCATTGCCCGCTGGAAGGTGCCCCGGTCCTCCGCGTCCCGCCGATGGATGTCGTGGAGCCGGGCCGGCCCGTCCAGAGAAAGCCCGGTCAGGAACCGGTTTTCCGCCAAAAACTCTGCCCAGGTCTCGTCGATGGCCAGGCCGTTGGTTTGCAGGCTGTGATATACCCGCAGATCGGACCGGGCGTATTTTTTCTCGAATTTCAGGAAATCCCTGTAAAAATCCAGCCCCGCCAGAGTGGGCTCGCCGCCCTGAAACAGGAAGGTACAGCTGCCCTCGGCGGCGGACATGGCGGCCGCCACCGTCCGTTCCAGCACCTCCGGGGATAGGAAGCCCCGGTTGGGGACCTGGCGGCGGGTGGCCTCGTCCCGGTAGAAGCAGTAGGCGCACCGCATCTGGCAGGCCGCGGAGGCGGGCTTGATCATCACCGTCAAATTCCGCATATCAGGCCTTCGACGGAATATCCGCCGGATGGATTCGCACCGCCTGACGGTATTCCAGCGGCGTCTTTCCCACCAGCTTTTTAAAGCGCTGGCTGAAATAGCTGGGGCTGGAAAAGCCGGTGATGGCGCTGATTTGGCTGACGGTATAGTCCGAATTTTCCAAAAGATGCTTGCTCTCCGCGATCCGGTGGGCCAACAGATAGCTGATAGGACTGCACCCGATTTCCTTATTAAAGGCATGGGACAGGTAGTGCTTGCTCATGTGGGAGATCTCCGCCAGGGTGTCCAGGGTGATATCCTCCTGGAAGTGCTCGTCCATATACTGCTTGACCCGGGCGCACTCCAGGCTGGTCCTGGTCTCGTCCAGGACCAGGCTCCGCTGGGCGATGCGGCGGCGGAGCAGGATCAAAAAGACCCGGGCCAGGCCGGCGCATACCTCCAGATAGTTCTCCTGCCGCTCTTCGCACTCCTGGAGAATGGCCTCGGGATAAAACCGGTAGTCGTCCCCTTCGCTGTTCTGGAGACGGAAGAGCCGCTGCTCCGCGCCGCCGGGAGCCTGAAACTGGACCCCCTCGATGCCCAGCACGATGTATTCCAGGGGGTTGCTGGCAAAGGACAGCTCCGTGTGCATGGTGTAGGGATTGACCACCACCAGATCGCCGGGGTGGAGAGGCAAGTCCTGGGATTCCATCCGGAAGAAGCCCTTCCCGCTCAAAACATAGAAGATTTCGGCGCAGTAGTGGGAATGGAGCAGGCTGTGCCAGTCGTTCTCGCATTTGCTGTGGGAGATGTACAGGAACCGGAAGTCTTGCCCCGCCTCCTGATAGTCGATGTCATAGCGCTGGATGCCCATAGAACGCCCCCTCATTTTGTGCAAATTATTTACAAATATTGCTTTACCAAAAAACGGAATAAAAACCTGCCCCTGCGGAGCGCCACAATAATTTTAACAACAGGCTCAGGAAATGTCAAGGTAAAATTGGAGGATGTGTGCCATGCGCCCCTTGAAACGCAGTTCAAAATTACGCAAAATGTCCATAATGACCCGTTCAAATTCCAATTTCTATGGATAACTTGCCGAAAATAGCAGGATATATAAAATATACAGCAACTTATCACATTGCCAATTCCCCGCGGGAAAGCTATAATCTAGTTAATTTCATGGCGGAAGACCCCAGCCGTGGAAAAGACAACATTTACACAATCAATTAAGGAGGAAATGAAATGAAGAAGCTTTTCGCTCTGCTGCTGGCGATGGTCATGGTCCTGGGCCTCGTGGCCTGCGGTCCTGCCGGCAATGACCAGACCGAGCCGCCCAAGAACAACGACAACCAGACCCAGGCGCCCGAGAAAGGGACCGAGCCGCCCCAGACCAACGCCCCCGAGGGCAAGAAGTACGATGGCGTGACCCTGAACTACTGGTCCATGTGGAGCGCCGGCGAGCCCCAGGCCACTGTGATCGAGCAGGCCGCCGCCGCTTTTGAAGCGGAGACCGGCGCCCACATCAACATCGAGTGGAAGGGCCGTGACATCAACACCCTGCTGTCCGCCTCTCTCGAGGCCGGCGACGCTATCGACATCTTCGAGGACGACTACAACCGGATCGGCAACGTCTACAAGGACTACACCGCCGACCTGACCGAGATGGCGGCAGCCGCGGACTACGCCAGCCACAGCTATCCCATCTTCGCCGCCCAGTCCATCGCCTGGGCCGGCTATCTGAACAGCATCGTGGAACAGCCCCAGATCGGCGGCATCTTCTACAATCGGGACGCCTTCGAGCAGGCCAGCATCACCGATCTGCCCACCACCTGGGCCGAGTTCCTGGACGTCTGCCAGAAGCTGAAGGACGCCGGCATTGCGCCTCTGGCCCAGGACAGCGCTTACTGCAACTTCACCTTCTACAATCAGCTGGTCCGCCATCTTGGCGAGGACGGCATCGCCGCGCTGCGGGACAACGGCCACTGGGCGGAGAATGAGGACGCTGTCGCCGCCGCGCAGGAGCTCATCGACCTGATCAACGCCGGCTACCTAGTGGACGGCGCTCCCGACGAGTATCCCGCCAGCCAGAACAAGGTCGGCACCGGCGAGGCGGCCATGGTGGTCTGCGCCAACTATGTGACCGCCGAGGTTGACGGCGTCATGGGCGACACCAACTGGGGCCTGATCAACTATCCCGCCGTGGAAGGCGGCGCGGACCCCAACTCCGTGTACATCGGCGCCAACGGCCTGGCCATTGCCTCCTACAGTGAGAACAAGCAGGCGGCCTTCGACTTCTGCATGTACCTGGTCACCGGCGAGTGGGATCAGAAGATGGCCGACACCGCCAAGCAGATCCCCGCTGATCCCAGCAACACCTGCTCCTACCTGCCCACTGCCGTCGACACCCTGAAGAACGCGGACGCCACCTTCGGCTGGTGCACCGGCTTGAACACCCACGCCGCTTGGGGCACCATGAAGACCCTGTTCGTTGAGCTCTTCGAGGGCAAGTACGCCACCGGCGCGGACTTCTGCGCGGCCATCGACGCGCTGTACTAAGCGAATACTTCGATTCCTACGCTACGAATTGACCATCTCCACGAAACAGGCGACGCCTCATACGGCGCCGCCTGTTTTTCTGAAACCCGGATTTGAGGTGATTCTGAAATGAGA
>CANQQI010000115.1 GCA_947625945.1 uncultured Oscillospiraceae bacterium
CGGCCCAACCCTGTGTATTCCACAAAAGGTATCGGGGGCGGGCATAAGGGCTTTTTCTTTTCCATCCCCGTTGCCCGATGGCCCCCCTTTCCCGGTGCGGGGGCGGGCCGCGTCAGCGGCCTGCCCCCGTGCTGTGGGCGGCGGTTATGGGCGTTCAGGGCTGGACAGCAGATACCCATTCCGTGCCCTTTTGCAGTGGGAAAGATGCTTGTTTGGGGCTGACATACCACCCGTGATTTGGGCCGTTATGGCGCAAGGCCGCCGCCCCTTTTGGGCGTGGGTCGAACGTGGGCGCAGCCCGGAAAGGGCCCAGGGGAAACCACGCAGCGTAGCGGAGTGGTGTCCCCGGCAAGTAAGAGTTTGAACCGCGAAGCGGTTTGAAACTCTTTACTTGCGTTTTTCTGACAGGCCATAATTTCCAAAAGAAAAAGCGCCCTTTTTGCACCCGACACCGTGAGGCGGTGGGGCAAAAAAGGGCAAGGGCAAAAATCCAAAATGCGGGTAAA
Organism: uncultured Oscillospiraceae bacterium; assembly: GCA_947625945.1. Classification (GTDB taxonomy): domain Bacteria; phylum Bacillota; class Clostridia; order Oscillospirales; family Oscillospiraceae; genus Faecousia. The sequence continues at coordinate 507 of CANQQI010000115.1, forward strand.
CGGGTGCAGCCTTCAAGGACAAAACAAGGCCGGACACACGGCGGATGTGTCCGGTCTTGCTTTTTGCTTTTTTGTCGGCGTATGTCTTTGCAATCAATCCATCGGCTTAGTTTTGCTCAAACATTACAATCGTTGTTTCCTCACCGGTAAGGTAGTTCCAGAGGAAAATGCCGTAATCGTCACTGTAGGCGCAGTAGGTGTCGGTTAGAAAATAGAGGCCGTTATATTTCTCCGGCAACGTGAGCGGGTCGGACATGGTGCCGTTGGCAAGATTGACCATGCGGTATTCTTTGTCTTTATAGCCGATGTAACTGTCGCCGCCAAAGTAAATCTTTCCGCAACGTTCCGCAGGTTCATACACCTCACCAAGTTTGAGTACCGTTTCTCCCGTTGTCACATCATAAAAGCAGTGGTCACCAGGGGAATAATAGTATCTTCCAAGGAAATTCCAGAACTCATTTTCGTTCCAAACAAAATCTTTTACCACTTCCGGTTGGGCAGATAACTCACCGAGGTCCGTCCATTCCGGGGCAGCGGCGGTCGGGTCCAGACTGTAAAAATGGTGGCTGTTGTTACTAAACCCCGTGGCATAAATCTTCCCTCCGGCCGTGTGAAGTGTTTCCCTGGCCAACTGCACCGTCTCGGTCAAGCCGTGGGCAGCCTCCTGCTGGGGGGCGGGAATGGCGGCAATCTTTTGCAGATTCCCGGTATAAAGGCAAGCGTCATTGCTAAGGTCCTCGCAACATAAGAACCCGCCGCCATAATAAATCATAACCACATCCGGGAGATAAGAATACTCCGCAGGCTTAAAAGTCGTCGTATTCCCATGCATGTCGTCCCTGATTAGCGCCGAAAAGTCGCCAGACTTAAAGTAATAAACTGCTCCGTCCAAAAAAAAGCGGAACTCAGCATCCCGACTGATGTCTGGCCCGGTCAATGGAGTCTGGGTCTTTGTAGCGGTGTTATAGGCAAACCAAGTACCGTCATTCGCACAAAAGAAATAAAGAGTATCACCAAAAACGAAAAGTCGGTAAGAAGCCTTGGGCGCGGTGCTTAACCATATCAGTTGGTCGTAATAGGCGTGCTGTTCTGTCAATCCAAGGGCCGTGTCGCTTTGGTACTCCGCCTGCAAAAGGGCCAAAAACGCCGACGCTTCCGGTGCTGTTTCCGTGGGCTGGGTTTCCTCTGATTCCGTCTCCGTAGGCTGAGTTTCTTCTGATTCTGTCTCCGTGGGTTTGGTTTCCGCCGGTTCCGTTTCTTCCGGCTGGGTGCTCTCCGGCTCGGTGGTCTGCTGGTCGCTGCTGGTGCTCTCGGCGGGCGGTTCCGTGTTGTTGCCGCTGGTCTGTCCGCCGCCGCAGGCGGCCAGCGACAAGGCCAGCGCGACGCAAAGCAAAATAGATAAAGCGCGTTTTCTCATGGGTTTATGTGTCCTCCTCTTATTCTGCCGCTCTTGGCGGCAATTTTGCTGTCCTCGACGGTCCCCGCCGGGGGCGGGATTTCTCCCGCCCCTTTTGGGTTCCGGCGAGACAACAAAGGCGGCGCAGGATATGCCCCTGCACCGCCAAAAGGACACACAAACCCATCTACTTTCCCCTTGTAAAAATCCACAAGGGCGGGTATAATGAGAGTGGCGCTGTTTTCAGCTGTGTGGGAGGTTAGGTCTCCTGCATAGGGCCGTGGGGTGCTACCAACACCCTGCGGCCTGCCTTTTATTGTCTCACGGCTTTATTATACATTCCGGCGCTCTCTATTTCAAGGGCTTTTTGCCAAAATGTTGCCTTAGCTGTCGATACAGGACGAAATAAAGGGCATGGATTGAAAATGATTCAAAAATTTCTGCATAGCGCAAAGGGCGGCCGCGCGGCCGCCCTTCTGCTCATCTTATTCGCTTTTTATGATTCCAAACCAGCGGAACGCCTCGCGGATGGCGTTTGCTTTCTCCGGGGTAAGCTCTGCGGCATAGGGCCCGTGGGCTCCTTTTGGGCCCTTATGCTGGACTTTCGCAAGCCCACAGAGGTCTTTTGTCCACGAAATAGCAAGGTTGCTGACGTGCAGGCCGTAGTGCTTCTTGACCCACGCCCGGATTTGCTTGTATGTGGCGCGTTTGGTCTGTAAATGCGTTTCGCCCTCATAGTCGTCTATGGCGACTATGAGGGCGAACACGTTGCGGTGTACCGCTACATTGATTTTTGAAATGGTGTTCGTATACTTCGGGCTGAGTATGGTTCAATCCGTTCATATTCCTCAACATCGCTTGCGCTCCACCTGGTCGCCTGATCCTTACATGGCAGAACAAGAATCGCTGATATCGTTACCCCAGTTCGTGTCTCTCTTTCTGCTGTAATATCTTTTCAGGTGGGAGGTTCCCCTTCTCCTTCCATGATGACAGGTACCACCTTCCATCAAGAGGGCAGACGTCCCCCTTGGTGAAAGGTGGTAATGAAAAAGTCATTGCTTTAGAGCATAGAGCAAGCTACTCTTGCCGCCATGCTTGCGGTATCGCTGCTGGGTTTCCAACAGTCCGGCTTTCCGAAGATCCTGCAAGGCTCGGCGCACCGTTGACTGCGACAGCTTCAGTTCACAGGCGATAGTGGGTATCGCCGGCCAACACTGTCCGTCCTTGTTGGCTCTGTCCGCAAGGTAGATATAAACGGATTTGGCACGGTGCGGAAGATCCATTTTATACAGAAAATTAAGTCTGCCCATCGGATACCTCCTGCCGCGCGGCTTCCGGCCCTGTTTCAGCGGTCACTGGCTTTTGTGATGGCTGAGAGCCGCCTTTCTTACCGCCTCTTTCGGATTGCTCGGGACGGGGCTTCGGCTGTCTGCTCCGATTGCCTTTAGGGGGCTGGTGGTTCTTTGCTCCCGTCTGCTTGGGTTCTGCCATTTTGCCGCCCTCTCCTGTGGCATCCCCTTCCAGCAGGGCTTCGGAATGATACTTCTTTACGATGCCGTCCATCAGCTCCGCTTTGTTGGCGTACCGCACCTTTCGATTTCCGTTCTCGGCAACCGTATAGGGGTGGTCTTTGTCAAACTCAATGCCCCACTTGAAGAACAGCTTGAGGTGGACGCGCATGGGATGGACGCCGGTCTTCATCACAACAAAATCGCCCTTTGGCAGCGATTTCAGCTCGTCGGGCGTGAGGAGTGGCCGCTCCATCATCTGCAGGGATTCAGACGGGTCGTTCTTGCTTCGGGATACGGAGCCGGACATGACGGTGCGGCTCCCCAGGGCCTTTGACAGGGTGTCCGCAGAAGAGCTGTTGGGTGCGAAGCCGCCAAAGAGGGTGATTTGGGTATTGTCCACAATGATCTCGCCACCCTCCTTGCCGTAATTCTTTTCGAGCTGGGCGAAGGACTGGATGATCGGCACGATTTGCAGGCGTCTGGATCGGGAGGCGCTGAACATCATCTCCGCGGATTCGATTTTCGGCAGTGTACCGAACTCGTCACAGAAGAAGACGCAACGATTCCTGAGCTGACCGCCGTTTTCGTCGGCCACGGCCAGAATCTCCCGGTAGAGCTGCTGGATGATCAGGGAGATCATGAAGAAGGTATTGGGATTTTCCTCCGGCATGATGATAAAAATGGCGGATTTCTCACGGCAGAACTTTTCCGCGTCGATCTCCGTGTCGAAGCACAGAAGCTGTTCCAACTCCGAGTCCAGAAAAGCGTTCAGCCGAGATAGAGCCGTGGACATGACGGACGCCATGCTCTGCTCGGCGGTGTTCAGTGCGGCTCCGGCAAACCACTTGGCCTTGTGATCGTTGGGGAGCAACTCCATAAGCTGTTGAAACTGATTCTTGCCCTTCTTATCGGAAGGCGCCAGCAGCTCTTGAATGATCTTGAACACGGATACAATGTGCCGTTCCTCCTGCTTGCAGAACTCCGCCACCAGCAGGATCGTCGCTGTCAAGAGCCCTTCGGCCGCGTCGTAGAAGTAGGCGTTCTGACCGAAGGAAGCCGCGTCCATGCCGGAGAGGATGATGGTCTTGGAAATGATCTTCGCGTACTTCTCGGCCTTCGCCTTGTAAACGAGGGCGTCGGGATTCGCCTGGTACAGGTCCATATACTTGTTCACCAGGTGCAAAAGATTATTGCCGTTGGACCGCGTCGGGTTTCGGAGGTCGATCACGGAAACATTGTAGCCGTAGCCCTTTGCGATATTGCCGTAGTTACGCATAACGTCGCCTTTGGTATCTGTGGACAGATAACTCATCCCGCTGGCGCAGGCATACTCAATGCAGGGATACAGCCAGAAAGCGGTTTTGCCAACGCCGGCCGCGCCGATCATCAGCACATGGACGTCGCCGGTGTCCACCATCGCCGTGGTGTTACCGGTACATCCGACGACGATGCCCTGCGGAAGAGGTTTGCCATCTTCGCCGGTAGGCGTCTTGCCGTTCTTAGCCTGCTCCCGCCATTTCTTGGGCGTGAATGGAATCTATCTTTTCAACGCCTTCACGGGTTGCTATATATTTCGCGTAACCACCTGGGCTTCTTTTGTCAGACGGTTTGAGATATTTGAACTTGGTCCTCGTCATGGTAGACATCCTCGTCCATAAGATCCGTGCCGAGCATACCAAGCATATTGCCGAGCTGCTCTGCGCCGGAACAGCAGTCGGGGGCGTTGGCGATATACGCTGTGGTCTGAACCGCGTCCTCGGCCAGGAGTATTTCGTTGGTTTCTTTTTCTACCTGTACTTCCTTTTGTTCAGGATCGTCATCTTCCACTTCATAATCATCTTCCGCATCTCCGTGGTCCCGAAGCGACCACAGCAGATGGCCCATCTCATCGTCCACGATGAGCGCGTCGATCCCGTTTCTGCTGACCCAGGCGTCGCTGACCACCTCCAGCGGATTTTTGAAGCGGAGCAGATACTCCGCGTCATCTTCCGACACGGCGTCAGGAAGCGTCTTTGCCATACGAGTGACCGCCTCGAGTTCCTCGCACCGGTCGATCAGCTCCGCCGGGGACAGCTTCAGCCATTGTTCTCGGAACGAAGCATAGTTGTGGGCTACCTTTTGTTGGAGCCTTGTTTTTGCGTTTGATTCAGCTTGCAACATTTTCATCCTCCTGATTGTTTTGACCATACCTGTCATAGTACACGCTGCCGTAAGAAGCGCGCCGCGCTTTTGCCGATTCGCTTTGATCCGCGGGCGCTTCAAAGTGGACCAGTACATAATCGGATGCTTCTCTGACCGAGGAAGCGTTTTTCAGTTTTTCAAGAACGCCTGGGAATTTTGTTTCCAGCTCATGACACAGAAAAGCCAACTGCATATCCAGATCTGCAATGGAACAGCCTCGTGCATTAGCGAATGCGAGGAGCGACGTTTTCCGATCCTCCACCGTCCACTGGGCCAGGCCGAAGCCCGCACTGTCGGATGGGAAATTTGAATAGCTTCCATCGTCCACCGCCTGGGTGTAGGAGGTATCGGTGTAACCGAGGAAGTCTTCATAGCTGTCTTGCAGATTGTTTGATTGCAATCCGCTTTCCGCGAAAAGATTTCCCATCAGTCCCGCGACGCCATAGGGGTTGCCGATCTCCGCGTAGAGAATCCGCCAGACGCGGCTCTCATTGGGCGCCGCTCCTACATCACCTTCCAGATAGGTGATATACGGAATCTTCAACCAATGCGTCCAGCCACGACCCGCAAGCCCCGTTTTTACAACACCGTACTGTGTACCCATACCTGCGCTTCCCTCGCCCGACGCGCGTCAAAGCCCGCGGCGGTCATGGTGTTCTCAATGCCGACCATGGTATCCTCCACGAATTGAAGCTTGTCGGTTTCCTCCGCGGAAAGGTTCTGGACCACCATCTGCTGGAGGCGGTCGGTGTC
>CANQQI010000116.1 GCA_947625945.1 uncultured Oscillospiraceae bacterium
GACGTGCCCAAGGAGAACGAATACTATATCCACCGCATCGGCCGGACGGGCCGGGCCAAGAAAAAGGGCGCCGCCTATTCCATCGTGGGCAACTTCCCGGAGAAGGCCAAGCTGGATGAGATCGCGAAGTTCTCCAACTATCAGATCCGCCCCATGGTCCTGGAGGCAGACGGCACCCTGACCCCCGGGCCGGAGGAGACTCCGGCTCCGGCGCGCAGAAGGCGATGACGAATCGGGAGCGGGGCTTTCTCCTGCTGGGGAGCTCTCTGGGAACGGAGGACCGGCGGCCCCTGTCCGACCGGGAGCTGACCAGGATCGCCCAGCGGGCCCGGGCGCTTCCCTGGGACGATGAGGACCGGGAGCTGACCGCTGAGGACCTGACCGCCCTGGGCTATTCTCCGGAGGAGGCGGACCGGATCTTGAGGCTGTTGTCAGACGGGGCCCTTTTGGAATACTATGTACATAGGGGGCTGCGGGCTGGCTGCCGGCCCCTGACCCGGGTCAGCCCCGGCTATCCCCTGGTCCTCCGCCGCCGGCTGGGCCTGGCGGCCCCGGGGTGCCTGTGGTATCGAGGGGACCTGACGGCGCTGGAAATGCCCCAAATCGCCCTGGTGGGCAGCCGGGACCTGGGAGATGCCAACCGGGCCTTTGCCCAGGCGGTGGGCCGGGCGGCGGCGGAGCAGGGTTTTGCCCTGGTCTCCGGCAATGCCCGGGGCGCGGACCGGGCGGCCCAGGAGGCCTGCCTGGCGGCGGGCGGCTGGGTGATCAGCGTGGTGGCGGACCGGCTGGACCGGCAGTGGATGGGGGAGCGATTGCTATACCTGTCGGAGGACGGGCACGACCGGGAATTTTCCGCCCAGCGGGCCATCCATCGGAACCGGGTGATCCACGCCCTGGGCTTGGGCGTCTTTGTTGCTCAGGCGGCCTGGAACCGGGGCGGCACCTGGAGCGGCACCGCCGCCAATCTCCGGGGGAGATGGAGCCCGGTGTTCTGCTATTCCGACGGTTCTCCTGCGGCGGAGGCCCTGATCGCCATGGGTGCGAAGGCCGTTTCCCCGGAAAATCTGCATAATATTCGGCAATTACTATAAATAAAGCCCATTTCTTTTGACCAATGATGTGCAAAACCATCATTGGTCAATTTTTGTAAAATAATTGTTGAATTCTATACACGAATATGGTACAATAAAAATCGTTCGGGCCACCTGCCCGTGGAAAGGAAATGCTTATGTGCGGAATCGTTGGGTACGCGGGAAAAAACCAGGCCGCTCCGGTGCTGCTGGAGGGCTTGAGCAAGCTGGAATACCGGGGCTATGACTCGGCGGGGATCTGCGTCTACACCCCGGAGGGTCTCCGGGTGGAGAAGGCCAAGGGCCGATTGTCCGTCCTCCGGGAGAAGCTGGATGACGGGAAGGCCATCACCGGCCAGGTGGGTATCGGCCATACCCGGTGGGCAACCCACGGTGCCCCCTCGGACCTGAACAGCCATCCCCATCTTTCGGATTCGGGAAAAATCGCCGTGGTACACAACGGGATTATCGAGAATCAGGCCCGGCTCCGGGCCCGGCTGGAGAGCCAGGGGATTCGTTTCCGTTCGGAGACGGACACGGAGGTCATCTCCAATCTGATCGGCTATTATTATGACCAGACTCCGGACTTTATCTCCGCCGTCCGGCAGGCCATGGCCCGGCTGGAGGGGAGCTTTGCCCTGGCCATCCTCTGTGCCGACCGGCCGGGGACGGTGATCGCCGTGAAGAAGGATTCCCCTCTGATCTTCGGCTTCGGGGAGGGGGAGAATTTTGTAGCCTCCGACGTGCCCGCTATTTTGAAGCACACCCAGACCGTTGCCTACCTGGACGACGGGGACATGGCAATTTTCGACGCGAACCACGCCGTGTTTCTGGATGCCGCCGGGGACCCCCTGGAAAAAAAGCGGGAGCACATTGCCTGGGACGTGTCCGACGCGGAGCGGGGCGGCTACGACCACTTCATGCTCAAGGAGATCTTTGAGCAGCCCAAGGCCCTCCGGGACGCCATCTTTCCCCGGCTGAAGGACGGCAAGGCGGTGCTGGAGGGGCTGGAGCTGGACCGGGACTACCTGAAAAGCCTGCGGAAAATCTATCTGGTGGCCTGTGGATCGGCCTATTATGTGTCGGTGGTGGCGAAGTACACCATTGAAAAGGCCTGCCGGATCCCCACGGAGGCGGTGATGGCCTCGGAGTTCCGCTATTCCGACCCGGTGGTGGATGAAAGCAATCTGGTGATTATCATCAGCCAGTCCGGGGAGACGGCGGACACCCTGGCAGCCCTCCGGGAGGCCAAGCGCCGGGGAGCGAAGACCCTGGCCATCGTCAATGTGGTGGGCTCCGCCATTGCCAAGGCGGCGGATCAGGTGATGTACACCTGGGCGGGGCCGGAGATTGCCGTTGCTACCACCAAGGCCTTTTCCAACCAGCTGGCGGCGGTGTACCTGCTGACGCTCCACATGGCCGGCGCCCTAGGCACCATCTCCCAGGAGGAGTACGATTCCCTGGCCGCCGCCCTGGCGGCGCTGCCCGACGCGGTGGAGCGGGTGCTGAGCCCGGAGAATCTGAAAAAGTGCCAGTACCTGGCCAGCCGGTACTGCGGGCGGCACGACGCCTTTTACATCGGCCGGAATATCGACAGCGCCGTGTGCCTGGAGGGCAGCTTGAAGCTCAAGGAGGTGGCCTACCTCCACAGCGAGGCCTATCCCGCCGGCGAGCTGAAGCACGGCCCCATCTCCCTGATCGAGGAGGGCACTCTGGTGGTGGCCCTGGCTACGGTGAAGAGCCTGTTCGACAAGACGGTTGCCAACATCCGGGAGGTAAAGGCACGGGGGGCGGATGTGGTCTGCGTCACCCTGGAGGAGACGGAGGAGGAGGCCGCCCGGGCGGCGGACAGCGTGCTCACCGTCCCTGCTACCCACCCGGTCCTGCAGCCCAGCCTGACCCTGATCCCGTTGCAGCTGTTTGCCTACTATGTGGCGGTAAACCGGGGCTGTGATGTGGATAAGCCCCGAAATTTGGCCAAATCCGTAACGGTGGAATAAAAACCGGCCCATACCGCAAAGGTATGGGCTGGATTTTTACGCTTTTTCCAGGGCTAAGGTCAACAGCTGCAGCGTGTCCGCGAACCGATCCTCCTCCTCGGGGCATCCGAAAACGCCGATGATCAGGCTTCGTCCATGATAGTCAAAGGCGGAGAGCAGGCAGCTTCCGGCGGCGTAGGTCTGACCGGTCTTCAGGCCAATGGCGTAGGGGCAGTAGTAGTCGGATTCCGGATCGATGAGGCGGTTGGTGTTTTTCCACTCCACCTCCTCGCCATGACTGTCCAGATACATGGTTTTCCGGCTCATGCCGGCACAGCGCATGATCAGGTCGTTTTGCATGGCGAGGTGGGCGATGACTGTCAGATCCGCCGGGCAGGTGTAGTGGTTATCGTCCTGGATGCCGTCGGGGTTGACGAAGTGGGTGCCGCTGAGACCCAACTCCTGGGCCTGCCGGTTCATTTCGTCCAGAAAGGTCATCACCGCGTTCCAGGCGTATTCCTCCGGATCTCCGTCGATGACCCGACCGGCAGCGGCAGCCATTACATAGGCGGCGTCGTTGCCGCTGGGGAGGAGCATTCCCTCCAGCAGCTGCCCGATGGTCAGGGTGTCTCCGTAGCCCAGGCCCGCGATGGAGGAGGTGGGGTCCACCAGATCCAAGGCCTCTCCGACAGTAACTGTCTCCTGGGGCTCCAGATATTGCAGGGCCACATAGGCGGTAAAGAGCTTGGTGACGCTGGCGGGGTAGATCGCCTCCTCCGGGTCCCCGGAGAGCAGGAGAAAATCATCTGTATCATTGTCGTAGACGAACCAGCACTGGGCGGTCAACTCCCGATCCGGCGCGAAGACCATCCATTCCGGGCCGGGGAAGGTGGTTTCCGTAGGCTCTGTGGTCTCCGGCGGCGCAGTGGTAGGGGGAACGGTGGTCTCCGGCGGCGCGGTGGTGGTCGGCGGGGTGGTCAGCGAGGGTTGGGTGGCGGTGGAGGAGGGAGTGGAGAACTGGGAGACCTGAGCGGTCAGGCCACCAAACCAGCCTTGGATCTGCTCCTGATTCCGGAAAATCGCTACCCCCAGCAGCACCGCTACAAGGACGATCTCAATATACAGCAGTTTTTTCATTCGGCGGCAACCTCCACGCCTCCGGCCTCTCGAATGGACAGCACATGGCAGGCGCCGCTTCCCAGAACCCGGTCCGCCTCCCGGCGGAAATCGGGCAGCAGGTCCTCCGGCACGAAGGCCTGGACCGTCCCGGCAAAGCCGCCGCCGTGGACCCGGAAGGCTCCCCGGTCTTCCAGCAGCCGGTGGCACAGGGCCAGGCTCAGCGCCATTTCCTGATGCCGCGTGGCGCCGGTGGGAATCACGTTTTGCAGGTACATGAAGGAGGATTCCCCACTTTTCCGCACCAGGGCCAGAAAGGCGTCAAAATCTCCTTGAGCCAGGGCCTCGGTCTCCCGGACCACCAGCCGGTTTTCCCGATAGAAGTGGATAGCCCGGAGGACTGCCCGGTCCCCGCAGCGCCGCCGCAGGGCGGGGAGCGCCGCCTCAAATTCCTCCTGGGGCACCTCCCGGAGGACGGTTTTTCCAAAATAGGTAGCCACAGTCCCCATTTCCGCCGGAATGGCGGCGTATTCCTCCGTCAGATCGGCGTGGCTGGCCTGAGAGTCCAGAATACACAGGGCGTGCCGGGCGGAGGCAAAGGAAAAGTCGATTTTCTCTACCGTGGGCGTCTCGGGCTGGGCAAAGTCCATGGCGACCAGCCCGCCCACGGCGGAGGCCATCTGATCCATCAGCCCGCAGGGCTTGCCGAAGAAGGTGTTCTCCGCCTGCTGGCCGATCTGGGCCACCTGAATGGGAGTAGCCCTGCCGCCGAAGAACAGCCCGTTGATCACAGTGCCCAGCAGCACCTCCAGGGCCGCGGAGGAGCTGAGCCCCGAGCCGGGAAGCACCGTGGAGGTCACATAGGCGTCGAAGCCCGCTATCGGGCAGCCCAGGGCCGCAAAGCCCGCCGCCACCCCTCGAATGAGGGCGGCGGTGGAGTTGTACTCCTCCTGCCGGGGGGTAAGGTCGGCCGGATCGATCTCCACCGGGGCATAACCCTGGGACAGCACCCGGATCCGGCTTTCCCCGTTGGGCCGGGCAGCCGCCAGGGTGTCCAGATTCACGGCGGCGGCCAGGACCCGGCCATGCTGATGGTCCGTGTGGTTGCCGCCGATTTCCGTCCGCCCGGGGGCGGAAAAGTAGCGGGCAGGGGAGCCGCCAAAGGCGGCGGAAAAACCGGTGTCCAGGGCCGCCTTGGCCCCGCCGGAAAGCGTCAGTTGGGACATGGGCGAATGTCTCCTTCCTTAAATTCCGTAGACCAGCCAGATGTAGATGTAGGCCGGGATAATCGCCGCCAGGGTGAAGGGGATGCCGATCTTGAAGAAGTCGGAATTTTTCACCTCCAGCCCCTCCTTCCGGAGGATGCCGATGCCGGTGATGTTGGCGGAGGCGCCGATGGGGGTCAGATTGCCTCCCAGGGTGGCCCCGGACAGCAGGCCAAAATACAGCGGCGTGGGGTCGATGCCCAGCCCCAGTGCCAGACTCTGCACCACCGGCAGCATGGTGGCCACATAGGGAATGTTGTCCACAAAGGCGGAGATGGCCACGCTGGCCCAGACGATGACGGTGTAGATCAAAAACACATTTCCCCCGCCGGCCTTGGCCAGCAGATCCGCCGCAGCGGCAATGACGCCCTGGGCGGTGATGCCGCCGATCATCAGGAACAGGCCCACCAGCAGCCCGATGGTCTCAAAGTCAATCTGCTTCAGCGGCTCGACCACGGCGGAAACGCTCTTTTTCCGGATGCAGTTGTATACCAGGCCAATGACCAGCAGTCCGCAGCAGATCAGGCCGTTGGTGGTCTCCGGCTTTTCCGGCAGGAAGGAGGCCAGGATCAGCAGCACCACAGTGCCGCACAGCAGCACGGTGGGGACGTAGTCCTTCACCTCGGTGCGGCCGCCCTTGGGAATGGGGGCCCGCTCCTTTCGGAAGAGCCAGGCCAGGATCAGGGCGGCGATCACCGCGCCCAGCTCCACGGCGAAGAAGATGCTGGGCCGGCCTTTGTACCAGAAAAAGTCCAAAAAGCTCATTTGGGCGTAGGAGCCCAGCATGATGGCGGTGGTGTCGCCCACCAGCGTGGCGGCGCCCTGCAAGTTGGAGGATACGGCGATGGCGATGATGAAGGGCACCGGGTTGGTCTTCAGCTTTTTGCAGATCTCCAGTGCCACCGGGGCGATCAT
>CANQQI010000117.1 GCA_947625945.1 uncultured Oscillospiraceae bacterium
ACCACCCTGGGCTATGAAGAAAACTACCTGACCATGGCGGAGTACCTGGGGTATGAAAAGCGCCTCCACGCCGCCCTCACCCCCCGGAATCACGACATCAGCAGCCTGCGGGCGGTGAAGGAGCCCTGGGAGCTGGACCGGATGCGCAAGGCCCAGGACATCACCGACGCCGCCTTTACCGAGGTGCTGACCAAAATTCATCCGGGCATGACGGAAAAGGAGCTCTGCGCCGAGCTGATTTACTGCCTGCTGAAAAACGGCGGCGAGGGGCTGTCCTTTGACCCCATCGTGGTGTCAGGACCCAACACCAGCCTGCCCCACGGCGTTCCCGGCGAGCGGAAGCTGCAAGACGGGGACTTTATCACCATGGACTTTGGCGTTCTGTATCAGGGCTACTGCTCCGACATGACCCGGACCGTGGCCCTGGGCCACGCCACCGAGGAGATGCGGAAGATCTACGGCATCGTCGCCCAGGCCCAGGCCGCCGGCATCGCCGCTACCCGGCCCGGCGTCAAGGGCAAGGAGGTGGACGCCGCCGCCCGGAAGGTCATCACCGACGCGGGCTACGGCCCCTACTTCGGCCACGGCTACGGCCACGGCGTGGGCCTGGAGATTCACGAGAACCCGGGCTGCAACGCCGGGGGCGAAACTATTATGCAGGCGGGGATGGTCTGCTCCGCCGAGCCGGGCATCTACCTGCCGGGAAAATTCGGCGTGCGGATCGAGGATGTGGTGATCTTCACCGAGGACGGCTGCGAGGACATCACCCACAGCCCGAAAGAGCTGATCATTTTGTAAAAAAAACCATTTTCCCCTTGCAAATAGGGGCGGATTCGGTTAGAATATATCCGTAAAACGATGACAAATTCCCTGAGGGGAGAATTTAGGAGGATTTTCATATGATTTCTGTCAGCGATTTCCGAAACGGCGTTACCTTCGACATGGACGGCAAGGTCATGCAGATCATCGAGTTCCAGCACGTCAAGCCCGGCAAGGGCGCGGCTTTCGTCCGTGTGAAGATGAAGAACGTCATCACCGGCGCCGTGACTGAGACCACCTTCAACCCCAACGACAAGTACCCCACCGCCTACATCGAGCGCAAAAAGATGGAGTACTCCTACAACGACGGCGAGCTGTACTACTTCATGGACCCCGAGACCTATGAGCTGGAGCCCCTGGAGAAGTCCGTGCTGGACGACGGCTTCCGCTTCGTCAAGGAGAACGACGTCTGCACCGTCATGAGCTACAAGGGCAATGTCTTTGGCCTGGAGTCTCCCCGGTTCGTGGACCTGACCGTCACCCACACCGAGCCCGGCTTCGCCGGCAACACCGCCACCAACGTCACCAAGCCCGCCACTGTGGAAACCGGCGCGGAGATCAAGGTGCCTCTGTTCATCAACGAGGGCGACCGGATCAGCATCGACACCAGCACCGGCGAATATCTGGGCCGGGCCAAATCGTAAGGAGGAGCCATGACCATTACCGAAAAAGCCGCCTACCTCAAGGGCCTGATGGAGGGCATGAATCTGGACACCGCCACCAACGAGGGGAAGGTCCTCGCCGCCGTGGTGGAGCTGCTGGGGGACGTGACCCGGAAGCTGTCCGACGTGGAGGAGACCACCATCGCCATCTCCGACGAGCTGGATGAGATCGAGGACGACCTGGACGCCATCGAAGACTACATCATGGACGACGACGAGGATGACGAGGACGATTACGACGACGAGGACGAGGAAGACGACGACGAGGGCGACGAGGACGATTACGTCGAGTTTGGCCCCGACGAGGAGACCATCTACGAGGTGAAGTGCCCCTGCGGCAACGTCATCGATTTTGACGAGGCCACGTTGGACAAGGGCTCCATCGTCTGCCCCGCCTGCGGCGAGACCCTGGAATTCGCCACCGAAGACGAGGACGATCAGGAGTAAAACCTATAAATTTTGGGCCCCGGCACTGCCGGGGCCCTTTTCTTTTTATTCGCAGGCGGGCCACTGGGCGGCGTCCCAGGTGCGGCCGTCCAGGGAGGCAAGGCGCTCCTGGTCGGTCATCAGCTCCGTCCAACCGTGGGACGCCCCCGGCGTGGCGTCCAGGTGCCGCCAGCAGCCGCCCATGTCCACCAGGACCCAATAGTGGGTCTTGTCCGTGGTCCAGATGAGCTGGGTATCGTAGCCCTTGTATTCCAGCACCTCCTGGAGGACTCGGGCGTGGACGTAGCAGTTGCCGATGCCGTGGTTGATGCCATACCACACCGGGTCCCCGGCGCCGTAATTGGAATTGTAATAGACGTGATCCCGGATGTAACACTTGACGGACAGCGGATCGTCTTCGCACTCCCCCGCCAGCCAGGCCACTACGCTTTCGGTCTCCGCCAGGGTATGGTTCACGTCCACCTGCCGCCGGGCGGTAATGGGATTCCCGGCGGCGTCCCGGGCGGTGTAGGTCACATAGTAAGTACCCTGGGTAGAAAGATCCACCCCGGAATCGTCGTATGTAAAGGCCAGCTCCTCCCCCGCCCCGTCCAGGGCCTGGACGCCCTGGGTATAGTCCGGCGGGGTGTCCACCGCCGCCTCCAGATCGTTGAGGCCGGAAAAATGGAGCTCCCCCGCCGTTTCCCCGGCGAACCGCGTCACCTGGTCCTTTTGGGCGCTGACATGGAGCCATGGCAGCAGCTCCCTGCCGTAAAGCAGGAGCAGCGCCACCGCGGCCAGCGCCGCGCCCCATAACAGTACCCGTTTCATCGATCCCCGCTCCTTTCTTCTCTCTCCGCCGGGGAAAACCGGCTGGCACTGAAATATTGCCCGCTACGCCGGGACGGCCCGGCTTCCAGCCACCGCCCGCCGGCTCCTCCGGTTCGGATACCGCCGGTGTGGCCGGGCCGGGCCCAGAACAGCAGCCAAAACAGGCCGCACAGGCCGAACAGCGCCGCCGCCAGGCTGGAATACAGCAAAATCCCGGTCTGGTGCAGGTTCAGCTGGACCCCAAAGAAGCTCCAGAGAAACAAACTCCCGCACAGATTCATGGAATTGAGCAGCCGCTCGGGCAGGAACTGCGCCCAGCCGCTGCCGGGCCCGACAAGCACCGGAAGGAACATCACCGCCGTCGTGGCGGCCAGGGCCGCCACACCGCTGCCGGTCAGGGCGGAGATCGCCGCCGCCAGCAGCCCGGTGAGCAGGGCATAGACCGTGACGATCAGCATCTCGATCCCCACCAGCTGGCCCATGGTGAGGGCCAGGCTACTGGTCCAAAAGCCCAGATGCAGCTGGATCGCCCCGGTCCAGCCCCCGGTCCCATAGAGGGCCAGCTCTTCCGCCGTCAGCGCTCCGAGGATCAGCAGCGCCCCGCCAGCCGCCGTCGCCATGCCGGCCAGGGCCTTGGCCCAGAACAATAGGCCCTTTCCCCGTTTCGTACTGAACAGCAGCGCCTCCATGCGGTTCCGCCGCTCCTGGGCAAAGAGGTCGCACAGCGCCGCCCCGCCCAGAACGGGAACGTAATTCCCCAGCGACCCCACCTGAAAATCCAGCGCCTCCATGCCGGTGATGGGCTGATAGACGAAGGGCTTTTCCACCTCCGCCTCCCGGGCCTCCCAGTAGGCCCGGGAATCCTTGTCCAGGTCGCTGAGTAACCCCTGGATCTGATCGCTGCGCGTTTTGTAAAACTCCGCCGCCGTATTATGCTTCAGATACACCGGAAATTCCCTATAAAACCCGTAGTAACTGGCATCGTTCTCCAAAAAATACCGGTCGATATAGTAGGGCTCCTTGTCCAGGGGGATGGTCTCCTGGGCACGGCGGAAGAAGGCGTCGTCGATCTTCGTCCCGGCCAGGGCCCTGCCTCCCTCCATTTTCCGCCGGTCGCTCCCGCTGGTGTCCAGCTCCAGCTCCTTCCTCTGGCCGTTTTCGTCCACAATGACATAGGGTGTCGTGCCCGTGTAGCCTACATAGTTTCTGTACATGCCCCGGAGATTCAAAAACAGCAGGCTCCCCAGCACCACCCACAGCAGCGGCCGCATCCAGAGCTTCTTCAGCTCGTGGGAAAACAGCGAACCAAATCCGTTCATTCCTCCATCCCTCCAAATTCCTCCAAAAACAGGTGCTCCAGATCCGTCCGGGTTTTGTCCCAGGGCTCGTCCATGATGAACCGGCCGCTGGACATCATCAGCATCCGATCCGCGATGCGCTCCACGTCGGAGACAATGTGGGTGGAGAGCAGCACGATGGTGTCCTGCCCCAGCTGGGCCAGGAGCTTGCGGAACCGGACCCGCTCCTTGGGGTCTAAGCCCGCCGTGGGCTCGTCCACGATTAAGAGCCTCGGGTCGTTCAGCAGGGCCTGGGCGATGCCCAGCCGCTGCTTCATGCCGCCGGAGTAGGTCTTGATCCGCTTTTTGGCCATATCCGCCAGACCCACCATCTCCAGCAGGTCCGCCGCCCGCCGCTTGGCGTGGCTCTTGGACAGGCCCTTCAGGGCCGCCAGGTACAGCAAAAAGTCCAGCCCGGTAAATTCCGGGTAGTACCCAAAATTTTGGGGCAGATACCCCAGGGCCGCCCGGTAGTCCTCGCTGGCCACGTCCACCCCGTCCAGGCTGACGGAACCGGCGGTGGGCCGCAAAACCCCGCAGAGCATCTGCATCAAGGTAGTCTTCCCCGCCCCGTTGGCCCCCAGCAGGCCGTTGATCCCGGGATAGAGCCGGAAGGACAGATTATTCACTACCGGCCGGTTCTGATAGCGCTTGGTCAGCCCCCGCACAATCAGCTCCATTGTAAGATCTCCTTTCTCTCTGCCGTCTTGTGTGTCTCAAAAACCGCCGCCGCCAGGGTCAGGACCAGCGCACCCCACCAGAGGGGCAGAGCCTCCACCCGGTAGAGTCGGTCCCCCGGGAGCCAGTTTCCCAGGGCGTACACCGCCCCGGCAGCGACGGCGCTGTACATCAGACCCGCGGCCCCCCGGAAGCGGCGGTTCAGCTCCATACCCAGGGCCGCGGTGAGCAGGTAGGGGGTCAGCAGGTACACCCCCGCCTCCAAGGTCCGCCGCCCGGCCCAGCTTCCCAAAACCGGCGCCGCCGCCCCAAGCAGGACCAGGTCGAACAGTCCCAGGGCCGTCAGCCGGGCCAGCACCGCCGTCCCCATCGGCATCCGGCAGGCCAGCTCCAGCTCGTCCATGCCGTGGCGTCGGGCGCGGCTCCCCTCGGACACCGCCAGCAGCGCCAGCAGAGGCGTCAGGCTGGAGACCGCCCAGAAATCCTTCGGCGCGGCGGTCCTGCCCAGGATCAGCATCAGCAGGAAAACCCCCACGGAGCCCAGCCAGATGTACCACCGAATGTAGCCAACCTGGGTCAGCAGCCACCGGACAGAGCCCATTTCCCGGCGGCGGTGGGTTCGGAGAAAGGCGTCCTTTTTCACCGGCTTTGGGGCTTCAAAGGCGGAAAACAGCTCCTTTTTCAGTTTTTGATCCACATCTATCCCTCCAATCCCTGTTTCAGTCGTTTCAATATTCCCCGCAGCCGCCGGTATAGGGCGAATCGGCTCACTCCATATAGTTTACATAATGTTCCAACCGGCACCTCATTGACATATCGCAGCAGCACCAGCTCCCGGTCCTCCGGACTGAGCTTTCGCAGCTCAGCCCGCAGAGCCAGGGCGGCAACGGGCTCCTCTTCCTTTGACGGCAGATCCTCCGGCAGGGGCTGGCTGGGTTGCCGGCGGTTTTCGTCGATGCACAGGTTCCGGGCAATGGTGTACAGATATTGAAGGGTCTGCCCGGTGTCCTGATAGGTGTCGCTGGCAAAGTACCGCAAAAAGGTCTCCTGGGTCACGTCCTCCGCCTCCTCCCGGCTGCGGAGGCGGTAGTAGCAGTAGCGGTAGATCCGGTCGTACTGGGTGTCGATATCCAACGTCAACGCCTCCACCTCCTACATGGATTAACAAAATTTGCCGCGAAATGTGCGCCAGGATATAAAAAATTTCCCTGCTTTTTCAGCAGGGAAATTTTTACATCACACAAAATGGGAGATCAATAGAACCGTCTCTTGTTCTTCCGGGCGGCCTCAGACTTCTGCTTCCGCTTCAGACTGGGGCTGACGTAGTGTTCGCGCTTCTTTACTTCGGCGATAACGCCCTCTTTGGCGCAGCTCCGCTTGAACCGGCGCAGCGCGCTTTCCAGAGATTCGTTTTCCTTGACGCGAATTTCAGACATTGTTCTTCCCTCCCTCCGACGCATCCGGCTCCATCCAGGATGCTTTCAGGACCACATTGGCTTTTACATTATAAGCTAGGTTTTGCGAAATGTCAAGCGGGATTTCCGG
>CANQQI010000118.1 GCA_947625945.1 uncultured Oscillospiraceae bacterium
GGTCTGCCCCCCACCGGGGAGCTGGACAAAGTCACCTGGAAATATCTGGCAAACCACTTCACCCAGGCGGCGGACCGAATTTCCAGAAGCTGCTGAAAAACCGGAATCTCCCGGAAAACCGGCGGGCCGTGGCGTTACGCGGTCCGCCGGTTTTGTCATGCCGGGCGGTTTAATGGAAAACTTCCGGAAAAAGTATGGGCCTTTTGGCAGATTTGACTTGATTTACCGGTTCAATCAGTATATAATAAAGGGTAAGTATGGCTCTGCCTACTTTGGAGGAAAAGACATGCGAATCAAAAACTGGAAAAAAGAGGTATGGACGATCCCCAATCTCCTGAGCCTGTTCCGTCTGGCGCTGATCCCGGTGTATGTGGTGATCTATCTCAACGCGGAAAAGCCAGCCCATCACTTTCTGTCCGCCGCCATTTTGGCGGTGTCCTGCCTGACGGACATGATCGACGGAAAAATCGCCCGCAAATACAATATGATCTCCACCCTGGGCAAGATCCTGGACCCGGTGGCGGACAAGGCCACCCAGTTCACCCTGATCATCTGCCTGGCGGTGAAGTACCCGGTGCTGTGGTATCTGATGGCCCTGTTCGTGGTGAAGGAGGGCTTCCAGCTCATCGCCGGGAGCATCAGCCTGAGCAAGGGCCGGATGCTGGACGGGGCCCTGCTCACGGGCAAGATCTGCACCACCATTCTGTTCATCAGCCTGATCTTCCTGGTGCTGGTGCCGCAGCTGGCGGAGAAAACCGTGACCATCATCGCCATTGTGGACAGCCTGTTTATGCTGGTTGCCTTCGGAGACTATCTCATCGCCTACTTTTGGAAGGGCGCGGACAAGATCCACGATTTAAAACCGGAAGAGTAAAAGTAAAAAATACGCGGCGGCCAAACTGGCCGCCGCTTTGGTATGTTTGTTGAGCGTTCAGACGGGGCCTGTCACAGGTACGCCGTCGGCTTATCCGCAGAATTTCCACGGCATCGGTTTTCCCCGCCCCATCTGTATCTCTGAAGATAGTATACCACAGATTTGGGAAAAGTGGTGAACTTTTTTTGAATTATCTCTGAAAAATTTGTAGAAAATGATTATCCCAACTTGATCATTTTGCACAGCACCCGGTAGCCGAACAGGCAGAAGGAGCCCCGCAGCTTCCAGGGCATCCAATAGACGAAGATGGGCAGGCCCTTGGTACGCAGGTACTTGTACAGCTTCGGATCGTTTTCCTTGATATGGTCCCACAGCTCCTCGTAGGCCTGCTTCCGCTCCGGCGCATCCCCGCCGCTGCAGCAGAACATGATGGTGTTCATCATGATGGCCCCCAGGCAGTGGAGCATATAATTCCGAAGGCCGGATTCGTAGGTCATGATCTGATCGTAGGAGTAGGCGTCCAGCATCCGGCGCATCACCCGGATCTGCTGATCATAACGGGTGATAATGTTTTTCTCTGTTACAGACTGGTCTCCCCGGCCGATGAAATAGTGGTACAGGTCCACGTCCAGATAAAACAGCTTCTTGGCGTGGGGCAGCGGGTAGTAGGCGAACAGGTTGTCCACATAGAAGGTGTGCTCCGGCAGATCCACCCCGCAGTCCCGCAGCAGCTGGGTCTTGTACATGACACTGTGCATCAGCAGCACCTGGGCGCCGTAGAAGGGCTTGACTTCGCTCCAGGTGAACAGCCGCCCCACAGGGAAGTGGGACCGCCACTCCCGGACGAACTGGGTTTGGTCCTGGGCGTGGTCATAGATGAAGTTGGTGAAGTACAAATCGGCCTCGATGCCCTTGGAGACATGGCCCCGGACAGTATCCAGCAGGGCCTTGAGGGCTTTCTCGTCCACCCAGTCATCAGAGTCGATGACCTTGTAATACAGGCCGGTGGCCTCTTTCAGGCCGTGGTTGACGCCCGCGCCATGGCCGCCGTTGGGCTGGTGGATGGCCCGGACAATGGTGGGGTATTTTTGGGCAAAATCGTCCGCCACGGCGCCGGTATTGTCCTTGGAGCCGTCGTTGATGATGAGAATCTCCACTTCCTCCCCGCCGGTCAGCAGGGTCTCCACCGCATGGTGGAGGTAATCCTGGGAATTATAGCTGGGAATGGCGAAGCTGATGAGTTTCATAAGGGTTGGTCACATCCTTTCTGCAATAGCATACCACATTCTTTTCCAAAATGGAACCCCCGCAGCGGAATTGATTGAAAAAATAACGGAAAATAAAAGATTCTTTCGAGGGAAAGGGGCATACTAGCATCAGAAAGGAGGGAGTTTTATGGAATGGAAAGGATGGGCCCTGGCGATGGGGATCGGCGCCACGGCGGGCGCTGTGGCGATCCTGATGATGCCCCGCACCAACCCTGCCCGCCGGCTTGCCGCGCAGGCCGCCGACAAGGTAGAGGACGCCGCCTGGAAGGTGTCCGACAAGATCAGCCAGAAGTTCGACTGAGCCTCCGGCGAGCTGCCCCCGCCGGTCTGAGGGCCATCGCGCCGCCCGTTCGGTAACGCCGCCGTGGCAGGACGGTGGTCCTCTCCTATTTTTGGGGCTTGCTTTTTCCTCCGTTTGGGCGTATGATGGAGGAAAAAAGGGGGCAAAGGTCATGGGTTGGAGCTTTTGGGGCGGATTTCTGGCGGTGGCACTGATTCTGACCGTGGCGGGCGTCCTCCTGCGGAATCGGATTCGGGCATTTTCCCGGCGAATTTTCGGCAGGCCGGATCTTCTGGGCGCGCTGGAGGCGCTGGAGGATCCCGCCCAGGCCGCTCCCCGCTCCCTCAATGGGATGGACCGGCTGCTGCTGCCCCAGATTCTCCGGGATTTTCCGGATTTTGACCTGCACCAGGCCAAGGAGGCCGCGAAGGCCTATCTACGGGAGAACCTGACGGGAAAAGAGGAACCGCAAATCCACAACGTGGTGCTTTCCCAGTATTTTCCCGCCCTGGTGGAGAAAACCATGGTTTTTCAGGCCGCTGTGAGCTTCCGGGAGGGCGGCGCCACAGTCCAGAAGCGGTACGATCTGAGCTACGCCTACCGGTTGCCCGGCGGCGTCGGCGCCAACTGTCCAAACTGCGGAGGCGTCCTGGCGCCCGGGCAGCTTCAATGCGCCTACTGCGGCACCTGGGTCGCCAACCCCATGGGCGCAGTCTGGTCTTTCACCCGGATGGAAGAAACGTAAAGGGATGGCCCAAGCCATCCCTTTTTTATAATTTCTATATTGTAGATGTTCCTCGTTGATTCGTGCCTCTTGCTTGCGCTTTGGGAATACAGCGATTGTCACTTCATCAGTTCGTCGGACAGGCGCATAATCTCCGGGGCCAGCTTTGCCCGCTTGCGTTTGACCATGTGGGTATAGATCGGGTAGGCCGCGATCACGCCGGCGATGCCGACCACGCCTACCGCAACGCCGGGAATGAAATAGGTTTCCCAGCCGGGGACCATGGTACAGCACATCCCCACGCCCAGCAGCAGGGCGCTGATAATCCCGACGATCAGCGAGACGACGGCAGCGCCCCTGGTGGCGCTTGCGTCCAGGCGGCGAAGCTGTTCCATGGAGGTCTCCTCTTTTGCCGGTGGCGCGTATTTGTTCCGAATTTTCTTAATCTCCTCCTGCTCCTTGGCGCAGTAGGTATAGGTAAAGGTCTCGTTCTTTTCTTCCATGATTCATGACTCCTTCTTGATTCTTTTCAAATTTTTGCTGGCCCGGAGGATCATATAGATCGCCATACCGATCACGATGGTGCAGACGCCGCCTCCCGTGGCGGCGGTCATGGCCTGGCGGAACAGGGGGTCGTCCTCTCCGCCGAACTGGGAGAGCATCGCCGTGGTCAGAGAAAGGATGGACACCAGCGCGGCAACAAGGTTGATGGCCCTGGCCGCGGACAGGATCGGGCTTTGATACCGCCGGGTCTTGACGATATTGATCACGGCGATGGTGACGGCATAAAAGGCGTAGGCGGCCATGGCGTAGATCAGCAGCCCCGGATAGTGGAAGCCCCGGTTCTGATGGACCATAAAGCCGACGATCCCCGCAAGGGCCTGATTCATGAGCAGCAGCATCACGCCGCAAAACCGGTACCGCCGCCATTCCACGCCCTCGTCCTGGGCGTTTAAGCGCCGCGCCAGCAAAAGGCGCATCACGGCCAGCAGAATATAGTAGACCGCCAGCGCGATGAACCATGTGGATCGGTACACGACGCCGGACACCAGCTTCATAACGATGTACAGCAGATTGATGAAAAAGCCCTGGTACAAGGAAATTTCTGCCCGAAAGCGCGCATCGGTCAGGTATTTTCCGCCCAGCTTGGTGGAGCGGACCTTCTCCGTCAGCGGGTGGCCGGAGACATACTTTTTGACAGCACTCACGGCGGGCTTTACATACCGCAGCCCCGTGCAGGTGACGATCAGCGCGTAAGTGGAGGCCAGATAGGAGGCGTATCGTAGGATCGGATTTTGTATATCGAAGGCGAACACGGCGATCACAAAGCCATAGCCGAAAAGCGCTACCAAAACCGTTGGAAGCGGGGGCAGGCAGAATAGCCTTTTAAGGATCTTTTTGAAGGTCTCCATCCGCTGCCCTCCTTAAGCTTACGGTAAAGGTACTCCCCTTTCCGACCTCGCTCCGGGCGGTTATATCCCCGCCGACAATATCGACTACCCGTTTGACCAGCGCCAAGCCCAGGCCGTTGCCCTGGGTGGCGTGAGAGGTGTCGCCCTGATAGAATTTCTCGAAGATGTGGCGACCTATCTCCGGCGAGATGCCGCAGCCGGTGTCGGTCACCTTAACGGTCGCAAATTCTCCCTCGGTTTTCAGCGTCACGGATACCGTTCCGCCGGGCTCCGTGAACTTCAAGGCGTTGGAAAAGAGATTGTTCCACACAAGGGACAGCAGCTCATCGTCCGATTCTACAAATACTTCTTCTTCCAGGTCTGTTTCAATGTCGATGTTCTTTTTCTCCCAAGTGCTTTCAAACTTCAACAGGCACTCGGCAAGCTGTTCTCCGAGATCGTACCGTTTCGTGGCGGGATAGATCTGTTGGTTTTCAAGGCGGTTCAGCTTCAAAATATTCGTGATCAAATCCGCAAGACGGCGGGACTGCTCGGTGATGGCTTTGGCATACTCGATCCGCCGCGCGTCTGGCAGATCGGGACTTTGGAGCATAGTTCCGTAGTTCCGCATCACGGCCAGGGGCGTTTTTAATTCGTGGGACACGTTGGCGATAAAATCCGTCCGCAGGGTCTCCACCCCGGAAAGCTCTTCCGCCATGCGGTTAAAATAGTCGATGATGACGTCAAAGCCATCCTCACCCACAATGCCGGGAAGCGGCTCGATGCGGGCGGAAAAGTCGCCCCGCATGATCTTTTCCGCGCCATTGATAATTCTGCGAACCGGACGCTCCACCGTAAACCTCCGGCAAATGGCATCTACGACGGTACATAAAAAGCTCAGAAAAAGCACGTTTCCCATCGTCAAAATCGCGGCGGTTCGGATGTCCTTTTCCGTGAAGGTGATCTCCAGCGAGGCCTGCATGGTGTGCAGGAAAAGCAGCATACAGCAGGAGATTACAAAGGCGATCAGCAAAAAGAATACGACATACCGGCGCATGGCGGCAAGCAGCCGCTTGCGCCGCCGCACAGCAGTTTCCTCGCTCATTTGATCACCGCCTTATAGCCCAGACCGTGAACGGTTTTCAGCTCAAACTCCCCGCAGCCTTCAAATTTTCCCCGCAGCTTTGTCATGTACACATCCACGGCTCTCGGCGTGGTGTTGGTGTCCACGTCCCAAAATTCGTCCATGAGCTGGGTCCGGGTGAAGGTCTTGCCGGGATAGGACAGCAGCTTATAAAGGATGTTGAACTCCCGGGCCGTGAGGGAAATATCCTCTCCATCATAGACCGCCGTGCGCTCGTCCATGTCCAGCCGCAGCTTGCCGACCTCCAGCTTGTGGGACGTGGCGATCTTCGCCCGCCGCAGCAGCGCCCCGATCCGCAGGAAAAGCTCGTCCAGGTCAATAGGCTTGACCATGTAATCGTCGATCCCGATCCGATAGCCCCTCTGCTTGGAGGCGAAATCGTCCCGGGCCGTCATAAAGAGGATGGGGATTTCCTCGTTTAAGGAGCGCACCGTTTTCGCGAACTCATAGCCATCAATACCAGGCATCATAATATCGGAAACGATCAGGTCAAAGGTGCTTCCGCACATGGCGTCATAGGCTTCATTCGCGTCGAAACATCCCACCGCCTGATAGCCGCTGGCGTTCAAGAAAGAACGGACGGTGCGATTCAG
>CANQQI010000119.1 GCA_947625945.1 uncultured Oscillospiraceae bacterium
GGGCACGGAGAGGATCTGGCCGTCCAGCTCCGGCTGGAACACGCCGGTGGAGAGGGACATGCTGTCCATGCCCTGGGGCAGCTTCTTGTAGTTCGCCAGGGTATAGCGGGTGACCAGGCACTGGATGGCGGGCACGTCCCAAGCGGAGAAAATGCTCTCTGTCATCTTCTTCCGCCCGTCTCCCGGCCAGCCCATGTGGGTCAGGGAGAAGCCGGTGAGGACCATGATCACGTCCGGCAGGCGTTTCCCCTCCCAGGTAAAGTACCGTTCCATGGCATGGCGGACGCCCCGCTTGTCGTCCTCATCGTTGGCCATGCGGGTGAAGAGGGGCAGGGCTGTGACGCCCAGCTCCTCCAGCTTCCCCAGCACCGCGTCGATGTGGCGGGTGTTGCCATTGACGATCTGGCTCTGATGGAGCAGCAGTCCCGCCACGGGGCGGTCTCCCGCCGCGGCTTTTGCCCGGAGAGCGGCGCTCTCCGCCTTCGTCAGCACTCCGCCGGGGCGGTAAAACCCCTCCTCCGCCGGCGGCCGGGGCGGCGGCACCGCGCAGTCCGCGCCAAAGCGGGTGTGGGCGATGTGCAGCAGCATGGCGGCAAAGTTTTCCTCGTCCGCCAGCCGGAAATACTGCCTGATATCCTGATACTCCGCCGCCGTGAGGCCGGAGGACGGCAGCAGCTCCGCCATCTCCTCCGGCAGGGAGGACTCAAAGTACACCGGCATCCGGTCCGAGATCCTTTTCCACACGCCGGGGAAGTCCGGCAGGGCCTGGGCCCCGCCGTGGAAGTAGATGATGGCGAAGTCACAGCGCTCCGCCGCGTCCAGCATAGCCTGGACCTTCTCCTCGTGGGCACAGAGCTCCCAGAGGGACCAGCAGCTGCCCTCCATGAGCCCGGGGCAGGTCTCTCCCAGCCGCCGCAGGGCCCGGCGCATATTCCACAGCCGGTCCTCGGTGGCGATAAGGCATAGAAATCGGATCATGGTTCTCCTCCTGTCTCTTCCCGCAAAACGCGGTGCATGGCGCAGATCAGCGGGTCGTTCTCCCTGCTCCGGCCCATACGTCCGGCGGGACATCCGCCGCGGCAGAGGGCGAAATCATCGCACCGCCGGCAGCGCTCCGGCGCGGGCAGCCCGTGGATCGCCCTGGGTCCCCCAGGCAGCCCATCCCGGAGATTCCCCAGCAAACAGCCCTCCAGCCCCACCAGGGAGGAGCAGGGCCAGCAGTTCCCGTCCGGGTCCACCGCCAGGGATAACGCGGTCTGCGCGTAGCAATACACGCCGCCGCAGTCTCCGGAGGCCCGGCGCCGCTTCAACCGTTCCAGCTCCCGGAAACGGAAGGGGACGCCGACAGCGTGGAGCTGCTCGGTCCTTCGGGCCAGGGCTCGGAGGCCCGCCGTCAAATCTTCTTCCCCTGGGGAGAGATCCTCCCCCGCTCCTCGGCCCAGGGGCCGGAACAGGTCCAGCCCCGCGCCGGTGACGTTTCCCAGCCACAATGCCAGATCCGGCAGCTGTCCCAGCCGGGAGGCGTTGGCGCGGGTGACCACTACGGTGAGGTTGCACCGGCGGCCCAGCTTTCCCCAGTTTCGGACTCCCTGGACGGCGGCGTCAAAGGCGGGGGCCCCGTCTGGAAAGACCCGCGATCCGTTGGCCGCGCCTACGCCGTCCAGGCTGACGCCCAGGGCGCAGTCCATAGCCGCCAGACGGCGGCAGACGTCCGGCGTCAGCAGCGTCCCGTTGGTCTGGACGGCCAGCCGGAGGCGGCGGCCTGTGCGGCGGCCATAGGCGAACACCGCCTCCATCGTCTCCAGGCACAGCAGGGGTTCTCCGCCGGTGAACTGGATGCGGAGGCTTTCGCCCTCCGAACAGCTAAGGGACACCGCCTGAATGGCCAGCGCTTCGCTCATATCCGCCGCCCGGCAGCCGCTCCCGGCGGCGTAGCAATAGGCGCAACGAAGGTTGCACCGCTCTGTGATCCGAAGGACCAGGGATTTTATGTTTTCCATTTCTTGATCAGCTCGTCCGTCTCCTTCAGCCGTTCCGCCCAGGCGTCCACCCCGTCGTGGGTCACGATCTCCACGTTTCCGGCCTGGATGTCCCCCTCGCCGGTGACGCCGTCCTCCAGATCGCCCTCAGCCTGGAGATAGGCCCGGCGCAGTCTGCTGAGCACCGCTGGGTCGCCGTTCCACTTGCCCCGGCTGTCCAGCTCCAGGAACCGACGCCCCGACTCCTCCAGCGCGTAGGGGTTCACCTCCCGGAACCAGCGGCGCATCTCTTCGTCCAGCAGGTACCGCTCCGCCACCTTGTCCAGCGTGGCGGCGGGGATATTTTCACACACGCACTGGGTGTCAAAGAGATTTTGAATCCGGTCCATCAGGTCCGCCGCACCCTGGTAGCCCTCGGCCATCCGCTGCTCCCGCCACACATCGTTGAGCAGCGTGTCCTCGATGGCCTTGGCCACATGATCCGCCATGGGCACCACCCGGACGGTCCCGGCCCCGGCGCTCTCGCCCATGTACTGCCGGATGACCCGTTTGCTGCCCAGGGCCCTGGCCGCCAGCCGGAACCCGCCCTGGACCCGGGCGCTGTAGCTGCTGGCGATGGCGTCGGCGCGCCGGGAGGAGGTGATGTCGCTGGTGGCATCCACCTGCCGCACGTTGGCGGCAAAGGCGCCGGGGGCGCGAACGCCCTGCTTGTCCTCCCCGTAGAGGTAGGAGGAGCTGTCGATAAAATAGCGGGCCAAGTCCTCCTCCCCCTTCCAGGCGCTGGCCTTCAGAGCCAGGCCCACGGCGGAGGTGTAGGTCCCCGGCCGGCCGCCGAAAATGCGGCCTGTGGCGTCCTCCCCCTCCCGGGCGATGGCGTCGCTGTTGGCCCGGACCCGGTTCTGCTCCTCCGGCTCGTCCTGCCCGGCGGCCAGCCGCACCGCCCGGTCCATCAGCGTCAGCACATCCGGCCAGGCGTCCCGCATGACCGACGAGATACGGGCAGTAACATCCACCCTGGGCCGCCCCAGCTCCGCCAGGGGCACACAGGTAAGGCCGTCCACTCGCCCGGCGCTGCTCCACACCGGGCGCACGCCCATGAGGGCCAGAAACTGCCCCAGCTGCTCCCCGCCGGTGCGGGTCACGTCCAGGGAGGTCATGTTCATAGCGATCTTGTCCGGCAAACGACCGGACTCCTGCCGGTAGAGGGCCAGCAGGTCCTCCGCCGCCTGCTTTCCCCGCTCATAGGCGGCGGGGGTGGGCACCTTGTCCTGCTCCCCGCCGTGGAGGTTTCGGCCCGTGGGCAGGATCTCTCGCCCAGCCACCGCGGCGTCGCCGCCCCGGCTGGGCATGGTGAAGCCGCCGGAAAGGGCGTGAAGCAGACTGTCCAGCTCGTTTCCGGCCTGTCCCAGTCCCTCGGCCACGGCCCGGACGTCTTCCGCCAGCAGAGCCAGTGGCCCGTCCCCGGCGGGTCCCGCATCCAGGACCGAATCAATAAAGCGATTCATGGCGGCGTTCTGGGCAGCCGCATCCCCGGCAGGCTGCCAAACGGCGCTCACCGCCGGGTCGTTCCGCCATAGCTCGGCGATGTAGTCCCGGACCCACTGCCGGTCCGGCGGCGTGCCGAAGGCCCGGCGGTGCCCGCCCCGGCGGCGGGCGTCCGTCTTTCTGAGCAGGGCCCGCAGCTCCCGCAGGGCCGCGTCAAAGTCCGGCTCCCGCCGGAACACCGCCTGCGCGGCGGGGGAATTCCCGGCGGCGGTTTCAATGTCCCGGCGCAATAATTCCGCCTGGCCGTTCCCCTGCTCCTGGGCGGCAAAATACTGGTCGATCTGCTCCAGGAGCCGGCGCTGTTTCCCGTCCAAGCCCATGTCGGGGGCAGGAAGATAGCTGAACGTGACGGCATACCCTCGGCGCTTGGCGATCAGCGCCTGGGGCACGATGGCGGCGTTGTAGGGGTAGAGGTTCACCAGATCCCCGATGGCGATATCCGGGAAGCAGTCCCCACCCAGGCCGCAGGACTTCCCCGGCAGATACTCCAGGGAGCCGTGGGTGCCCAGATGGATCACCGCGTCAGCCTGCCAGTGATACCGGAGGTACCAGTAGGTGGCCAGGTACTGGTGGGTGGGCGGACAGGCGGGGTCCTGCAAGATCTTGCACACTTCGCCGGTACACTTGGCCCCGTAGCACCCCCGCTTGGGCTGGACCATCACCAAGACGTTCCCGAAGGGGACGCCGGTAATCAGCAGCTTCCCATCCAGAACCATCGCCTCGCCGGGGGCGGGGCCCCAGTGATCCTCCATCTCCCGGCGCACCGCCGGAGACAGCGTGTCGTAATAGGTGCGGTACTCCGATGCCGGCATGGCGTGGAGGACGCCGCCGCTGGCGGCAATGTCCTCCGCCGCGGTCCAGCGGAAATCGGAGATGGCTTTCTTTTCAAAAATCAGTTTTCGGAGGGCCTCCCCATCGACGGGAATGTCCCTGACGGCATAGCCCTCCCTTTGAAGGCGGCGGAGCAGAGCCACCGCGCTCTGGAAGGCGTCCAGGTCCGTAGCCTGTCCCACGGTGGCCTCCACTCCGGAGCAGGGCGCGTTGTGGAGCATGATGGCCACCCGTTTGACCTCGTTGGACTTGGCGCGCAGCCGGAGCCAGCTCTCCATGCGGCCTGTCAGCCGCTCCACCCGCTCGGGAAAGGGGACGCGGCGGTGTTCGCCCTCGGCGCAGGACACATGGACCAGGTCCGTCATGCCCTGGAGCTCCGGGACGATGAAGTTGGTAGGCAGCTCCCCCTCGTAGGGCCGGGTCGCCCCCCGCCACTCCTCTGCCGTGTGCCGTGACAGCCCAGCGGGCCGGATCACCGGCACGTCCAGCGAAGCAAAGCAGGCCGCGGCCCGGGCGAACATATCCTGCCCGCCTCCGGCCTTGGTGCCCAGGAATTGGAAGTTGATGAACAGGTCGATGACTGGCCTGCCCTCCACGCAGAAGAACCGGGCCACCGCCTTCTCAAAGGGCAGTGTTCCCAGAGCCGCGTCCGGGGAGCCGTCTGTATAGGCGGCGATGACGCCGATGCCCCGGCGGGCCAGACTCTCCGCGATGGCCCGCTCCACAGCCAGGTCCCCATCGGCCCACCGGCCCCGGTAGCTCAGCATCCCCGCGTAGTGGGGAAACCGCCGTCCCTCGCCGCGGAAGAAGTCCAGGGCCGAGGCGTAGAGGGCCCCATCAAAGGTGTAGATGGCATCCAGCGGCACGGGCTTGGGCGGCGGGAGCGCGGGGCCTTCTTGGCCTAAGAGCTGCCGGATGCGTCCAAAGGCGTTTTTCAGATTCTCCGGCCCGCCGTAGGCAAAATAGGCGTTCAGCCGCTCCACTTCCCCAGCGGGGAGGCTGGTGATCCCAGCGGCGATGTTCTCGCCGCTGAGGGGAATAATCAGCCGGCAGAGCCCCAGGACGGGGGCGCCGGTCAGATCCCCATGGTCCCCGTGGTCTGCCCCGGCCAGGAGCACGTCGAAGGTCTTGTCCAGCCTGGCGCGCCGGGCCTTCCGGGAGGAGAGAAAGCGAATCTCCGCCCCTGCCTCCCCGGCGGCCCGCTCCAGGGCGGGATTGTGCAGGGTTTCGCCGATGACAAGAATGTGCATGGTTTTTCTCCTGATGCTGCAAATGAAAACGATAAATCGTTACCATGTGAATGCGGAATAAAAGCTTTTGGCCCTTTTTTCAGAAAAAGGGATGCCTCACGGGTTCCGCTCCAGCCCCGCCAGGGCGGAGCGGC
Source organism: uncultured Oscillospiraceae bacterium (assembly GCA_947625945.1). GTDB lineage: Bacteria > Bacillota > Clostridia > Oscillospirales > Oscillospiraceae > Faecousia. The sequence goes on from CANQQI010000119.1 coordinate 5,740, forward strand.
GGCGGACGATAGCGCCCAGCTCCTCGCCCCGCAGTTCGTCCACCTTGTAGTAGACGGCGCCCAGGGCGTCCGCCACCTGTCGGGCGATGTGCAGGGAGATGAAGTCCTGTTCCGTGTCGATGACCACGGCGCTGACACGGTCCCGGCGCAGCAACGCCGCGGCCTTCATAGCGTCCTCTACCGGGTCCTCGGTCCAGAGGGGCCGGTTCGCCCGGCCGTCGGTGACCAGCACCACCATGGGCAGCAGCTCCGGGTCCTTCAGCCGCCGGGCCCGCAGAAGCTGCCACGCCTGATAGAGCCCAGAGGCCAATGGCGTCCGCCCGCCAGTGGGCAGGGCCTGTAATTTTTTCTCCGCCAGGTCCACGCTGGCGGTGATGTCCAGCAGGGTCTGGGCTCCCTCCTTCCGGAAGGCCACCAGCCCGATCCGGTCCCGCTTCTGGTAGGAGTCCAGCAGCATGGACAGCACCGCCTCCTT
>CANQQI010000120.1 GCA_947625945.1 uncultured Oscillospiraceae bacterium
AAAAGGGTGGACAACCGGCGGTTTCTTTGATAAAATACAACGGCTGTCAATAAAAAAGTATAGATCGCAGGGCCGCCCCGCGGCCATGCTTGGGAGGATGATTTACATGAACGTCAAAAGTGTAGAAAAAAAGGGGAACCAGGCGACCATCGTGGTGGAGATCGACCGGGAGCTGATGGAGTCCGGCGTCCAGAAGGCCTATCTCAAGGCCCGGAAAAATATCCTGGTGCCCGGTTTCCGGAAGGGCAAAGCGCCCAGGAAAATGATCGAGACCATGTACGGTAAGCACGTCTTTTATGAAGACGGCTTGGAGGAGATCTTCCCCCAGGTCTACGAGGCCGCCGTTGCTGGTCAGGAGTGGAAGGCTGTGGGCCGGCCCACCGTCACCGATATCCAAATCTCCGACGATGACCTGGTCACCGTTACCATTACCACCGAGCTCTATCCTGAGGTCACCCTGGGCCAGTATAAGGGCCTGGAGGTCCCCAAGACCGAGCCCACCGTCACCGACGCCCAGGTTCAGGCCGAGCTGGACCGGATGGCCGTGAACGTGGCCTCCACTGAGACCGTGGAGCGGCCCGCCGAAATGGGTGACACCGTCACTATCGATTTCCTTGGCACGGAGAACGGGGTCCCCTTCGAGGGCGGAGAGGGCCATGACCATGAGTTGAAGCTGGGCTCCGGCTCCTTTGTCCCGGGCTTTGAGGAGCAGCTTGTTGGGATGTCCGCCGGGGAGGAGAAGGATATCGACATCACCTTCCCCCAGGATTACCATGCCGATCTGGCGGGCAAGACGGTCCAGTTCCACGTCAAGGTCCAGAAGGTCACGGTGGAGAACATCCCCGAGCAGGACGACGAGTTTGCCAAGGACGTGTCCGAGTTTGACACCTTGGAGGAGTTGAAGGCCGACATCCGGACCAAGGCCCTGGAGCAGGCCCAGAAGCAGGCGGAGAGCGCCTTTGACCAGGCCTGCGTGGAAAAGGCCGCGGAAAACGCTTCCGTGGAGATGCCCAAGGCCCTCATCGAGTCCGAGCTGGACAATCAGATGGAGCGGTTTGCCTATCAGCTCCAGATGAACGGCTACACCGTAGAGCAGTACGCCAAGATGATGGGCGGCGATATGAGCACCCTGCGGGGCGCTTTCCGGCCCGCCGCCGAGAAACAGGCCAAGGTCAACGTGGTGCTGGCTGAGATCGCCAAGGCCGAGGGCATCGCCGTCACCGAGGAGGAAAAGCAGGCCGAGTATGAAAGCCTTGCCAAGCAGTATGAGCTGACCGAGGAGCGGGTAAAGGAAATGGTGCCCGATTCCGAGATCACCGCCAGCCTGGAGACCCGGAAGGTGATCCGCCTGATCGCCGATTCCGCCGTTCCCACCGCTCCCGAGGCCCCCAAGGCCGAGGAGAACGAGGCCAAGGAGGAATAACCCGGGCGCTGGACGGTTAGAATGTTGCAAGCCTAGAAAGGAGCGTTCAACCATGAGTTTAGTACCCTATGTTGTGGAGCAGACCAGCCGGGGCGAGCGGAGCTACGATATTTTTTCCCGGCTGCTCAACGACCGGATCGTATTTCTGTCCGAGGAGGTCAACGACACCACCGCCAGCCTGGTGGTAGCCCAGCTTCTGTACCTGGAAGCCCAGGACCCGGACAAGGACATTCAGTTCTATATCAACAGCCCCGGCGGCAGCGTCACCGCCGGAATGGCGATCTACGACACCATGCAGTACATCAAGTGCGATGTAGCGACGATCTGCGTGGGTCTGGGCGCCTCCATGGCGGCCTTCCTGCTGGCCGCCGGCGCCAAGGGCAAGCGGATGGCGCTGCCCAACTCCGAAATTATGATCCATCAGCCCTCCGCCGGCACCCAGGGGCAGATCACCGACATGGCCATCCACCTGAAGCGGCTGGAGACCATCAAAAAGCGGATGAACGCCATCCTGGCGGAGAAGACCGGCAAGAGCGTGGAGGAAGTCACCGCCGCCTGCGAGCGGGATAACTTTATGTCCGCTCAGGAGGCTCTGGATTTCGGGATCATCGACCGGATCATCGAGCGCCATTGAATTTGACAGGAAAGGCGGTGCGCTGGCATGGCGAGTAGAAAAAACGAGCAGCCGGTTCGCTGTTCCTTCTGCGGCAAGCGAGAACCCCAGACCCGGCTGATCGCCGGGCCGGGGGTGTATATCTGCAGCGACTGTGTTCAGACCTGCAGTGAGCTGCTGCGGGAGGAGATCCAGGTGGATCAACAGGGCAAGCTCCGAGCCCCGGAGCATCTGCCCACCCCTATGGAGATCAAAAACTACATGGACGGCTATATTATCGGGCAAGAGGATGCCAAAATCGCCCTGAGCGTGGCCGTATACAACCACTATAAACGCATTTACCTCGCCGGGCCTTCGGATGTGGAGCTGCAAAAGAGCAATATTCTGCTCATTGGCCCCACGGGCTGCGGCAAGACCCTTTTTGCCCAGACCTTGGCCAAGGTCCTCAGCGTGCCCTTTGCCATCGCGGACGCCACCACCCTCACCGAGGCCGGGTATGTGGGCGACGATGTGGAAAATATCCTGCTGCGGCTGCTTCAGGCGGCGGATTTCGACGTAGACCTGGCGGAGCGGGGAATCATTTACATCGACGAGATGGATAAAATCGCCCGGAAGAGTGAAAATACTTCTATCACCCGGGATGTGTCCGGCGAGGGCGTGCAGCAGGCGCTGCTGAAAATTTTGGAGGGGACCATCGCCAGCGTGCCGCCCCAGGGCGGGCGGAAGCACCCCCAGCAGGAGACCATTCAGATCGACACCAGCAACATCCTGTTTATCTGCGGCGGCGCCTTCGACGGGCTGGACAAGATCATCGAGGCCCGCACCGACCGCTCCGCCATCGGCTTTGACGCCCCGGTGGAGAGCCGGAAAAAACGGGACGTGGGGAAGATTCTGTCCAAGGTGGAGCCCCACGATCTGCTGAAATTCGGCATCATCCCGGAGTTGGTGGGCAGGATGCCGGTGATCACCTGCTTGCAGGATCTGAAAAAAGAAGATTTGATCCGCATTCTGGTGGAGCCCAAGAACGCCCTGGTGCGCCAGTATCAGCGGCTGCTGCAAATGGACAATGTGGAGATGGAGATTCAGCAGGAGGCGCTGGAAGCGGTGGCCCAGAAGGCCATCGACCGGCAGATTGGCGCCCGGGGCCTGCGGGCGGTGATGGAAAAGACCATGACGGGGATCATGTATCTGATCCCTTCGGATCTGACCATCCGCAAGGTCATCATCACCCCCGAGTGCATCCAGGGGGGAGATCCCCTGATTTTGCGGGATCCGGCCAAGCCGCGGCCCGCCTTACCACGATAGAAACCTTACAGGAGGGGGTGGGGAACCGCCCCCTTCCTTGGCAGGAAGGAGAAAACAATGAGCGAAACCTATACCGCCCTGCCGGTACTTGCCCTGCGGGGCATGGTCGTGTTTCCGGAGCAGACCGTTCATTTCGATGTGGGACGGCTCAAATCCGCCCTGGCCTTGGAGGAGGCCATGAAACACGAGCAGCTGCTGTTCCTGGCCTCTCAGAAGGATCTGTCCGAGGATGACCCGGACCTGCCCGACCTCTATTCGGTGGGCACCGTGGGAAAGATTAAGCAGATCCTCAAGTCTCAGGGAGAAAATATCCGGGTGCTGGTCACAGGGCTTTACCGGGCCAGGGCAGCGGAGCTGATCCGCAGAGAGCCCTTCCTCAGCGCCCAGGTGGAGCGGCTGGAAAACCTTTCCGTGCCGGAGACTCTGCGCTCCCATGCCCTCCGGCGGGAGGCCAATTCCCTCTACGGAAACTACCTGGAGCTGGTGGAGCGCCAGGCCCAGACCATTCAACTGCGGATGCTGGCCTCCAAGGACAGCGGCTTTGTCGCCGACTGCATTGCCCAGAACTCCGGGATCGAGTACCCGGATAAGGTGAAGCTGCTGTGCCAGCTCAATCCGGTGAAGCGGCTGGAAACCGCCGTGGTCCTGCTGCGCCAGGAGGTGCAGATGCTCCGCTTGGAGGGCGACATTCAGGAGAAGACCCGAGCCCAGATCGACCGGGATCAGAAGGACTATTATCTGCGGGAGCAGATGAAGATCATCCGGGAGGAGCTGGGGGAGGACGATGAACCGGCGGAATTTGCCGTCTACGCCGAGAATATTCGCCGATTGGAAATGGATGAAGAGTCCAAGGAAAAGCTCCTCAAGGATCTGGAGCGGCTGGAAAAGCAGCCCTTCGGCTCCTCTGAGGCGGCGGTCCTCCGAGGGTATCTGGACACGGTGCTGGAGCTGCCCTGGAATCACCGCACCAAGGAACGGATCGACGTGGAGGCCGCCCGGAAGGTGCTGGAACGGGACCACTACGGCCTGGAAAAGGTGAAGGAGCGGATCTTGGAGACCCTGGCGGTGCGAAAAATGGCGCCCGGGCTGCCCCCGCAGATCCTCTGCCTGGTGGGCCCGCCGGGAGTGGGCAAGACCTCCATCGCCTATTCCATTGCCAAGAGCCTGAACCGAAAAATGGCCCGGATCTCCCTGGGGGGCATCCATGACGAGGCCGACATCCGGGGACACCGGAAGACCTATATCGGCGCGATGCCCGGCCGGATCATGACTGCCATGATCCAGGCAGGCAGCAAAAATCCGCTGCTGCTGCTGGACGAGGTGGACAAAATGGGCATGGACTACCGGGGCGATCCCAGCGCCGCTCTGCTGGAGGTCCTGGACGCCGAGCAGAACAAGACCTATCGGGATCACTATTTGGAAATTCCCTTCGATTTGAGCGAGGTCCTGTTTATCACCACCGCCAACACCACCGACACCATCCCCCGACCCCTGCTGGACCGGATGGAGATCATCGAGCTGAGCTCCTACACCGACGAGGAGAAGGTGATGATCGCCAAGGACCACCTGCTTCCCAAGCAGATGGCCAAGCACGGCCTGAAAAGATCTCAGCTCCGGGTGACGGAGGACGCCCTGCGGGAGATCATCCACTGCTACACCCGGGAGTCCGGCGTGCGAAACCTGGAACGGGAGCTGGCCCAGATCTGCCGGAAAACCGACAAGAAGCTGCTGGAACAGGAGACGCCCAAGAAAATCACCGTCACCGGTTCCAATGTGGAGGAGTTCTTGGGAATTCGGAAATTCCTGCCCGACCGGCTCCCCGGGACGGACCAGGTGGGTCTGGTGACGGGTCTGGCCTGGACCAGCGTAGGCGGCGAGGTCTTGGAGGTGGAGGTCAACGTCATGGAGGGCTCCGGACGGTTGGAGCTTACCGGCAATCTGGGGGATGTGATGAAGGAATCCGTCCACGCCGCCATGAGCTATATTCGCGCCAACGCCAAGGTCCTAGGCGTGGAGACGGACTTCTACAAAACCAAGGACATCCACGTTCACTTCCCCGAGGGCGCGGTGCCTAAGGACGGGCCCTCCGCCGGCGTGACGGTGTGTACCGCCATCGTCTCCGCCCTCACCGGCTCCACGGTGCGCCGGGATCTGGCCATGACCGGGGAGATTTCCATCCGCGGCCGGGTGCTGCCCATCGGCGGATTGAAGGAGAAGACCATGGCGGCGCTGCGCCACGGCATCCGCACGGTGGTCATTCCCAAGGACAACGAGCGGGATCTGGAGGAGATCGATCAGACCGTCCGCAAGTCCCTGAATTTCATCACCGCTCAGACTGTGGACACGGTTCTGGACGCCGCTCTGAACCGGAAGCGGGAGATGCTCACCCCACTGCTGACGGACATTCCCCCCGAGGTGAAGAACAAGTCCCGGAAACCGGAGATCCGGCAGTGAGGCGGCCATGAACCTGAGCAACGTGGTTTTTCTCCGCTCCGCCGTCTCCCCGGAGGGCTTTCCCGCCCGGCGCCTGCCGGAGATCGCCTTCGCCGGGAAGTCCAATGTGGGCAAATCCTCTGTGATCAACCGGCTCCTGGGCCGGAAGAACTTCGCCCGGGTGGGGCAGACCCCCGGGAAGACTGCCCAGGTCAACTTCTTCCTCCTGGACGACCGGTGCTATCTGGTGGACCTTCCGGGGTA
>CANQQI010000121.1 GCA_947625945.1 uncultured Oscillospiraceae bacterium
TCTTGCTCGTCGCCCTTCTTCTTTTTCTTCTTCTTGGTGTCGTCGCCGCTGAACGGGTAGATCTTCTTGATGTTCTTCAGGGTCAATGTTGCCATACTTCCGACTCTGAACGTACTGAATCCTCAATGTACGTTCTCGCAGCCGCCGATGAATAAAGCGGCACTGCATTACGGCAGGTCTCCACACTGCCGCACCGCGAGTCAAGCGGTATTTTTATATTCCTCCTTTTTTGGCGGAATGTGCCTATTATGTGGAGTAGGCATACTCCACCGAGATAGGCTCATTATATCATAGGATGGGGTTTAACGCAAGTGTCGAAAAAGTGAATGTATTTGCATATAATTTGGTCAATTTGCTCATCCCAGAGAGATGCAGCTGTCCCAGAAGCCCAGGGTGCAGGAGTAATACTTCGCCATGGCCTCCTCCAGGTACAGGGCGTCCTTTACCCCGGCGGTCTCATAGCAGGAGTGCATCGCCAACTGGGGCAGGCCGATATCCGCCGTGGCCACGCTGACGTGGTTCAGAGAGATCCGCCCCAGGGTGTAGCCGCCGGAGATGTCCGGGCGGTTGTAGTAGGTCTGGGTGGGCACGTTTGCCATATGGCAGACCTTCCGGAAAATGGCGGCAGAGAGACCGTCGGTGGTGTACCGCTGGCCGGCGTTGAATTTTAGCACAATGCCGCCGTTGAGCACAGGCGCGTTGGCCGGGTCGGCGTACTCCGGGTGGTTGGGATGGACGGCGTGGGCGTTGTCCGCAGAGACCATGAAGGACTGGGCCAGCATCCGCCGGGGATTGACCCCCAGGCCCTTGCTGATCCGCTCCAGAGTACCCTCCAGCAGCTCGGAATCCGCGCCTTGAGCGGTGCAGGAGCCCACCTCCTCACTGTCGAAGACGCACAGCACCGGCACGCTGCCGCTGTCCGCCGCGTTCAGAAAGCCCTGGGTGCAGCACCAGGCGCACTCCAGGTCGTCCAGGGCCTGGGAAGAGATAAACTCCTCCTCCATACCCCAGACCGTGGGCTTCTGGCGGACGTAGAGGTACAGATCGTGGCCCAGCACCGGGCCGCCGGCGGTTTCCTCCAGCAGCCGTTGAAAGGCGCCGGCGGTGCCCTTGTCCCCCATCAGGGGCGGGGTATCCACCGCCAGGTTCCAGGCGTAGCCGTCGTTGGCCTTCCGGTTCATGTGGATCGCCACGTTGGGGATCAGCAGCAGATCCCGGTCGATGTCCACCAGCCGGCCCTCGATGCCCTCGGGAGTCTGGATCAGAGCCCGGCCCGCCAGGGACAATGGCCGGTCCAGCCAGGGGGCAATCAGCAGCCCGCCGTATTTTTCCACGGCAAGGCGGGTGTAATTGCCCACCAGCTCCCCGTTTTCCTTCACCTTCAAGGTGGGCCGGTCGGAGTGACTGGCGCTCATCAGAAAGCCCCTGGGATTCCCGGTGGGGGTGCGGAAGGCGATAAGGCTGGTGCTGTTCCGGGTCAGGAAATACTTCCCGCCGGGAACGATGTCCCAGTCCTCCTCCTCCGCCAGGCGGGTATAGCCCGCCTTAGTCAGCTCCCGGACCAAAAGATCAATGGCGTGATAGGCGCTGTGGGCAGCGCCCAAGTAATTCAGCAGTCCAACAGTTCTCTTATCCACGGCCGCCCTCCACCAGCGCGCAGAACAGGTCGATCTGCTCCGCGATGGTATCCAGAGCGCCCCGCCAGAAGCTTCCGTCCGTCAAGTCGATGCCGGCCACCTGGGCGGCGTCCTCTACGGAGGCCACGGGGGTGGTGTGGAGCAGACGCTTGTACTTGGGCACGAAGGCGGCGCCCTCCTTTTCGTACTGGGCGTACAGGCCCCGGGCGAACAGCGCGCCGAAGGCATAGGGGAAATTGTAGAAGGTGGGGCCGTAGTAGTGGCTCTTGCACACCCACATATAGGGGTGCAGGCAGTTGGGATCCAGGCCGTCGCCGTAGGACTGCTTCTGGGCGGTTAACATAAAATCGCATAGGGTGGGGGCGTGCATAAACCGCTCCTCCCGGTTCTCGAACACCATGGTCTCAAAGCGGTAGCGGGAATAGATGTCGCAGATCACCTGGGTGGCGTCCTGGAGCTGGGACTCGATCAGGTTCAGCTTCTCCGCGTCGTCCTTGGCCGCCTGAATGGCGGAGGCCATGACCACGCACTCGTTGAAGGTGGAGGCGGTCTCCGCCACAGGCATGGAGTAGCCATGGTTCATAGGCCGGTGATCCAGAATGCACTGATTGTGGAAGGCGTGGCCCAACTCATGGGCCAGGGTGACCACGTCGGTGAACATCCCGTCGAAATTGGTCAGAATCCGGCTCTCCCCCAGGCACTCCACATCGGCGCAGAAGGCCCCGCCGGCCTTGCCGTCCCGGGGATAGAAGTCGATCCAGGCGTTGTCAAAGGCCCGGGCCACCATGTTGGACAGCTCCCGGTCAAACCCAGCGAAGAGGTTTACCAGATAATCCCGGGCGTCCTGGGTGGTAAAGGTGGTGGAGGCGGCGCCCACGGGGGCGAACAGATCGTACCAGGGCAGACCGTTTTCGTGACCCAGGGCCTTGGCCTTGGTCTTCAGGTACTGCCAGAATTTGGGCAGGTACTCGTCGATAGCGGAAAACATGGCGTCCAGAGTCTCCCGCTTCATATGGGAATGCTTCAAGGTCCGCTCCAGGGGGGAGGCGTAGCCCCGGAGCTGGCAGTCGGAGATGGTTTCCAGCTTGATGGAGTTCAGGGCGTAGGCTACCGGATCGGCGATCCGCTCATAGCAGGCGATCTCCGCCTCGTAGGCGTCCTTCCGCACCTGGGGATCCGGGTCGTAAGCCAGATTTCGAATGGCGGAGAGGTTGGTCCGCTTCCCCCGGTAGGTCACCGGGACGGTGCTGGTCAGATACTGCTGCAGGTCGCTCCAGGCGTCCCCGCCGGACATGCTCAGCTTGGCGGCGATCTCCTCGCCCCGGCCGGGCAGCAGATAGGCGCTGTTTTGTGCCAGGTTGGAAAAGCGGTAGGCATAGTCCTTCAGCTCCGGATCACCGCACACAATATCCATTAGATCGGGCAGCTTTCCGGCCCAGTCCTGGTAGGCGGCCCGGGGGCCCGCTAAGCCGCTGAACAGCTGCATGATCCGGCCCATCTGAGAGCCGGCCTCCGGATCCTTGGTATTGGCAGACTGGCGCAGGGAGGCGTAGCCCGCCATTTTCCCCACCACGGCGGAGATCTTCTCCTCCAGGGCCACCCCCTCCCGGAGGGCCTGGGCGGGCACCCGCTCCGGCAAGCGCTCCGCGAAGGCGGCGAACTGGGCAATCAAAGCCTTGGCGGTTTCATAGTCCCCGGCGAAAGCGGGGTCGTCAAAGCCGCGGTAAATCGGTTCCAAATTCCATACATCGTTCATAGCGAATCGCTCCTTTCAAAAAGACGTACCTATTCTACAACAGCGGCAAGGTTTCGTCAACTGGCCCGGTTTGATTTTTCCGGTTCTCCCTACTTTTCGACATTTTTCGACGTTTCTTGTAGAATTTCCGTGGTTTTTGTCTGAAAACCTAACTTTTTCCCGAACGATTGTTTAGGTTTTTCCTTGAAAAAAGTGTTTTCTTATGCTAAATTATATTTGTCGCAGCCCGGTGGCAGCACCACGGGCACGGGGAGAAATTTCATATGTCAGGAGAGGATGTTATGGACAACTGTACAACCGTGATCATTGCGGACAATACGGAAGAATTCTGCGCCGGTCTGACCGCCGAGCTGCAACGCGCCGGCGGCTTCCAGGTCCTGGGGACGGCGGGGGATGGGGAGCAGGCCATCCGCATGGTCTCCGAGCGGAAGCCGGACGTGCTGGTGCTGGATCTGATGCTTTCCAAGCGGGACGGGATCAGCGTTCTCAAGGCCATTTCCGGCATGGAGCACCGGCCGGTCACCCTGGCCACCTCCGGCTTCGTGACGGAGTATGTGGCCTCCGCCGCCGCAAATCTGGGGGCAAGGTATCTGATGCTTAAGCCCTGCGATATGACCGCGCTGGTGGAACGGCTGGAAGAGATCCGGGGTGGGGAGAACCGCCGGACCAATCTGAGCCGCCGCCCGGACAAGGCCAGCATCGAGACCATGGTCACCAACATCATCCATGAGATCGGCGTGCCCGCCCACATCAAGGGCTATCAATATCTGAGGGAGGCCATCATCATTGCCGTGGGGGATATGGACGTGATCAACGCCATTACCAAGGTCCTCTATCCCCAGGTGGCAAAGACCTTCGCCACTACCCCGTCCCGGGTGGAACGGGCCATCCGCCACGCCATCGAGGTGGCCTGGGACCGGGGAGATCTGGACACCTTGCAGCGGTTCTTCGGCTACACCGTATCCAACACCAAGGGAAAGCCAACCAATTCCGAATTTATCGCTTTAATCGCGGACAAGCTGCAATTGCAGCTGAAAAGCGCGGACGCGGCCCAGCTGTAGATCCGCCGCCGTTTCGGGGGCCCTTCCGGCCCCCTCCCCCGGGACGCGGTACGTCCCGCCTCCGACATCCAGCCGGCGGCCCCCAAGGGGCGGCTGGGCGCGGGAGCCGGGACGCATCGTTTTTTCCCGGTTTTTTCTCCCGGATCGTCCATGGAAATGCCGGGAAATGGAATTGACACAGGCGATTTTTTCCGTTATAATGAAGGAGAAATATGGGCAGGCTGACTAAATTCCCCGTTCTCTGCCCGGCGGATTTTATTTGTTTCTCTCAAATCATTACATAGGAGGAGATCGCATGAACGAACTGCAGCAGAAAATCAGTCAAATCGGCGTGGTCCCGGTGATCAAGCTGAACCATCCCACCCGGGACGCCGCGCCCCTGGCCAAAGCGCTGATCGAAGGCGGCGTGCCCGTGGCGGAGGTCACCTTCCGGGCCGCGGGCGCGGCCGACGCCATCCGCATCATGTCCGAGAACTTCCCGGAGATGCTGGTGGGCGCGGGCACCGTCCTCACCACCAAGCAGGTGGACGAGGCCCTGGCCGCCGGCGCCAAATTCATCGTCACCCCCGGCCTGGACCCGGACATCGTCCGCTACTGCCAGGAAAAGGGCGTCACCATCTTCCCCGGCTGCACCACCCCCACCGATTACCACGCCGCCTATAAACTGGGCCTGGAGGTCCTGAAATTCTTCCCCGCCGAGCAGTCCGGCGGCCTGGCGAAAATCAAGGCCATGTCCGCGCCCTTCCCCATGTTCAAGGTCATGCCCACCGGCGGCATCAGCCTGAAGAACCTGGCGGACTACGCCGCCAGCCCCGTAATCTGCGCCTGCGGCGGCAGCTACATGGTCACCGCGGACCTGATCGAGAACGGCGAATGGGACAAGATCACCAAGCTGTGCGAAAAATCCGTGGAGATCGTCAAGGAGGCCAGAAAGAAATGAGAGTGATTACCTTCGGTGAGCTGATGGTTCGGCTCCAGCCCTATAACTATGAGCGCTTTGTCCAGGCGGATCACCTGGAATTCTCCTTTGGCGGCGGCGAGGCCAACGTGGCCGTGTCCCTGGCAAATTACGGCCTGGACGCCGCCTTCGTCACCAAGCTTCCCGCCCACGCCATCGGCCAGGCGGCGGTGAACAGCCTCCGGCGCTACGGCGTGGACACCTCCCTGATCACCCGGGGCGGCGACCGGGTCGGCATCTACTATAATGAAAAGGGCGCCTCCCAGCGGGGCTCCGTGTGCATCTACGACCGGGCCCACTCCGCCATCCAGGAGGCCTCCCGGGAGGACTTCGACTGGGACGCCATCTTTAAGGGCGCCGACTGGTTCCACTTCACCGGTATCACCCCGGCCCTGGGGCCCAACGTGGTGGAGATCTGCAAGGACGCCTGCAAGGCCGCCAAGGCCCACGGGGTAAAGATCTCCTGCGACCTGAACTACCGGGGCAAGCTCTGGACCCGGGATCAGGCCCGGGCCGCCATGACCGAGCTGTGCCA
>CANQQI010000122.1 GCA_947625945.1 uncultured Oscillospiraceae bacterium
CCGTTGATCTCGTCCTCCACGTCGCTGAGCTGGGTGTAGATGGCCCCGCACAGCCCCTTGGGGATGGCGGGCTCGATCCGCTGCCGGTAGAGGATAAGCAGTTCCGTCATGTACTGCTCCCGGGTCCGGCAGGTTCGATAGCCGTAGGCGTCGTCCGTGTTGGCCATGTGGCCCGGGGTGGGCAGGGTGTAGCCTCCAAACTCACTGAGGACCAGAGGCCGCTTGCTCTTTCGCAGCTGCCCCCAGGGGCCGAAGTAGATATGCCGGCTGTTCACATCCGTCTGCCCCCACCGGAACCAGCCCGAGGCGGTGTCGATAATCCGGCTGCCGTCCAGGGCTTTCAGCCGCCGATAGGCCTCCGTGGAGCGGAACTGGCCCCAGCCCTCGTTAAAGATCGTCCAGTAGAGGATGCAGGGGTGGTTGCGCAGCTGCCGTACCGTGGCCTCCATGCTCCGGTAAAAGGTCTCCCGTCCCTTGGGGTCCCGGTGAAGGCCGCCGTCGGGCCGCACCTGGAAGCCCACCGTGGGCAGGGCCGTGTCCCGGAGATAGCGGTACTCCCCATTGTTCACCATGTCCTGGAAAACCACCATCCCCAGCCGGTCGCACTGGTAGTAGAATTCCTCCGGCTCCACTTTAATGTGCTTGCGCAGGGTGTTGAACCCCAGCTCCTTCATGGCCTGGATATCCTGGGCGTAGCACCCGGGGTCGGGGGCGGTGAGCAGGCCGTCGGGCCAGTACCCCTGATCCAGCAGGCCGTGGAAAAAGTAGGGCTTCCCGTTGAGGCAGATCCTGGGAATCCCCGCCACCTGCCGGATGTCCACGGTTCGCAGGGCGAAGTAGCTCTCCACCCGGTCCTCCCCCATTTCCAGGGTGAATTCATAGAGCCAGGGGTCCTCCGGGCTCCACAGCCGGGGGTTCTCCGGCGCGATCACCGCCCGGCCCTTTTCCAGGGGGAACACCTGGCCGTCCTCCAGGATCACCCTTCCGGGGACTGTGGGTTTTCCCGTGTCGATCACCGCCCGGCGGCAGTCGGTTTGGATATCCAGCCGATCGATGTAGGTCTCCGGCACCGATTCCAGCCACACGGACTGGTAGATTCCGGAGACGGGGGTGTACCACATACCGCCCCGCTTTTTAGGCTCTACCTGCTTGCCGTAGGGCTGGGAAAGGTCCCGCAGATCGTCCCGGACCCGGAGCAGCAGCACCGCCTCCCCATCCGGGAGGAAGGGGGTGATGTCGAAGGTCATGGCCTCGTAGCCCCCCAGGTGGTGTCCCGCGTGGGCGCCGCCAACAAAGCAGTCCAACTCCTGGTCCGCCGCGCCGATGTGGAGCAGCACCCTTCCCCGGAAAAAGCCCGCCGGGAGCGTCAGGCGCCGCCGGTAGAATAAGTAGCTTCCCTCGGGAAAGTGCTCCCCCACGCCGGAAAGAGCGCTCTCCGGGCAGAAGGGAACTAGAATCGACCGGTCGAACCGCTCCGGCGGCTCCTTTCCGGGGGAAACGGCAAATTCCCAGGGGCCGTTCAGGCACAGAAAGCTGTCCCGCCGCAGCTGGGGACGGGGATAGATCTGCCAGGGGGTGCCGGAGAGGGTCTCACCCTGGCGGGTATAGAGCTGGGTAAGCATGGCGCGCCTCCTTTCACGGTGTTTGGTTCTTTCGCAGAAAGCTCAAAATTCGGTCCGTGACCGGCCGGAACAGGACAAAAAGGCCGTACCCCAGCAGCCCACCGGTTCCGTTGGTGATTAGGTCCGTGATATCCGAGGACCGGCCGCCGTTGAGAAGGGGCTGGAGCAGCTCGATCCCCAGGCTCATCAAAAGGCTGAGTAGCACGGTCTGGCCGCATTTCGCCGCCCCGTTCCGGGTCAGCGGGTACAGAAAGCCGAAGGGCACGGTCAAAAGCACATTCAGTACGATCTGCCGGAGATAATCCCCCCTGCCCAGGGACACGTCGATAAACGGCACCAGATTCATGGGGGTATAGGGGTGGTCCAGCAGGTACGGGAGGGCGCAAAGCACCGGCATCAGGGTAAAATACAGCACGGCAGTGCAATACGCGTACATCAGCGTGTTGACCAGGAGCCTGTCCCGGCCCATTTTTCGCCATCTTGGGAAAAAGGCAAAGACATACAGCAGCGCCAGCGCGGCAAAATCGATCAGGTATTTCATGGGAGCCCTTCTTTTCCAAGCCTTCCTTGTAATTATAGCACACTTTTTATTCGGAGGAAAGTAAAAATACACGGTTCTTTCACATTCCATTCTCCAAAAGTACGGATAATATGGGAAAAATATGGGAGAATTCGACAGACTTTGAGTTTATATACAGCGCTTTAAAAAGCTATTGCAATTCCCGTCACAATATGCTAATATTTTGCTTGGGGGATGAGGGTATGCGCAAGCCGTCCCACTTGGGATTCAAGCTATTGATTCTTGCCGCCTGCGCCGCGGTGATGGGGGTTTGGTCCCTCTTAATCGGCTTTTGCCCGATCCGCGCGGTTACCGGCGTCATCTGCCCCAGCTGCGGCATGAGCCGGGCCTGGCTGGCGGCGCTGCGGCTGGATCTGAGGGCGGCGTTTTTCTATCACCCCATGTTCTGGATCGTTCCGGCGGCTGCCGCGCTATGGCTTTTTGACTTTCAGCCGCTGCCGTCCAAGCGGGCGAACACTTGGCTCCTGGCCGCCCTGGGCATTGGGTTCGCGGTGTGCTATTTTACCCGGCTGGCAATGTTTTTGCACGGTGATCTCACCATATAAAATCAATCGCAAGGAGGAAAATGATATGTTCTGTAAAAACTGCGGTAATCCCATGGACCCCAACGCCGCGGTCTGTGTCCGGTGCGGCTACGCCAAAGGTACCGGCGCTTCCTACTGCCCCAACTGCGGCGCTCCCACGGCCCCCGGCGCGGCGGTCTGCCTGAAGTGCGGCGCCGCCGTGACCACCGCCGTCCCCGGCGGCAAGAGCAAGCTGGCCGCCGGCCTGCTGGGTATTTTCCTGGGCAGCCTAGGCATCCACAACTTCTATCTGGGCTACACCGGCAAGGCGGTGGCCCAGCTGCTGATCACCGTGCTGACCTGTGGCATCTGCGCCATCGTCAGCGAGGTCTGGGGCTTGATCGAGGGCATCATGATCCTCACCGGCCAGATCGACAAAGACGCCCAGGGCATGGCTCTGACAGACTAGCTTCCGTCCATACCGTTTCAAAAAACTGTCATAAAAGCTGGGGCCAGGCGCTTTGCCTGACCCCAGCTTTTTATTCGGACCGTCCCGGCGTCTTCCCGTCCTTCAGGAAGCCCGGAGGCAGGCGAAAATAGGAATTAAAATGCTCTTGGCCGCCCATGGCGTATTTATAAGTCTGCTCCCCGTGGCACAGGTCGATGCAGCGGATGGAGGTATTTGCTTCCAGATACTTGATCGCCTCCACGAGCATGACCAGGCCCGGGGAGTAGAATTTGAAATCATCGTCGATGGACAGTCGGGGAACCACCACGCTCAAGCCGTCGTTGGAGAGGAAGCCTGCGAAATAGGCCGCGCCCACGCCGTCCACAGTCAGGAGAAACAGCATATGGGGCCCGTTGTTTTTCAGCGCCTTCTCCAGCGGATCGTGGTGGTGGGCCGCGTAGCTGTGCAGCCAATCCTCCCGGATGCCGTCCCGCAGGCGCTTGCGCTTGACATGGATCCGCAGCGCCTCCTGCCACAGCGCCGGCTCGAAGGGCTCCGTCCGGCAGACGGTGAGTTCGATGGTCTTTTGGTCCCGGCTCAGCCGGTTATAGGCGGTCCGCAAATTCTGCCGGACGCTTTTGCTCAGTCCCGCGTAGTACGCCTCGTACCCCTCGGGAAAGGGAAGCCGGACACAGGGCACGGTGTCGGTGGGCGGGTTGACGGTTTTCAGGAACCGGCCAAAGGCGCTTTTTTCATTGACGCGCCGGAGGGTAACAGGCGCGTTCAGCGCCCGGGACAGCAGGGAAAGCCCCTGGGCAAAATCCTCGTCGGCGCAGTCCCCGGCGTAGATCGGGTCCAGATACCCCGCCAGGCAGAAATCCGGGAACAGATAATATTCGCAGTGGGGAAATCCGGGCTTTTTCCACAGGGGGAAAATGATGACCGTCCGCCCGTCCTTCCGGATCTCATAGAAAACCGGCGTCAGCGCGAAGCGGAGGTGGGAGAACCGGTAGTCTCCGGCAACCGTATGGCAAAAGGCGTAGGACTGATAGGGAGAAAGAAGGGAATTTCCGGCATAAAGCGCCTCCCAAGCCGTCTGAAGCTCCGCGATTTTGGTGTGTTTTACACAGGAATACATTGCTTGCCCTCCGGTTTTCTCCTTGCGGCGGCGGAACGCTCCGCCCGGCGGTCTATCTGGCCGGGCGGCGGTACTGCCATTGCGCCGCAAAGTCATAAGTCATCATGTACATTTCAAAATCCCCGCTGCCGGTGTGCCACTGGATGTGCCGGGCCTCCTGCTGGGCGTCGAAAACATAGATTGTACCGTCGATATTGGCCTCCACCCAGCCGTGTTCCGTGGCGTAGGAGAAGACGCGCCCGCTGACGCACCAGGCGTCAACGCCCAGCCCCCGGGCCAGGGCGCAGAAAGCGCCGGCGTAATTGTAGCAGTTGCCCCGGTGCTTGGTCAGCATGGTCTTGGCGGCGTCGATCTCCCAGCCGGTCTCACCGAAGCCATGGAGGGGGCTGCTCAGATAGGGCAGGTCCCGGACGTAGAGATAGGCCTTCCGCATGATGGTATCCCTGTCCGCCCCCGGATCCTCAGCGATCCAGTCGGCCAGAAGGCCGGATACCAACTCGTCCAGCTCCTCGTCTCCGCTGGTGTAGCGACCGTCGGGCAGAAAATGGAAGTCCCCCTGATCCGCGTCCCGGAGCAGCTGCCCGGATTCATCGGCGCAGTACAGGTTCCCGCCCATGAGGAAAAATCCCGGCGCCCACGTCTGATCCAAAAACGCCTCCACCAGCTCCTCGCCCTCAGGGTCCGGAGTATGGGGAACGGCGGCATCCAAAAGATCCGCGGCATCCGCCCGGCCCAGCGACAGGTCCGGGTATGGGACCGCGTCCGCCACCACGGCCGTCTCGTCCCCGCCCCGGGACAGCAGGCCGTTCATCAGCACCGCAAACTCCCCACGGGTGACGGTCTCCGTCTCCGGGACCTCCACGCCGCCGGGGAAGCATTTGGACAGCACCTGGCCCACGGTTTCCCCGGTTACGGAATAATCCCCCTCGGGCATTCCGGGCAGATACTCCTCGCCTCCGGGCACCACCAGCGCCGTCAGCGCCGCCGCCAAATCATCCGCCGTCAGTGGGTCGTCGGGGCGGATGGCGCCGTTTTGATCCGGGAACAGGTAGGCGGCGTGGCTGGTCAGATCCGGATAGAGCCGGGCCGTAAAGGTCCGGTCGGCCCAGATCTCCAAACCCTTCAGCTCCGTCAAATGGCCGTTCTGATCCTCCCAGCCGGCAAAGATCAGGCCGGGGAGCGACACCTCCGGCGTCTTCTCAAGGGGCTCCTTCTCGGGGACTGTCTGGGTGCCCACGGTCTTTCCGTCCGCCAAAAAGCGGACCTGAAACATCGTCACCGGCGGGGCGGTGGTTTCCGTGGGAGCGTTTTCCGCTTCGATGCCTCGCGGGAGGCCGGCCAGGAAAAGGATCCCGGCAATCAGGAGTATGGCGACTCCCGTGTTGCTGTGCAGCTTCTCTTTATACATGCTTGCTTCTCCGGGAAAGAGATTTACACCGTCTCGGACCGGGCGGGATAGAGGTAATACCGGGTGAAGGTCTCCCGGGTGCTGTCCGGCAGATCCTTCACCGTCTGGAATCCCGCCTTTTCAAACTCTTCCCCGTACACCGGATGGTAATAAATCACCCAAATGTCCCGGTTCCGCGCCTTCTGGCTTTCGATCAGCTTCTCCACCACCGCGCGGAACACCGGCCGCCCGAAGGGGTTGTA
>CANQQI010000123.1 GCA_947625945.1 uncultured Oscillospiraceae bacterium
CTGTTTTTCCCCGACGCCGAGGAGCGGGAGGAAAGCCCCTACCGGGCGGTGGGCTTTGCCCGGTACCGGGAGGTGCTGGAAGGCAATTTTAAGGAATTTTTCCTGGTGAGCTTCCTGGCCCTGATCTCTCTGCTCCCCTTTGCCGCCGGCATGACCTATGCCGTTCTCTCTGCCAGCGCCCTGGTGATGATCCCGGTTTCCCTGGCGGGGGGCGCCCTCTCCGGGCCCTTCCTGGCCTGCATGTACGACCTGATCCTCCGCCGCCTGCGGGACGATCTGGACGACTGGTGGCTCTGCTGGAAAAAATCCATACGCCAAAATTGGAAGGCCGCCCTGCTGCCCGGGGCGGTACAGGGGCTGTTTCTGGGGGTGCTGATCTTCAGCGGCGCCATGCTGCTGCTCTGGGCGGAGGGGACGGTGTCCCTGGGCACCCTGGGCCTGCTGCTGATGGCGGCGCTGCTGGGGACCATGATCCTCTCAGTCTGGTGGCCCCAGGTGGTGCTGTTTGACCAAAAGCCCGGCATCCAGCTGAAAAACTGCCTGCTGTTTCTGGTGCTGCACCTGTGGCGGAGCCTGGGCGCGGCGGCGGTGCAGGTGGTGTTCTGGCTGCTGATGTTCCTGCTGCTGCCCTGGTCGGGGCTGGCGGTGCCCTTTTTGGGGGTGTGGTACATCCTGTTTTTGGCGCTGTTCATCCTCTACCGGCCCCTGGACCAGGCGTTTCGGATCGAGGAGCAGTTTGACGCCCTACAGTCGAAAAAGGAGGAATCCTGATGGAGGCCGAAAACCGTTTTCAGCTGACCAAGGACCTGTTTCTGGAGGGAATGGGCCTGGTATCCAAGGACAGCTATGGAAAAACCGCCCGGATCGGCACCTTTGTGCTGCTGGGGGCCTGGCTGGTCCTGCTGATTGCTGCCCTGGCCGCCCGCCAGAGCCCCTGGTTTGTGGTGTGGGAAGGGTTGCTCATCGCCCTGGTGGCAGTGTGGCTGGAGGTGGTCCTGCCCCGGAGCCGGGCCAAGCGGGCTTTTCGGAAGGTGGAGGAACAGTCCGGCGGGGACATGGAGCGGATCACCCGGTTCTACCCGGAGGGGCTGGAGGCCCAGTCCGGGGACCGGACCAAACAGATCGACTATACGGATGTTGTAAAGGTCCTGCGCTCCCGGCGGCTGATGGTGCTGCTGTGCCGGGACAAGACCGGGATTCTGCTGGCCCTGGACGGCTTCACCCTAGGCTCGCCGGAGCGGGTCCAGGCCCTGATCCAGCTGGCCCAGGAAGAGGAAAAGGAGGAAACTGACCATGCTTGACATCACCGCGGTGGGAGAAATTCTCATCGACCTGACCCAGTCCGGGGCTACCGGGCAGGGTATTCCCCGTTTCGACGCCAATCCCGGCGGCGCCCCGGCCAATCTGGCGGTGGCCGCCGCCCGGCTGGGGGCCAAGACCGCCTTTATCGGCAAGGTGGGCCGGGATTCCTTCGGCGCGTTTCTGAAAAAAACCCTGGAGGACAACCGGGTGGACGTCTCCGGCATGGTGACGGACCCGGCCCAGCACACCACCCTGGCGGTGGTGGCCCTGGACAGCACCGGGGAGCGGACCTTCTCCTTCTACCGGGACCCCAGCGCCGACGTGGCGCTGTCGGTGGAGGACCTGAAGCCGGAGCTGCTCCGGCAGACCCGGATCGTCCACATTGGCAGCGTCAGCCTCACCGCCGACCCGGCCCGGACCGCCACCCTGGCCGCCGCAAAAATGGGCAAGGCCGCCGGGGCCCTGATCAGCTACGACCCCAACTACCGGGAGAGCCTCTGGCCGGACCGGGACACCGCCGTGAAATGGATGAAGGCCCCCCTGCCCATGGTGGACATTTTGAAGGTCTCCCAGGAGGAGCTGCCTCTGCTCACCGGCACGGAGGATCTGAAGGCGGGCACCGCCGCCCTGGAGCAGCTGGGCATCCGGCTGATCTTCGTGACCTTGGGGCCCGACGGGGCCTTCTACCGCTTCCGGGGCCGGACCGGCCGGGTGCCGGGAGTCCGGTGCGTGGTGGGGGACACCAACGGCGCCGGGGACACTTTTTTCGGTGCGGCCCTTTCCAAGATCGCCCGGTTCCCCGGCCTGGAGGGGTTGACGGCGCCGGCGCTGGAGGAGATCGCGGCCTTTGCCAACCGGGCCGCCAGCGTCACCACCAGCCGCCATGGCGCCATCCCCGCCATGCCCTCTCTGGAGGAGCTGGAATAAGGGCGCGTTTTCCCAATTCCCCCGTCGGCCTTTCTGGCCGACGGGGGAATTTTGCGGCTTTATCGTATATCGTTTCACGACTGAATAGAGAAATATTATACAAATTGAAACCCTAATTTTTGGGCTATATGCGGAATTTCTAGGATTTATAATTTTCTTCTTGACAACAGTCGGCAGAAATTTTATACTAAAATCACCTTAAATGGTGAAACGATATTTTTATGAACAAACCACCAAGCAAACCAATCTCACTCAACCATTCAAGGAGGAAAAAGCAACTATGAAAAGCACCTTCAAACGGCTGCTCAGCGGTCTGCTCGCACTGTGCATGGCCCTTTCTCTTGCCGCCTGCGGTCCTCAGGACGACCAGCCCGAAGTGGCGGAGGACATCGTCAACGGCGACTTCGAGGAAGTGAGCGACAACAAGTGGGTGGGCTGGACCCGGGAGGACGCGGCCTTTAACTTCCGGGGCGTGACCAACGAGGAAAAGATCAAGGGCGTGCCCATGGAAAAATCCGGCGACTATTATTTTGCCGGCACCGCCGGCGGCAACCCGCCCATGCGGGGCACCCTGACCTCCGACCCCTTCAAGCTGGGAGGCAACGGTTTTATTACCTTTAAAATGGGCGCCGGCAAGAACACCGAGAAGGTCTATGTGGAATTCTTCGAGGTGGGTGGCGACACGCCCCTGGCCCATGTGACCAACGACGACTGCGACGGCATCTACATCACCGAGCATCTGATCACCAAGGTGGTGGACCTGTCCGCTTATATCGGCAAGAACATCTATATCGTCATCACCGACAATGACGACGGCACCGACCTGGCCTATGTGAACGTGGACGCCTTCCACGTCTGCGCCTCCGACGACGAGGTGGCGGCGGCCCAGGCCGAGCACGACCGGCAGATCGCCGACTACGGCGAAAAGCCCTTCGAGGAGGACGAGACCTCCAACACCATCACGAACCCCGGCTTTGAGACCGGCGATTTCACCGGCTGGAAGATTATGGAGGGTACGGCCCTGACCGTTGCCAACGTGACCTCCACCAGCCAATACTATTGGGACGACCGCTCCGTCTACGGCGAGGGCGACTACTACCTGGACGGCAGCAACAACGGCGCCGTGATGGAAAGCCTCACCGGCGCCATCCGCTCCACCAAGTTTACCCTGGGCGGCGACGGGTACATCTCCTTCATGATCGGCTGCGGCAACGGCGGCTCCTATGTGGCCCTGTGCGACGCCGCTACGGACGAGGAGCTTATCAAGGTCACCAACGACTACTTCTCCGACCCGGCCCTGGCCCTGACCCTCCTGCGGGTGTACATGGACGCCCGGGACTATGTGGGCAAGGTGGTCTATCTGAAGGTCGTGGACTGCAACGACGGCAGCAGCGGCGGCTTCGCCTTCATCAATGTGGACGATTTCCAGGTCTCCCTCACCGCCGACCAGGTGGCGGAGCTGGAGGTGGCCCAGCTGGAGAGAATCCAGAACGAGACCTACACCTCCGCCTCCTATGACGACCTGGCCTCCCTGCTGAACTACTATAATAACTATCCCTATCCCGTGCCTCTGAACTCCCTGGCCTTCACCGCCTACGCTTCCAACCAGGTGGTGGACTGCGGCACTGTGGATCTGACCGCGTACCTGGCGGACGCCGCCGCCTCCTTCGGCGGCGAGGCCGTCACGGATATCGCCGTCACCAAGGTGACCTATGACGGGACCGAGAGCACCGAGGGCTTCGACGCCTTCGACATGAGCGCCCCCGGCTACTACCGGGTGACCTACCAGGCCTCCTACGAGGGCAAGACCGCCGAGGCCAGCTTCACCGTGGTGGCCATGGCGGATCACAACAGCGTGGCCAACCCCGGCTTCGAGTCCGGCAACCTGGCCGGCTGGACCGTCCTGACCGACGGCTGGAGCGTGGTGGAAGGCCAGGCCGCCGGCGTCATCAACGCCGAGAGCTACTGGGGCGAGGGCCTGCCCTATAACCAGGCCGGCTCCTACCACCTGGACGGCTGGAACAACGGTCTGGAGGAGGGCGCCACCTGGGCGGTCCAGTCCACCACCTTCACCCTGGCCGGCTCCGGCTTCATCTCCGTCCGGATGGGCGGCCATGCCGCCGCGGTACATGTCTATACCGCCGACGGCACCGAGATCGCCTACTATAAGCAGACCCGGTTCAACGACGCCAACTTCCCCTTCGTCGCCCAGGGCGGCTCCTGGGCCGACATGGCCACCTACGTCATGGACCTGAGCGACTATGTGGGCCAGGAGCTCTACCTGGTCCTGGCCGACGAGCAGGCCGAGGGCTGGGCTCACGCCTTCTTTGACGAGGTCGTGACCTACTACGAGACCGCCCCCGACTACGCGGCCCAGGCCGACACCGTCATGGACGGCGCCACTGCCGACGTACCCGCCGCCGAGACGCAGATCCCTTGGGTGCTGGCGGAAAACGTGAAGCAATGATCTTCCCGCCTGCCGGGCACCGCCGCCCGGCAGGCTACACCCAAAGGAGGCCGCTATGAAATTCAAATGGATCGTCCCGGTGCTGCTTTTGTGCCTGCTGCTCACCGCCTGCAGCGGCGACAGCCACAGCAAGGACCTGCTGCTCCACCTGTCCTTTGACGAGGGCAGCGGCCTGACCATGAAGGACAGCTCCGGGCACCTTCCCGATACCGATCTCAACTATGAGTTTGCACACGCCGCCTATATGGACAACCAGGACCCCCAGTGGCGGAAGACGGGCATCCAGGGCGGCTGCCTGCTGTTGGACGGCAGCAGCACCTACCTGTCCTACAAGCGCAGCGATGTGACCCTGGAGGGCCCCGCCCTGACCATTCAGGTCTGGATCGCCCCCCGAACCTTTGAATGGGACGATCCCAGCGCCGCCGACAACGGCACGGACTGCCTCACCGGCATCGTCAGCCAGTGCGACAAGGAGGCCTGCAAGGGCGTGCTGCTGGGCTATGAGCGCTTCGGCCGTCTCAGCTTCCAGGTGGGCACCGGCGACGAGTGGCTCACCGTCTGGTCCAACGGGGACAATCTGCAAAAATACCAGTGGAACCTGGTCACCGCCACCTATGATTCAAACGCCGGGGAGATGTGCCTCTATCTGAACGGGGAGCTGGTGGCCTCCCGCTCCGTGGACGCCGAAATCGTGGGCGCTACCGCCAAGGGCCTGACCGTGGGCCGGAACCTGGAGGGGGAGCGGCTGACGGCAGGGTTCCTGAACGTGGCCAGCGGCTACATCGACGAGCTGAAGATCTACTCCACCGCCCTCTCCACCGAGGAAATCGGCACGTATTATGAAAGCGTCACCGTACCGGAGATCGAATTTTCGGAGATCTGGCTTCAGAACATCCTCACCGGGGACTACACCCGGACCCAGTTCCACGGCGGCCCCTACCAATTCTGGATGAACGAGCCCCACGCCCCGGTGTACTACAATGGGATGTACCACCTGTTCTACCAGGCCAATATGACCGGCTCCTACTGGCGCAATATCTGCTGGGGCCACATGGTCAGCACCGACATGGTCAACTGGAAGCCCATTAAAGAGGCCATCACCCCCACCGAGGGCACGGTGGTCCCCGACGGGGTCTGGTCCGGCGGCGCGACCCTGGATCAAAACGGGGTGCCCCTGCTGTTCTTCACCGCCGGCAACGACGGCTT
>CANQQI010000124.1 GCA_947625945.1 uncultured Oscillospiraceae bacterium
AGGGAGATCTTGTGCTTCACAGGATCGAAGGAGATGACGAACACGTCGATCTCGTCGCCCACCTTCACCACGTCGGCGGGGGTCTTGATCCGGTTCCAGCTCAGCTCGGAAACATGAACCATGCCGTCCACGCCGCCGATGTCCACAAAGGCGCCGTAGGAAGTCAGGGACTTCACCACGCCGTGGTACTTCTTGCCGTTTTCGATCTCGCTCCAGATCTTCTCCTGAGCGGCCTTCCGCTCCTCGGCGGCCACGGCCCGGATGGAGCCGATGACCCGGCGGCGGGCCCGGTTGACTTCGGTGATCTTCAGCTTGACGGTCTTGCCCACCATGGCCTTCATATCGCCGCCCTTGGCGATGCCAGACTGGGAGGCGGGGATGAACACCCGAACGCCCTTCACATTGGCGACCAGGCCACCCTTATTGTCCTCGGTAATGGTGCCTTCGACGGTGGTCTTCTCCTCGGCATAGGCCGCCATCTCGTCCCAGACCCGCATCCCGTCCAGCTTTTTCTTGGACAGCTGGCAGGTGCCCTCCTGGTCGTTTACCCGCACCACGAAAACCTCGACCTCTTCGCCCACATGGAGCACATCCTCGGGCTTTATGGAAGGATCGGAACTGACCTCGTCGTTGGGGATATAGCCGGCATGCTTGGTGCCAAGGTCGATCTGCACCTCGGTAGCTCCGAAGCCTGTCACGACGCCAGTGACCTTATCTCCAGTATTCAAAGTTTTGATGGACTGCTCCAGCAGGGCCTCAAAGCTCTCCTCCTGGCCCGCTTCGGCATTGATGATTTCGCTCATTTTCTTGTTGACCTCCTTTATAATCCACGCCGGCGTAGATGCGCCCGCCGTGACTCCAACATTCGTCACACCGCGGAAAAAGGCCGGCTCCAGCTCCGAGGCACTGTCCACCAGGACGACTTTTTCGCAATGCTCCCGGCAGATCATCGCCAGGCGTTTTGTGTTGGAACTGGCGCGGTCCCCCACGATCACCATGGCCTGGCAGCCTTCGCTGAGTAAAGCTGCCTCATTCTGCCGATACTCTGTTGCTTTACATATTGTATCAAAAAATTTCAAGTTAGTAAACTGTTTTTTCGCAATTTTTTCGCACATTTCCCACAAAGATTCGGGGGAAGTTGTCTGGCAAACCATGCAAATTGGCAAATCCCACGGGATTTCGGGCGATTTTGACCAATTTTCCAGCTCCTGCGGACTTTCGCACACGACATAGTTTCCGCACCAACCGGCAATCCCGACCACCTCCGGGTGGGCCCGCTGGCCGATAATCAGACTGAGCCGCCCTTCCCGCTCCGCCTGGGCCACGATCCGGTGGATCCGCTTGACGAAGGGGCAGGTGGCGTCGATTACCGCCGCGCCGGTCTCCTCCAGAGCCTGGTAGACCGCCCGGCCCGCCCCGTGGGAGCGGATGACCACCACCGCGCCGGCGGGGGCGTCCTGGGGCCGGTCAATGACCCGAACCCCCAGCTCCTCCAGATGGGCCACCGCGTGGCGGTTGTGAATGATGGGCCCCAGGGTGACCACCTGTTTCCCCTCTTTGGCCGCCTGCTCCGCCAGGCCCATGGCCCGGTCCACCCCGAAGCAGAAGCCTGCGCTCTCGGCAAGGCGGACGCTCATAGGCCGGTTTTCTCCCGGACGATGGCTCGCATGGCATCCAGGGTCTGGGGGATGTCCAGCTCGGTGGTGTCCAGCAGCACCGCGTCGGGGGCCTGCCGCAGAGGGGCGACGGAGCGGGTGGTGTCCTGCCGGTCCCGGCGGCGCAGGTCCTCCAGAACCCGCTCATAGGTGTCCTTCTTGCCCTTGGCTTGCAGCTCCGCATAGCGGCGTTGAGCCCGGACCTCCGGGGTGGCAGTGAGAAACAGCTTCACAGCCGCCTGAGGCAGCACCACCGTGCCGATATCCCTGCCGTCCATCACCACATTGTGCCGCGCCGCCAGGTCCCGCTGAAGCTCCAGCAGGGCCTGCCGCACGGGCGGATGGGCGGAGACCAGGGAGGCCTTCTGGGAGATGTTGGGAGTGCGGATCTCCGCCGTCACGTCCATGCCGTTCATCCACATGTGCTGCACGCCCTGATCGTCATAGCGAATCTCCACGTTCACCTCGTCGATGTAACGGGCCACCCCGTCGGCGTCCTTGGGGCTGATCCCCAGCAGATCCAGAAAATAGGCCACAGTGCGGTAAATTGCCCCCGTGTCCACATAGTACCACCCCAGCTCCTGGGCCAAAAGCCGGGCCAGAGTGCTTTTTCCCGCGCCGGCGGGGCCGTCGATGGCGACGGCGTAGGTCTTTTCCATGGTATATCCTCCGTTCTCAGTCTTCCCGCAGCCGCTTCAGGGCCTCCGCCTCCCGGCGCAGCACCTCTTCCGGGGAAATGTCCAGCATTTGGGCAGTTTCCTCCGCCGTGGCGGGTTTTCCGGTCTCCAGGCCGAAGCGCAGGGAGAGAAGCCTTACATCCTCCGGGTCCGCGCCCTCCAGCAGCTCCTCCACCCGGCGGCGGCTCTGGAAATAGGCGGTGTGCTCCACATTCTGGGCCGGCTCCTCCGGCTCCGGGGCCGATCTTTGGGCGCTTTGGGCATCCGAAATCAACTTTTCCAGCCGCCGGATCTCCTCGATGTCCCAGCCCAGCTCCTGGGAAAGCTCCTCCGGCAGCGGGTTTCGGCCCAGCCGGGCCAGCAGCGCCCGGTCCGCGGCCTGGTAGGCCTCCATGGCTTTTTTCAGTTCCCGGCCCACGCCCTGGGCATGGGCTTGAAGGATCACGGCCTTTGCCAAGGCGAACCGAATCCACCGGTCGGCAAAGGCCGAAAAGTCACCGCCAGCATAGCGCATGACGCTCTGCCACAGGCCCAAACTGCCCTCCTGGATCAGGTCCAGCAGCAGCACGCCCCGACCGGTCATGGACATGGCCAACTCCGCCGCCCGGGGAAGATAGCCCCGCGCCAGGGCCTCCATAGCCCGCTCGTCTCCTTCCAGGCAGCGCTCCGCCAACGCCTGGATGGCTCCGGCGGAAAGGGTGGGTCCGTCGATCTCCCGCAGATATAGAGCAAGGGGGTCGTTTTCCCCCAGCTCCCGGCGGAGAGTACCGGCCCGGACCTGACTGTCCTCCCAGGCAAGCCTGGGAGAGGCGGGCTCCGTCTCCCGGGGCAGGTCCATCAGGAGGCGCAGCTCCAGATCCTCCGCCAGTTGGAAGGCATCCTCCGCCTCGGTCTGGCTGAGACCGTCGATCAGCGCCAGCAGCCGGGCCGCCGAAAAGGATTCCCCCGGCCCAAGCGCCGTCAGCGCCGCCTCATAGGGGGGAATCTCAAAGCAAAAATCCTCGTTCACGCCAAAAAATCCTCCAGTCCCAGGCTCACGCCCAGCTTTTGCAGCTTGTCCATGGCCTGCCGCTCGATCTGCCGCACCCGTTCCTTGGAAATGCCCAGCTTCTTGCTGATAGCTTCCAGGGAATAGCTGGTCTGCCCGGTCATGCCAAAGTGCAGCTCCAGCACCTGCCGCTGACGAGGAGTCAGCTGGGACAGCAGCTGGCCCAAAATCCGGCGCAGCTCCTGGCGCACCAGCTCCTCCTGGGGCTCGCTGGCCTCCTGATCCGCCAGCATCGCGCCCAGGGCGATGTCCTCTTCCCCCGCCGGGGCGTCCAGCGAGCAGGTCTGCGGCGTAAGCTCTAAAAGCTTTTTGACCCGGTCCTCCGGCAAATCGCAGGCCTGGGCGATCTGGGCGGGGGTCGGTTCCTCCCCGGTCTGCTGCAGCAGCGCAGCGCGAGCGGCGCTGACCCGGCGCATCCGCTCCGCCGTGTGGAGGGGCACCCGGATCATCCCGCTGTGGTTCATCAGGCACCGGGTGATGCCCTGGCGGATCCATTTGGTGGCGTAGGTGGAAAAGCGATAGTCCAGGGTATAGTCAAATTTCCGGGCAGCCACGATCAGGCCGATACTGCCCTCCTGGATCAAATCCAGTAGCGGCACTCCCCGCCCGGCGTACTCCCGGGCCACGGACACCACCAGCCGCAGATTGGCGCTCACCATCTGCCGGACGGCCTCCTCATCCCCCTGGGCGCAGCGCATGGCCAGGGCCCGCTCCTGCTCCGCCGTCAGCTGGGGATAGCTGCGAATTTCCTGAAGATACTGGCTCAGGCTGTCCTCCCCGGTGGCGCTGGACGCCTGCCCCTCCTGTAAAATCGATGGGCTCATGACTTGACCCCTTTTCTCTGTTTCATCCGGTCCCGAAGGGCCAAAAGGGACTCCTCCGAGCCATCCTTTGTCCCACGGTTTTCATCCATGATCACGGTGACGCAGTCCCGCGCCGCTTCCTCCCGGGCCGGGCCCTGGTTCCGCTGGAGCGCTCCCGCCAAATGGGAGGTCTCCTCCGGGGTCAGGCCCTCCAGCACCCCCAGGGACAGCTCCAGGCCCTGTTCATGCCGGCTTTTCAGCTGGGCAAACACCCGGCCCAGCAGCGGGACGGAGAAATCCGCCTCCGTCAGATTGCCGGTCTGATCCGCCAGGGCGGGGTCCTTCATCAGCAGGCAGATCAGCAGTTCCTCCGCCATGGCGGATTTCATATTGTCATAGCGGATGCTCCGGTCCTTGGGCCGGAGGGTCTGGGCGGGGGCCAGGTCGATCCGCTCCTGGCGCTTCTTCTCCCGGGCCCGGCGGCGGCGCCAGGCCTTCTCCACCTCCAGCTTCATGGCGTCAGCGGTGATGCCGGCGGCCTCCGCCGCCCGGCCCCCGTAGATCTCTCGCTGGACGGCGCTGCCCAGGGTGCCGATCAGCTCCGCTGCCTCTTGGACAAAGCGGATCCGCTGATCGTCCTCCCGCAAATCGTATTTTTTGGCGATGGCGGCGAGCTGGTACTCGATCCTGTTGGAGGCGCCCTCCAGCAGGACCTGGAAGCGGTCCGCCCCGAATTTCTTCAAAAACTCGTCGGGGTCCTTGGCATCCTTCACCTTCAGCACCTTCACCCGCAGGCCCGCCCGCTCCAAAATGGGGATGGCCCGCCGGGTGGCGTCCTGTCCGGCCTGGTCGGCGTCGTAGATGAGGACCACTTCCTCGGTGTACCTGGTGAGCAGGGTGGCGTGGTCCTCCGTCAGGGCAGTGCCCAGGGAGGCCACGGCGCAGTCAAAACCGTACTGGTGCAGGCTCACCGCGTCCATGTACCCCTCCACCAGGATCAGATACCCCAGCTTGCTTTTTTTCGCCAGATTCAGGCCAAAAAGGTTCTTCCGTTTATTGAAAATCAAGGTTTCAGGAGAATTGAGATATTTTGGTGTGGAATCGTCCATCACCCGGCCGCCGAAGCCGATGAGATTGCCCCGGACGTCGATAATGGGAAACATCAGCCGGTTGCGGAACCGGTCGTAGATACGCCCGTTCTTCTCGGACACCAGCCCGGCGTCCCGCAACTCTTGATCGGTATAGCCCTTGGCGCGCATGGCGTCCACCAGGCCGGACCAGGAATCCGGGGCGAAGCCCACCCCGAATCGGGTCAGGATGGACTTCGTCATGCCTCGCTTCTGGGCGTAGGCCAGGCCCGCCGCCCCGGCGGGGGCGTAGAGCTGGGCGTGGTAATACCGGGCCGCCTCCTTGCACAGCGCCCAGAGCCGCTCCTGCTGCCGGTAGCGGCTCTGATACTGCTCGTCCTCCGGCACGGTCATCCCCGCCCGCTGGGCCAGGGCCCGAACGGCGTCGGGGTAGCTCAGGTTCTCGATCTCCATCAGGAAATTGATCACCCCGCCGCCCTTATGGCAGCCAAAGCAGTAGTACATCCCCTTGTCCGGGGACACGGAAAAGGAGGCGGTCTTCTCCCCGTGGAAGGGGCACAGGCCAAAGAGGTTGGCCCCGCTGCGGCGGAGATTCACATACTGACT
>CANQQI010000125.1 GCA_947625945.1 uncultured Oscillospiraceae bacterium
ACGGCGATGGCGATGATGAAGGGCACCGGGTTGGTCTTCAGCTTTTTGCAGATCTCCAGTGCCACCGGGGCGATCATCAGCACCGTGGCCACATTGTCCACGAAGGCGGAAATCAGCCCCGCGAACAGCGACAGCGCCACCGCCGCCCACAAGACGTTGGGCACCCGCTCCATGATCAGGTCCGCCAGCAGCTCCGGCATCCGGCTCTCAATGAACAGAGCCACCAGGCCCATGGTGCCGGCGATCATCAGCAGCACGTTGAAATCGATGCTTCCCCAGATTTGATCCAGGGGCAGCATCCCGGTGACGATGAAAACGGCGGCGGAGCCCAGGGCGATATAGGGCCGGTACTTGGGCAGGGCCAGCATGAGAATGTAGGTCAGGGCAAACAGAACCAAAGCAGCCAGCATAACAGCACCTCATTGGTAAGAGTCATTATCTACAATAGTATAGCAAAAAACCCGGGCGGTGTAAATATTCCATTTGTAAAAAATCATCTTCATCATCTGGGTTTTTGGGAAGCGGGTTGCATTTTTCCCGGTTTTGGGATATAATGGGGGCAGTTTTGGAAGGGGGCCCGGCGATGGGGAAGCGGGATCTGTGGCTGATCGGGGGATTACTGCTCCTGGCGGCGGCGCTGTTTCTGAGCTCGTGGCTTCTGGGCAGGCCCGGGGCCTACGCGGTGGTGCGGGTGGACGGCCGGGAGGTTGCCCGCTATAGCCTGACCCAGAACGGGACCTATGAATTAAACGGCGGCACCAATTTTTTGGTCATCCAGGACGGCGCCGCCCGGATTACGGAGGCGGACTGCCCGGACCGGCTGTGCGTCCGCCAGGGATGGATCTCCAAAGCTGGCCAGGTCATCACGTGCCTGCCAAACCGGCTCACCGTCACGGTCTACGGGCCGGACGACGGGGTGGACGTTTATATGTAGGAGGAGCCAAGGTGAAAAAGAGCCGAAAGGTGACGGTCCTGGCCCTCTGTGCCAGTTTGGCCATGGTGCTGTCCTATGTGGAGAGCCTGTTTCCCGCCTTTGTGGCGGTGCCCGGGGTGAAGCTTGGCCTTGCCAATATTGCCGTGGTGTTCGCCCTGTATTCCCTGGGCTTCTGGGAAGCGGGGGTGGTGTCCCTGGTGCGGGCGGTGACGCTGGGCTTGCTCTTTGGCAACGGCGCCAGCCTGCTGTACAGCTTGGCGGGAGCCTGTCTGAGCCTGGCGGGGATGGCGGCGCTGAAAAAAACCGGCCTCTTTGCCCCGGTGTCTGTCAGCGTGGCGGGAGGCGTTCTCCACAACCTGGGTCAGATTGCTATGGCCTGCCTGCTGCTGGAAACCAACGTGATTCTTTATTACCTGCCCTACCTGATCCTCAGCGGCACCCTGGCGGGAATCGCCATCGGCTTGCTGGCGGGGTATCTGGTCCGGCGGATCCGACTTTCCTCCTAGCGCCGGGCTTCCCGGCGCTTATCTTTTATCCAAATTGGTGAAATTCCTCTTGCCTCTTGGGATATTTTTGATTATAATGTAGCAAAAAGGAGGGCGGTTATGCGAGAACTGGATGTGGCGGAGATCACCGCCTGCCTGGAGCGGCTGTGCGTCCGGGCCAATACCCTGCTGCCGGAGGATGTCCGCACCGCGCTGGACCGCTGTGCGGCGGCGGAGCCCTGGCCCCTGGCCCGGGAGATTTTGTCGGATATCCGGGAAAACTACCGGACGGCGGAGGCGGAGGGCTGCCCCATCTGCCAGGACACCGGCATGGCCTGCGCCTTTCTGGAGATCGGCCAGGACGTCCACCTGATTGGCGGCGACCTGGAGGAGGCGGTGGATCTGGGCGTCCGCCGGGGCTATGTGGGGGGCTACCTCCGGGCCTCGGTGGTGGCGGACCCTATCCGCCGGGGCAACACCGGGGACAATACCCCCGCCATGCTCTATACCCGGATCGTCCCCGGGGAGCGGGTGAAAATCACCCTCTGCCCCAAGGGCTTCGGCAGCGAGAACATGAGCGCCATCCGAATGCTCAAGCCCTCGGCGGGACGGCAGGGGATCGAGGACTTTATTCTGGAGACGGTGGAGGCGGCGGGGCCCAATCCCTGCCCGCCCATGGTTATTGGCGTGGGCCTGGGCGGCACCTTTGACAAGGCGGCGCTGCTTGCCAAGATGGCACTGCTCCGCCCCCTGGACCAACCCAACCCCGACCCCTACTACGCGGAAATGGAGGCGTCGCTGTTGGAGAAGGTGAACGCCCTGGGCATTGGCCCCCAGGGCTTCGGCGGCCGAACCACGGCCCTGGGCCTGAATATCGAGGTCCTGCCCACCCACATCGCCGGGATGCCCTGCGCGGTGAACATCAGCTGCCACGTCACCCGCCATGCCTGGGAGGTGCTTTAATGGAACGGCACATCACGCTGCCTCTGACGGAGGAGCTGGCTCGCTCCCTGCGGGCGGGGGACCGGGTCTATCTCACCGGGCCGGTGTATACCTCCCGGGACGCCGGGCATAAGCGGCTCTGCGAGGCCCTGGCCCGGGGCGAGGAGCTGCCCTTTGACCCCAAGGACGCCACCATTTATTATGTGGGTCCCACTCCCGCTCCGCCGGGGAAGGTGATCGGCGCCGCCGGGCCCACCACCAGCGGCCGGATGGACGCCTACGCGCCGACCCTGCTTTCCCAGGGCGTGCGGGGCATGATCGGTAAGGGCGCCCGGTCCCGTGAGGTGGTGGAGGCCATGATCCGCTACGGCGGGGTCTACTTCGGCGCCATCGGCGGAGCCGGGGCGCTGCTGGCGAAGTGCGTCAAGCACAGCCGCCTGATCGCTTATGAGGACCTGGGGGCGGAGGCCCTCCGCCGTTTGGAGGTGGAGGACATGCCCCTCTATGTGGTCATTGACAGTCTGGGACAAAACCTGTACGATTTGGGCCGGGCGGCCTATCTGGAATCGATATAAGGAGGGCTATCTATGCGGATCATCACCATCAGCCGGGAATTTGGCAGCGGCGGTCACGAGCTGGGCAGACGTCTGGCGGAAATTCTGGACATCGATTTTTACGACAAGGAGATTATTTCCGCCCTGGCCGCCAATAAGGACCTGGATCAGGACTACATGGCCCGGACCCTGGCCCAGGGAAATCTGCCGGGGCTGGGGGTCCGCCGTTCCGCCACGGGGCAGAGCGTGGTGCGGGTGACCAGCCTGCAGGAGCAGAAGCGGGTGATCCAGATGCTGCCCACCCTGGGCCGGGACTTTGTGATCGTGGGCCGGAACGCGGATATTCTGCTGGAAGACTATGAGCCGCTGAACCTGTTCGTCTGCGCCGGTATGGAGGCCAAGCTCCGCCGCTGCAAGGAGCGGGCGGCAGAGGGGGAGTACCTTTCCGACGGGGAGTTGGAGCGGAAGATCCGGAGCATCGACAAGGCCCGCTATCACACCCGGGAGCTGCTCACCGGTGCCCCTTGGGGGGTGGCCAGCGCCTACCATTTGACGGTGAACACCAGCTCCTGGCAGATTCAGGAACTGGCGCCGGCGGTGGCAGAGTTTGTCCGGCGGTGGTTTGGCCGTTCCCGTCCCCGGCTGTAATAACCCGGAAGAAAAGATTATTGTTGAAACAGACGAAAAGCTGTGTTATGATAGTGCTATATTAACCAGGAAAGAAGGCATCCAAATGCAAGGACAGGAAAAGCTCCGGAAGCTGGAGCAGCGGGTGGACGGCGGCTTAGTCGCGTTGGTCGCCGTGCTGATCTTCACCGTCATCAATCTGGGGATTATGCTGGCCAACTCCACATTCTATCTCCTCTTCTCCGCCGCGGTACCCTACTACTTGACCTGGCTTGGCCGGATCATGGACAACGGCACCTTAGACGGCACTGGGGAGATCATTGGGACTTACACCAATACGGCGCTGGTGATGGCCGGGGTCATCCTGGCGGTATACCTGCTGTGTGCCATTTTTTACAAAAAGAGCCGCTTTTGGATGGCACTGGCGGCGATTCTGCTTTTGCTGGACACCCTGGGCCTGGCGGTGGTGGCGGTGTTCCTGCTGGAGGATGCCAGCGGCGTGATTTTGGACGCGGTATTCCATTTCTGGGGGCTGTGGCAGCTGTTCTCCGCTCTGTTCGCGGCGGGGCCTCTGCGTCGTCTGCGCAACGCGCCTCCCGCCCCGGCGCCAGCCCCTGCGCCTGCGTGGCAGCCGCCCCAGGATGCCCAGCAAATGAGCTGGCAGGAGTATCTGGGTCAGCAGCCCGGTCCGCAGCCGCCTGCGCCGCCTGCCCAGCCGAACCAGCCTTGGACCTATCCTCCGGCGCAGCCGAACCAGCCCTGGACCAACTCTCCGGCACAGCCGGATCAGACGCCGCCTCAGCGGCGCTCTACCACCCCGGAGCTGGACGAGCAGAAGCCCTGGCAGCCCTGATTCTCTCTTGGAGTCGGCAACGGAGCCCTAAAAAATACGAAAGCCACGCCCTTTTCCTCAGAAAAGAGCGTGGCTTTAATAATAATGAACGCTTTACTCCCCGGCAGACCGGGCGCAGCACACCCGGCCCAGCACCCGGCAGAACAGCTCTGTCCAGGTCAGGCGGGGCACCGCCTTTTCCGCCACCAGCGGCACCTGGGCCAGGATCTGTTCCCCGGAGCGTACCGTCATGGTGCCCAGACGCTGGCCCTGGCTGACCGGAGCCGTTACCGACTCCTCCAGTGTGATCTGGGTATTCACGCTGGAGCGCTGGGCCTTGTCGATTAGCAGGGCGGCCTCCTGACCCAGCTGGACCTTCACCGTTCCTTCGGCTCCCAGCTTTACCGGCACCGGGTCGGCCTCCTCCAGCGCCGGGGATATCAGGGCGTAGTTGGCGAATCCGTAGTCCAGCATGGATTTGCAGGCGGCAAACCGCTCCTGGCTGGTTTTACAGCCCATCACCACAGCGATCAGCCCCAGCCCCTCCCGCTCCGCCGAAGCGGACAGGCAGTACCCTGCCCCGGAGGTGAAGCCGGTTTTTAAGCCTGTTGCCCCGGAGTAAAACCGGATGAGCTTGTTGGTGTTGGCCAGCCCGAAGGTTCCGGAGCGCACAGTATCCATCCAAATGGTGGTAAATTTGGTGATGCTTGGGTGGTTTTTCAGCAGTTCCCGGCTCATCAGCGCGATATCGTAGGCCGAGGTGCGATGCTCCTTTGCCGAATCGTCGTCGTCCAGGCCGGTGCAGTTGACGAAATGGGTGTCCGCCATGCCCAGTTCCTTGGCCCGGGCGTTCATCATTTCCACAAAGGCGGACTCGCTGCCGGCGATATGCTCCGCCATGGCGCAGGCGCAGTCGTTGGCGGAGGAGACGGCGATGGACTTGAGCATATCCGAGACCTTCATGCTCTCGCCCACCTTGAGGTAGATCTGACTCCCCCCCTTGGCGGCGGCGGCCTCGGAGGCGATGACGGTATCGTCCCAACCGATCTTGCCGGAGTCGATGGCCTCCATGATCAGCAGCATGGTCATCACCTTGGTCACGCTGGCGGGGGCCAGGGGCTCATGGGAATTGGACTCATAGAGCACCGTCCCGGTGGCGATGTCCATGAGAACGGCGCTTTTCCCCGCCACATTCAAATCCACCGCGTAGGCTCTGGCTGGCAGCAGCCCCGCCAAAAGCACGCAGATCATCAACATCCATACGGCCCGTTTCATACCGATCCCTCCAATGCCTTTGTGGTGACACTCTATGAACCCCTTGGCGGAAATATCACTTGGGAATTGACCTTTCGGGCCTTGTCTGGTATAATGATCAAAAAAGAGGGAGGGCGCTTATGTTTCGGGATCGGGATCAGGAGCTTGACCGGCTGAACCGGGCGCTGCTGGA
>CANQQI010000126.1 GCA_947625945.1 uncultured Oscillospiraceae bacterium
CCGGAGGGGTAGATTTTGCCGTCGGCGGTCACATAGCCGATACTGCTTGCCGCCTCACCGGGCCCGTAGATCTGCCCGTCGCCGGCCACATGGCCCACACAGTGACCGGTCTCGGCGGTGGGATGGTCGTAGATCTGCCCATCCTTGCCTGTGTGGCCCACGCAGCGGCCCAACTCCGCCGTGGGATGGTTGTAGACCCGGCTCATTTTACCGCCTCCTTCAGATATGCTTTTAGCGCGGGCAGACGTTCCAGGGCGGTTTTCCGCCCGATTTGGTACACCCGCTCCAGCTCCTCCGGCTTTTTCTCCATGCTGCCGATGCGCAGCGCCTCCGGCGGCCGGAGGACGAAAACCGCGCCCTTTTCCTCCTTCTCCTGGATGGCGGCGGTGGTCCGATTGTACCGCAGGTGCCGGTCCGCCATGGCTTCCACCATTTTCGGATAGCCTTTCAGCAGCATCCGTGCCAGGGGGACCAGGTTGTTGGGTTTTTTCACATAGCCCAGAGGCTGGGTCAGGATGACCACGTTTCCGCGATAGCCCAGGGATTCCATGTACTCCAGAGGCACCGAGTCGGCAATGCCCCCGTCCAGGAGCTTTTCCTCCCCGATCTCCACCACCCGGGACACCAGGGGCATGGAGGCGGAGGCCCGCATCCAAAGAATGTCTTCCCCGTCTCCCTTGTCGCACCGGTGGTACACAGGCTTGCCGGTGGTCACGTCGGTACAGGTGACGTAAAAGGCCATGGGATTTTCCCGGAAGGCCGCCGTGTCGAACACGTCCAGCTCCGTGGGCAGGGTATGGTAGCAAAACTCCGCGTTGTACAGGTCCCCGGTGCGCAGCAGGGAGTCGAAGCTGCAGTATCGTTTATCGGCGCAGTACCGCTTGTTGTACCGCAGAGCCCGCCCCGGCTGGCGGGATTTATAGTTGCAGCCAAACACCGCTCCCGCCGAGACGCCGATCATGCCGTCAAAGACGATGCCCTGCTCCATAAACACGTCCAGCGCGCCGCAGGTGAACATTCCCCGCATGGCGCCGCCCTCCAAGATCAGTCCCCGCAAAGGTCACTCGCTCCTTTCTCCGGGGGAAACAGGCCCCCGCTAATGATGCCCAGCCGCTGAAAAATGGGGTAGAGGTAGCTGGCCCCAAAGGTCCCCAGGGCCTTGGGCCCCGGCACGACTCCAAATAACGCAACCGCTCTGCGGTAGGCCTGGTTGACGGTGGAGCGGGTAATGGATTTTTCCTTCCGGTCCACGAACAGCTCATTGCCTCGCAAAATGAAGGTGAAGCGCAGCCCCTTGGCGGTGGTCAGTTCCGTCCCCGCCAGCGCCTCCAGCCGAACCCAGAGGGCAATCTCCTCCGGGGTGTAGAGGCTGGTATCCGCATAATTTGCCACGCCGCTCCCTCCCGCGTCAAAAGAATACCTATATTATGGCACAGCTTGAAGAAAAATGCAACCGTTTCCTTGAAACACAGAGCCCCGCCGGGATCCGGCGAGGCTCCAAGTCTTATTTCACATAGTCCATGCAGACCCATCCGGAGGCGATCCGCCCCCACATGGTCCCGTCCACCTCGGTGGTTTCCAGCACTTCCACCCTGGTGCCATAGTACAGATAGCTGACGATGGCATTGCCAATGCCAGGGGCCTTCCGAACATGGAGGGCGTCGGCGGTTACCGTACCGGTGATGGTCTGGGGAGCGGCGGGCTGGGTGCTGTCCGTGCCGTCGTCCTCGCCGGCGGGCTGGGTGGAATCGGAGGGCTGGGCTTCCGTGGCCTGGTTTCCGTCGGATCCGGAGGCGGCGTCCAGCTGGATGTAGTCCATGCTGACCCAGCCCTTTTCCGTCTTGCCCCAGACGGTGGCGCCCACGGTACGGGTCTCGGTGATGGTGACCTTGACGCCCGGGTTCAGGTAGGTCAAAATGGAGTAGCTGGTGCCCGGGCCGCTGCGGACGTTCAGATAGTCGCTGACCTTGACGGTACCGGTCTGGGCGGCGGTAGGATCCTGGGGAGCGGAGGCTGTATCCAGCTTCACATAGTCCAGGCTGATCCAGCCCTTGTCAATCTTGCCCCAGATCATGCTGCCAACGGTCTTCTGCTCGGTGACGGTGACCTTCTCACCGTCAGAGAGGTAGCCCAA
The DNA here is from genome assembly GCA_947625945.1 of uncultured Oscillospiraceae bacterium. Classification (GTDB taxonomy): domain Bacteria; phylum Bacillota; class Clostridia; order Oscillospirales; family Oscillospiraceae; genus Faecousia. The sequence continues at coordinate 2,135 of CANQQI010000126.1, forward strand.
AATGGAGTAGTTGGTTCCCGGGCCGCTGCGGATCCGCAGACTGCCGGCGTTCACCACGGTGCCGGTGACGGAGGAGGCGCTTTGACCGCCGCCGTTCCCGCTTTCTTCACTGGAGGTATCGGGATCCAGTCTGACGTAGGTCAGGCTGATCCAGCCCTTGTCGGTCTTGCCCCAGACCATGCTGCCGGTGGTCTGCTGGGCCAAGATCTCCACCCGTGTTCCGTAGAACAGGGAACCCAGGACGGAGTAGCCGGTGCTGGGACCGCTGCGGATCAGCAGCTCATCGGCAATCACGGTACCCTTGACGGTTTTGGGTTCCTCCGGTGTGGGATTGGCTTCTTCCGGCGGCTGGGTGGATTCGGCGGGCTTGGTCTCTTCCCCGGGATCGGTAGGCTCCGAAGTGGCTGGAGGATCGGTGGGTTCCGATGCCGGAGGAGTCGTGGGATCTGTTGCCGGGGGTTCGGTGGCGCTACCTTCATTCTGGGAGGGCAGGGGGCCGTCCAGCTTCACATAGTCCAGGCAGATCCAGCCCTGGGAGATTTTTCCCCAGAGGGTGCCGCCGGCGGACTGCTGGCCGGTCACCTCCACCCGCTCCCGGTTGCTCAGGTAGCCCACAACGGTGTTGTTGGTACCGGGCCCGGAGCGGATGCACAGCCCGCTTTCGGCGGTGACGGTGCCCATGACGCCCTTGGCGGGGGCCGGTGTAGTGGTTCCCGAGGCGTTTGGATCGGAAGCGCCCGGATTTTGGGGATTTGCGCCAACGGAGGCGTTGAACACCTGGTCAAAGTTGGTGTAGCACAGGGCGATCCAACCCCGGTCGAATTTGCCCCACTGATAACCGTCGGCCTTGTGGGTGGCGGTGATGGTCAGCTTTTCGCCGTCATAGGCCCGGCCGACAATGCCGTAGTCCAGGCCCGGGCCTTCCCGCAGGTTGACCCAGTCGGCGTCCACCACTACCTCCACCGACTCGATGCTGTTGCCGTCGGGGATCTGCTCGGTGGTGTCGACCTCGGTGCCGTCCACGCTCCAATGGGCGTAAAGGGTAGCGCCACGCTGATTCTCCCCCAGCTCGGTAACCAGGGTGCCGCCCAGCCGGGAGGTGTACCAGCCCTCGAAGGTGTATTCCACCATGACGCCGTTTTCCTCGGCGATGTAAGTCGCCTCCGCCATGGGCACCGCGCCGGTACCCACTTCAAAGCCCTGCACCGGCGCGTCGGTGGTGCCGCCGCAGGGATTGTAGCGAACGTAGGAATACTGCTGGGGCATGACGTTGGAGTAGACTCCGTTTAAGTACATATTTGCTTCTTTCAGCCGCCGCTCCACCAGGGTGTCCATGACCACGCCGCCGGCGTTGCACCACTGGGTAATCCGGAAGAGCAGCTCGTTGCCGGTGGCGCCGTTGCGAATGGCGTCCCGGAAGTTGCCCACGCCGTTCAGATTCGTCCAGCCGTCGCCCACATTGTAGGTGAACAGCAGCAGGGCGTCGAACTGATTCTGGGTTAGATTCAGGCCGCAGGCGTCGATAAACCTATTCAGGGCGCCCTCGAAGCTGGACAGATAGGCCCGCAGGAGGTATTCCGCCTCGGCCTCGGTGATGCCGGTTTCCATGAGCCGCTCGGCATCCGGATTGCTGATGCCGGAGCCATAGCCGATGGAGTACTGGCTCACGTCCCAGTAGGGGTAGGCGCAGAAGCCTTCCATTTCTTTAAGCAGCGCGACACACGCATCGCTGGTGACCATATTGGACTCGGCATGGGCCGGGAACGGGACCAGGCCGATCAGAAGGATCATCGACAGCGTGATGCACACGATTCGTCGTTTCATGCGGTGAAAATCCTCACTTTCGTGGTTTTCCCGTATTATAGCAAAGTTTGCTGTAAAATGCAACCCCTGTTTCACGAAAAAATTACACTTTGTTACTTATTTTTCGAAAAAAAGATTGGATTCACAGGAAGAAAAAGGAATTATTTCCACAATTTAGGAAGTAAAACTCCTGGTTTCCATATTAAATTAACAAATAAGTTACATTTTTCATTCCTTAGGCTCCCGGTTGCGTTTTTATAAAAAATGTGATAAAATACCGGAAAACGCAAAAGCGGGAGGTGGGGGACATGGCGGAAAAGAAGGCGCTCATCGCCATGAGCGGGGGCGTGGACAGCTCCGTTGCCGCCTATCTCACATGCCGGGCGGGCTACCGGTGCATGGGGGCCACCCTGCGGCTGTACGACAATCAGGAGCTGGGCCTTCCCATGGAGAGTACCTGCTGCTCTCTGGAGGACGTGGAGGATGCCCGGTCGGTGGCCTTCCGGCTGGGGATGCCTTACTATGTGTTTAACGAGCAGCAGACCTTCCGCCGGCAGGTCATGGACAAATTCGCCCGCTGCTACGAGGAAGGGCGGACCCCCAATCCCTGCATCGACTGCAACCGCTATTTGAAATTTGGCGCCCTGCTCCACCGGGCGGAGGTCCTGGGCTGTCAGCTCCTGGTCACGGGCCACTATGCCCGGATCCGCCGGGAGGGAGACCGATACCTATTATATAAAGCGGTGGATCCCGGAAAGGATCAGAGCTATGTCCTTGCCATGCTGACCCAGGATGTTCTTTCAAAGCTCTGGTTCCCGCTGGGGGAGATGACCAAGGAGCAGACCCGGGCCATTGCCCGGGAGCAGGGCTTCATCAATGCCCAAAAGCGGGACAGTCAGGACATCTGCTTTGTGCCGGACGGGGACTATGTAGCCTTTTTGGAGCGGTATATGGAAAAGTCCTACCCCCAGGGGGATTTTTTGGACCAAAGCGGCCGGGTTTTGGGCCGGCATCGGGGAGCGGTGGCCTATACCTTGGGCCAGCGGAAGGGCCTGGGCCTGGCCATGGGGACGCCGGTGTACGTCTGCGCCAAGGACATGGCGGCCAATACCGTCACCGTGGGCCCAGAGGCGGCGCTGTACCGCCGGGAGCTGATGGGGGAGGACTGGAACTGGTTCCCCTTCGACAGCCTTCAGGAGCCCCTCCGGGTGGAGGCCAAGACCCGCTACCGTCAAACCCAGCAGCCTGCCACCGTCTATCCAATGGCGGACGGGCGGGTCCGGGTTGTGTTTGACCGGCCCCAGCGGGCCATCACGCCCGGTCAGGCGGTAGTGCTCTACCAGGGGGACCTGGTGGTGGGAGGCGGAACCATTACCCATGTGACAGAGGAGGACCGGGTTTCCCATTAACAGGACCCGGCGCAGAGGCTCTGCCCACTTTTCCGTAAAATGTGGAAGAACCAAAAGTTTTTTCTTGACAGCCGGGGGAAAGGATGGTACAATACAACTTGCCCGGTTCCGTCCGGCAATTTTCCGGGCCTTTAGCTCAGTTGGTCAGAGCCTCCGGCTCATAACCGGATCGTCCCGGGTTCGAATCCCTGAAGGCCCACCAGAGTGTTCAGGCACGCCCTTTAAAAAATAGATAGGGGTATAGCTCAATTGGTAGAGCGGCGGTCTCCAAAACCGTAGGCTCAGGGTTCAAGTCCTTGTGCCCCTGCCAGAATACAGCCTCCGGCTT
>CANQQI010000127.1 GCA_947625945.1 uncultured Oscillospiraceae bacterium
GATGTGTTTTTCCTCCGCCGGGACAATATCCGCCTGACGGAGGAGCAGCGGATGCTGCTGGCGCGGGTCAACGCGCTGCTGGGCGGGGTTTTCCTCACCTCCGATGACCCGGCGACCTATGATCCGGAGCAGCGGGCGGCCTATGCCGGGCTCCGGGACCTGTTTGACGCCAACCAGGTGCGGGTGGACGCCGAGGGCCGGCGGATTTTCTGGCGGCAGGACGGGGACGAGCAGAGTCTTTCTCTGCCGAAGGCCCTTTTCCAATAATCAAAAGACGGCGAAAAGAACGACACAGCCCCCTGGGCTTCCCATTCTTTTCGCCGTCCGCGTGTCTCCTACGATAGAGGCAAACTTTACGGAAGGACGATATATTCCGTTACCACCGTGCCGCCGGAGGTATAGGTGAGCTGGAGCACCTGGTCTTCCGCCTCCGGGTCCGCTTGGATCATGATGGCTTCCCCTTGGCTGAGACTGCTGGCCGCGAAGATGGTGCCCTCCGGCTGGAAGTAGTCTCCGCTGCGGCTGCCCTGCACGATGGACAGATCCAGCATGGTCCCCTGGGCGCTGAGCAGGAACCGGCTGCCCGCCCGGTCCACGATCACCTCGGTAAACTGGGAGAACCGGTCCCGGTCCGCGCTTTCAAAGCGCTCCACCACCGGGCTGCCCTCATAGGCGCCCCGCTCTTCCGGGAAGTACTCGTTGCGCAAAATCCCGCCCAGCTGGCTGTAGGGAATTTCCGCCACCACCGTTCCGGTGACATAGGAGGCGATCTCATAGGGGGCAAAGTAGAAGCACAGGCCCTTGGGGGAGAGATACCAGTTGGTCAGTTCCCGGGAGAACAGGTTCCGCGCCACGGTCTCATATTCACTGTACAGGCTGTCCTTCTGCGGCTCCAGGGCGTCCAGGAGCATCTGACACAGCACCGGGGCGGAAAACTCCTCCGTCACCAGGTCCTGAAACGCCAGGGGCTTGCCGGTGACCAGATCGTAGGTCACGGAGGACAGGGCGTGATTTGGATGGGCCTGGCCCCCGGCCACGCTGGAATACTGGCCCAGCAGGCTCAGGATTCCCCCGTCGATCCGGGTGGGGGTGTAGAGAATACCGGCATAATAGGGGTTCCAGACTGCCGGATTACCGCCGTAGGCCTCCCGGGCGGCATTCAGAACGGTTTCCGCGTCGGTCAGGCCCAGGTCGATCCGGTCCAGCAGATCCATGGTCACCCGCTGGGCAATGTCCGGCTCCTGGAACATGGGGGACACATTCTGATAGACCCCGTTAAAGATCACGGTCCCGTCCTCGGCGGTGACGACGTTGTGAGCCAGGGGCAGGGCAATGGAGACCATGGTGGCCTGAAAGGCGGGCTGCGTTTCCGGGGCAGCGGTGGTTTCCACCGTGGGAGCGCTGGTAGAAGGGGCGATAGTAGTAGTATCGGCGGAAGGGGCGGTGGTTTCATTGCCCGACACAATGCCGCAGCCGCCGAGCAGCAGGGCCAGACACAGCACAAACAGGACGGCTCTTCTCATAAGGAATGTCCTCCTCGCGTTTTCGACAGATTTCTTTTCAGCAATTATAGCACATTTCCCGGCCCGGCGCAATCCCTTTTTCGCTCCAGACCCGGGGGAACATTTTTCGGCTTGACAAAACCCGTCGCCGGGTGGTAAAATAAGAAAAATTCCATATCGCTGTGAACGGAAAGAGTAGCGGTCTATCCCCTCCCCAGAGAGCCGGGCCTTGGCTGGGAGCCCGGCGAGGGTGGCCGTGAACGTGCGTCCGGGAGCGAACTACCGTTTTGAGGGATAAATGAGAGTGGAACCGCGGAAAACACCGCCTCTCACGCGTTTTTGCGTGGGAGGCGTTTTTGATGCCATCATGATTTGGGAGGAATCAACATGTATCTTTACAATTCTCTGACCCACAAGAAGGAGCTGTTTCAGCCCATCCAGCCCGGCCAGGTGAAGATGTACACCTGCGGCCCGACGGTGTACCACTATGCCCACATCGGCAATCTGCGTACCTACATCATGGAGGACGTGCTGGAAAAGGCCCTGAATTATCTGGGATACCATGTGAAACGGGTGATGAACATCACCGACGTGGGCCACCTGTCCTCCGACGCCGATACCGGGGAGGACAAGATGCTTAAAGGCGCCCGCCGGGAGCATAAGACCGTCATGGAGATCGCGCAGTATTATACCGACGCCTTCTTTGCCGACTGCGGGAAGCTGAATATCAAGCGGCCGGACATCGTGCAGCCTGCCACGGGCTGCGTGGACGATTATATCCGGATCATCTCCACGCTGATGGACAAAGGTTACGCCTATTTTGCCGGGGGCAACGTGTATTTTGACACCTCCAAGCTGGAAAAATACTATGTATTCAACGACCATGACCAGGAGGATCTGGCCGTGGGCGTTCGGGAGGGCGTGGAGGAGGACCCCAACAAGCGGAACAAAAACGACTTCGTCCTCTGGTTTACCAAGTCCAAATTCGAGGACCAGGCCCTGAAATGGGATTCTCCCTGGGGGGTGGGCTATCCCGGCTGGCACATTGAGTGCTCCGGCATCTCCATGAAGTATCTGGGAGAGGATTTGGACATCCACTGCGGGGGCATTGACAACGCCTTTCCCCACCACACCAACGAGATCGCCCAGTCCGAGAGCTACCTGGGCCACAAATGGTGCAATTTCTGGTTCCATGTCCACCACCTGAACACCGACGACGGGAAAATGTCCAAATCCAAGGGGGAGTTTTTGACGGTGAGCCTCTTGGAGCAGAAAGGCTACGACCCCTTGGCCTACCGCCTCTTCTGCCTGCAGAGCCACTACCGCCGGAATCTGGTGTTCTCTTGGGAGAACTTGGACAACGCCGCCGGGGCCTATGAAAAGCTGATCGCCAAGATCGCGGCCCTTACTTCCGGCGGGGAGCCGGACCAAAAGGCTCTGGAGAAGCTGAAGGAGCGCTTCGTCTCCGCCCTGAACGCGGACCTGAACACCTCCCTGGCGGTGACGGCGGTATATGACGCGCTGAAGGCCCCGGTCAGCGACGCCACCAAGCTGGCGGCCCTGGAAGATTTTGACCGGGTGCTGTCTCTGGATCTGCTGAAGAAGGCTGAGGCTCTCCGGAAGAGTCAGGCCCAGGAGGCGGCGGCCTCCGCAGACCCGGAGATCGACGGTCTGGTAGCCGCCCGGATGGCTGCCAAGAAGGCCAAAAACTTTGCCGAGGCCGACCGGATCCGGGACCAGCTCAAGGCCATGGGCGTGGAGCTGACGGACACGCCCCAGGGAACGAAATGGAGAAGAGTATGAAGCTGATGATTTTGGACGGGAACAGCGTCATCAACCGGGCCTTCTTCGGCGTCCGGCCTCTGACCACCCGAGATGGGCTGTTTACCCACGCCATCTATGGCTTTTTGAACATCCTGGAAAAAATGGAGAAGGAGGAGCAGCCGGAGGCCATCTGCGTGGCCTTCGACCTCCACGGCCCCACCTTCCGCCATTTAAAATACGACGGCTACAAGGCTACCCGGCACAAAATGCCGGAGGAGCTGGCCCAGCAGATGCCCATCATGAAGCAGGTCCTTGCCGCCATGAACATTCCCATCTACCAGTGCGAGGGGTGGGAGGCGGACGACGTGATCGGTACCGTGGGCAGGATCTGCGGGGAAAAGGACTGGGACTGCGTCATCGTCACCGGGGACCGGGACTCCTTGCAGCTTATCGACGACCATGTAAATGTCAAGCTGGTGATCTCCCGGCCGGGCCAGACCACCGCCACGCTGTACGACCGGCCAAAATTTCAGGAGGAATACGGCTTTGAGCCCAAGCGCTTAATTGACCTGAAAGCCCTGATGGGGGATTCCTCCGACAATATCCCCGGCGTGGCCGGGGTGGGGCAGAAGACCGCCTCGGAGCTGCTCCATAAATTCGGCTCCCTGGACGGCGTTTACGAACATTTGAACGATCCCACTATCCGCCCCAAGCTGCGGGAAAAGCTGGAGGCCGGGCGGGAGATGGCCTACCTCTCCTTTGACTTGGCCACTATCCGGCCGGAAGCGCCCATTGAATTTGCCCCGGCGGATGCCATCATTCAGCCCCCCAACCGGCTGGAGCTGTATAAGCTGTTCACCCGGCTGGAATTTGTGCGGCTCATCGACCGGTACGGTCTTCGGGGCGCGGAGCAGGAGGCCCCGCCGGAGGAGGTCAAGACGCCGGAGCTTCCGAGGAAGGACGCGCCGCCTACTCCGGGGACTGCCTGCGCCGTGTATCTGGCGCCCGACGGCAGCCTGGGCCTTGCCTGGGCCGACGGATGCTGTGTCCTGACGCCCATGGAGGCCGCCGCGGCGGCGCCGGTGCTGGCTGTCCCGGCGGAACACGTTGTCCATATGCTCAAGGAGACCCTCCACCGGCTGGACAACCTGGGTATGACCCTGGGCGGCTGGCAGTTTGACACCGCCCTGGCGGCTTACGATCTGAACCCCACCCAGTCCGACTATCCCGTGTCCAAGCTGGCTCTAAACTATCTGGGCCTCACCGTGGAGGACGGGGACGCCGCCGCCTGCGCCCAAGCGGTATACCGCCTGCGGCCGCTGCTGACCGAAGCGCTGCAGGAAAAGGGCATGGAGGAGCTGTACCGGAATATCGAGCTGCCCCTGGCCCCGGTGCTGTACCGCATGGAGCGGGCAGGCGTGGCCATCGACCGGGAGCGGCTGGAGCAGTTTGGGCAGATGCTGACCCAGCGGATCGGGGACTGCGAACAGCTGATCTATTCCTACGCCGGGGCGCCCTTCAACATCAATTCCCCCAAACAGCTGGGGGAGGTTCTGTTTGAGAAGCTGGGCCTGCCCTCGGGGAAAAAGACCAGCCGGGGCTATTCCACCAACGTGGAGGTGCTGGAAAAGCTGAAGCTGATTCACCCCATTGTCCCCGCCATCATGGACTACCGGGTGCTGACCAAGCTGAAATCCACCTATGCCGACGGCCTGCTCAAGGGCATCGGTCCCGACGGTCGGGTCCACACCACCTTCCAGAATCTGGTGACGGCCACGGGCCGTCTGTCCTCCACGGACCCCAATCTGCAAAACATCCCCGTCCGCACGGAGTTGGGGGCGGAGATCCGAAAGATGTTTGTCCCCAAGGCAGGCTTCGTCCTGGTGGACGCGGACTACAGCCAGATCGAGCTGCGGGTGCTGGCCCACATTGCCGGGGACGAAAATATGAGCGCCGCTTTCCGCAGCGGCATGGATATCCACACCGCCACCGCCGCCCAGGTCTTCGGCGTAGCCCCGGGGGAGGTCACGCCCCTCCAGCGGCGGCACGCCAAGGCGGTGAACTTCGGCATCGTCTACGGTATTTCCGAATTTTCCCTGGCGGAGGATATCGGGGTCAGCCGCTATGAGGCCCGGCAGTATATTGACAACTATCTGTCCAATTACCATGGGGTGCGGGAGTATATGAAGAGGGTGGTGGCGGACGCCCGGGAGCGGGGCTACACCCAGACCCTCTACGGCCGCCGCCGGGACATCCCGGAGCTAAAGAGCAGCAACTACAACGTTCGTCAGGGGGCGGAGCGGATCGCCCTCAACACCCCCATCCAGGGCACGGCGGCGGATCTGATCAAGCTGGCCATGCTCCGGG
>CANQQI010000128.1 GCA_947625945.1 uncultured Oscillospiraceae bacterium
GAAAGTTAAATACAAGGTGTATCAGGGCTTTCCCTTGTACTATGCTATAAATCGGTGTGTGATTTACACTGGTGTCGGGTTGTCAATACAGCCATGGCAGGGGACATAGCAGCCGGTCATGCCGGCGTTGGCCGCGTTTACGATGGCGCCGCATTTCAGGGTGGTGATGTCCCCCTGCCAGAGGTAGATCCCCGGCTCCACGCTCGTCAGATCGGCAATGTGGGTGACGCCCTTCCGGGCGGTTTCCCCCCGCAGATAGGCATCCTGCACCGCCAGAAAATCCGTGCCAATCGGCATCGGCGGGCGGACGTTCATCAGGGATCGGAGCAGCCGCTTCTGGCCCTGTTCGTTTTGTGGGATGGCTATATCCCGGTACTGGGGCTGTTCTTTCAGCAGCACCCCGATCAAATAAGCGCTTCTTTCCTTCTGTGTCATGGCCGATTCCCTCCGAATGGCGGCATTGTGGGGGCATACGGATTTGCCGTCGCCGCCGCTCCTGTTATCATTATACCCTGGCAAGCTTTCGCTGTAAAGTAAAATCCCCAGGATTTAAATATAACATGACAAAGGATACGGCGCGGTGCCCTTTTCGGCTCCGCGTCGTATCCAAAAAGTACATTATTTCGCCCTGGTCCGGCATCTCCCGGAGCCTGCCGTCTTTTTTCCCTTTACGGCTGCGCGCCGGGAAAGCGGGACGCGTTAAAGATAGCTGATTTGCTTTTCCGGGTCGAAGGTGTGAGGCGTTTTTTCCTTGTCCTTGTGGCCCACGGCAATAGCAACTTCAAAAGCGTATCCTTGGGGAATCTTCAGCGCCTCATTCCAGGCGGGCTTGTCCGGTCCCCGAAGAATGGCCTTGACGCAGCCCAGGATCACGCTGCCCAGGCCCAGCCCCTCCGCCGCCAGAGCGATGTTCTCCACGGCGATCCCGGCGTCTACCGGGGTCCAGGAGAAGGCCTCCTCCCCGCTGATCACCAGCACCGTGGGAGCGTTATAGTAAAAGCTGCCGCCCCGGCCCAGGGTCTCATTCAGCTTGGCCAGCACCGGCGCGTCCCCCGGCACCACGGTGATGTGGAGCTCCTGCCGGTTGGTAGCGGTGGGGGCCTGGAGCCCCGCCTTCAAAAGAGCGTCCAGCTCCCCTTGGGTCAGCTGCTCCGCCGTATAGCTCCGGGTGGAGCTGCGGGCTGCCATCGTCTGCAATACATCCATGTTCATTTCCGCCTTTCTTAGATTATTACAGCCGCTCATAGCAGGCTTGGAGGTACTCCCGGGCCTGTACGGCGTTGGCATTAGTGGTATTCTCCAGGGTGGCCTGGATATAGGGCTTGCGCTCCTTCATGAATTTCAAGATTCGGGTGTAGTCCATTTGGCCGGTGCCGGCGGCGACGCTCTTCAGGTCCTGCCCTGCAGGTACGAAGTCTTTCAAATGCACCACCGCCACCTGGTCCCCCAGCTTGTCAATGGCGTCGGCAATGACGTCGTCTTGTCGCTCCGCATTGCCGGGATAGAGCAGATTCACCGGGTCCAGAATGATTCGCAGGTTCCGACTGCCGATGGCTTTGAGCACCTCCACCGCCCGGTCGGGATCATAGACAATGTGCTTCCACACCGGCTCGATGGCCACGGTGACGCCATAGCGCTCGGCACATTCCACCACCGGGGCCAGGCCCCGGATGAATTGCTCCAACGCCGCCCGGGTGTGGGTATTTTCATCCAGCTGATAGGCCGCGTTGGGGGCGCCGGTCTCGGTGCCTACCACGCCCGCGCCCATCAAAGCCGCCACCCGGATGTGGCCATAGTACCGGCTCTGAATCCGGGCAAGCTCCGCCGGGTCCGGGTGGGCCAGGTTCAGATAACACCCCAGCACCGCCACGTCCAGGTCCCGCTTGGCAAAGACCCGCTTGGCATAGAAGGCCAAGCCCTCGCTGAGAGCGGCCTCGTCAAAGGCCACCCCCCGGATCACCTTGGAAAAGGCCAGGTGAACGCAGGAAAAGCCCTCCTCCCGGGCCTTTTCCGCTCGGGCAGCCATACTTTGGGCCTCGGGGATAGCAGAATTTACATCGTGCAGACGGATTCCCAGCTGCATGACCATTCCTCCTTCATAAAAAATCAGGGGACAAAGGAAAACCGGCGGTTCAGCCAGTCCTCCGCCAACGCCAGCCAGGGGCGGCAGGCATCGCACGCCGAGTCCGTCTCCTGGGTGCAGGTGGCCAGACCGTGGCCGCCCTCAGAAAACAGGTGCAGCTCCACCGGGGCCCCTGCCCGGCGCAGCGCAAGGGCCAGCAGGAGGCTGTTTTCCGGCGGGACGCTGCCATCCGCGCCCCCGTGCCACAAAAAGGTAGGCGGAAAGTCCGCCGTCACCTGGGAGGGGATGTCCAGCTTCCGCCGCAGCTCCTCCCGGCCGCCGGTGACCCACCGAATTGACTCGTCGTGGGCATATTCATAGGCGCTCAGTACCGGATAGCACAGGAGCAGGGCGTCTGGGCGAGCACCGGCAGGTAGACATAATTCCTGATCGTTCCAGAGCGCTCCTAAACTGGCCGCCAAGTGGCCCCCGGCGGAAAAGCCCATGACGGCAATTTTTGCCGGGTCGATGTGCCAGGCGGCGCTGCTTTTCCGGATCAGGGACAGGGTCTCGGCCAACTCCCGGAGAGGCCGGTAGTCCCCCGCCTGGGCCTCCACAGAATATTCCAGCAGAAAAACCTGATAGCCCTGGGCCAGAAAGGCCAGGGCTGGTGGGTCCTGCTCCCGGAGGGAACAGTAGCGGTAAGCCCCGCCGGGACAAATGACCAGGGCGGGGCGTACCTTATGGGCAACCGCCGCTTCCCGTTCCTCCTGCAAATAGCCCGTTACCCTGCCGGTAAGGGCGGAAAAGGAGACGGTCCGCATATTACGGCTGCTTTCCGATGTAGGCCAAAATGCCGCCGTCCACATAGAGAATGTGGCCGTTGACAAAGTTGGAGGCGTCGGAGGCCAGGAACACCGCCGGGCCCGCCAGGTCCTCCGGCTCGCCCCAGCGGGCGGCAGGGGTCTTGGCGACGATGAACTGGTCAAAGGGATGCCGGCTGCCGTCGCTCTGGCGCTCCCGCAGAGGAGCGGTCTGAGGCGTGGCAATATAGCCCGGTCCAATGCCGTTGCACTGGATGTTATATTCGCCGTACTCGGCGCAGATGTTCCGGGTGAGCATCTTCAGTCCGCCCTTGGCGGCGGCGTAGGCGGAGACCGTCTCCCGGCCCAGCTCGCTCATCATGGAGCAGATGTTGATGATCTTTCCGTGGCCCTTCTTGATCATGCCGGGGATCACGGCCTTGGCCATCAGGAAGGGGGCGTTCAGATCCACATCAATGACCTGGCGGAACTCCTCGGCCTTCATCTCCAGCATGGGGATGCGCTTGATGATGCCGGCGTTGTTCACCAGAATATCGATCACGCCCAGATCTTTCTCGATCTGCGCCACCAGGGCCTGGACCTGCTCCTCGTCGGTGACGTTGCACAGGTAGCCCTTGGCGTCGATGCCCCGAGCCTTGTAGGCGGCAATGGCCGCTTCCATCTTCTTGGGGTTGGTATTGTTGAAGGCCACCTTGGCCCCCGCCTCCGCCAGAGCGGCGGCGATCTCAAAGCCGATGCCCGCGCTGGCGCCGGTGACCAGAGCCACCTTGCCGTCCAGCCGGAAAGCGTTCATATCCATATTTTTCCTCACTCCAAATCCGTCGGTTTCAGATTGTCCATGTCGTCAAAGGTCTGGTTCTCTCCGCCCATCGCCCAGATAAAGGTGTAGTTGGAGGTGCCGCAGCCGCTGTGGATCGACCAGGAGGGAGAGATCACCGCATCGAAATTCTTCATTACCAGGTGGCGGGTCTGCTTGGGCTGGCCCATCAGGTGGATCACCGCCTGGTCCTCGGGAATCTCAAAATAGGTGTAGACCTCCATCCGGCGCTCATGGGTGTGGCAGGGCATGGTGTTCCAAACGCTGCCGGGGGCCAGCTGAGTCAAGCCCATGGAGAGCTGGCAGGTTTCCAGCACATCCGGGTGGATGAACTGGTTGATCACCCGCTTGTTGGCGTTCTCCGCCTCCCCGCAGGGCCGGTGGTTAGCGTTCTCAAAGGATAGGAAGGTGGTCTTGCAGGTCTTATGGGCGGGGGTAGAGGCCAGATAGAACCGGGCGGGATTCTCCGGGTCAGCGCTGGAGAAGGTGACGGTCCCAGCGCCCTTGGCGATGTAGAGGCAGTCCTCGTAGCCCAGGTCGTAGCGCGCGCCGTCCACCTGGATGGTGCCCTTGCCCCCCAAGTTGAACACGCCGGCCTCTCGGCGTTCAAAGAAGGAATTGGTGCCGAAGTTGGCCCAGATATCGATGCCCTTGTCAATGGGCACTTCCTCCCGAACGGGCATGATGCCCATGACCACCATCCGGTCCACATGGGAATAGGTGGCCTGGACGGTGTCCGGCACGTACAGATCGGTAATCAAAAATTCCCGGCGAAGTTCCTCGGTGGAGTAGTGCTCCACATCCTTAGGGTTGGCAGAATAGCGAATGTCCATGGCGCGCTCCTTACTTGATGACTTCCTCGGTCTCCCCGTCGAACAGGTACACATGCTCATAGGGGATGGAGAAGGTAATTTGGCTGTCCACCTCGGGGGTATCGTGGGGATCCACCTTGAGGATGGCTTTCTGCTCCTGGGCAGTGATGTAGACGTTGGTATTGTCGCCCAGCATTTCCGTCAGCTCCACGTCGGCGGAGATCTGGTAGGCCTTTTCCTGCCGACCCAGCTCGATATGCTCGGGACGGAACCCGAACACCAGCTCCTTGCCCTCGAACTGCCGCACCCGGTCGCCCAGCTTGGCGGTCAGATCCAGCGTGTTGGCGCCGAAGGCCAGGCAGCCCTTGGTCACCTTGCCCCGGATGAAGTTCATGGGCGGCTCACCAATGAAGCCCGCCACGAACACGTTCACCGGATCCATGTACAGCTCATAGGGGGTACCGATCTGCTGGACGTAGCCTTCCTTCATGACCACGATCCGATCCGCCAGGGTCATGGCCTCGGTCTGGTCGTGGGTGACGTAGATGGTGGTGGCGCCGGTCTCCCGGTGGATCTGGGCGATCTCGGAACGCATGGTGACCCGCTGCTTGGCGTCCAGGTTGGAAAGGGGTTCGTCCATCAGGAACACACCCACCTTCCGGATGATGGCCCGGCCGATAGCGACACGCTGCCGCTGGCCGCCGGAAAGCGCCCGGGGAAGCCGATCCAGATAGTCCGTCAGGCCCAGGATGGCGGCGGTATTTTTCACCTTTTCCTCAATCACTTCCTCGTCCACACCCTGAAGGGTAAGGCCGAAGGCAATGTTGTCGAAAACCGTCATCTGGGGATACAGGGCGTAGCTCTGGAAAACCATGGCGACCTCCCGCTCCCGGGGGCCCCATTCATTGGCCCGCTGCCCGTTAATCAGGAACTCGCCGTTGGAGATGTCCTCCAGACCGGCAATCATCCGCAGCGTAGTGGATTTTCCGCAGCCGGAGGGGCCGACAAAGACGATAAATTCGCCCTTTTCGATCTCCAGGTTGAAATTGTGAAC
>CANQQI010000129.1 GCA_947625945.1 uncultured Oscillospiraceae bacterium
AACGAGAAAAGAGTCAGTCCCAGAAATCCCAGGGCGTCGCAATTTTTCAGATAGTCATTCAGCCAAAAATCCAGGAGGAACATTCTGGCGCAGAGAAGATTGGTCACCAGAAACAGCAAAATCGTGATCGCCCAGAACCGTACATAGCGAAGGAACAGCTTCCATGCGGTCCCATAATACTTCATTCCAACTTCACCTTCCATTTTCCACGGCGGCATGGGTGGTACTCCAGCCGCCCATGCCGCCGCGGGCTTACGCTTTAGTCAATCGGCTTAACAACATTTACACTTCCGCTTGCGGTGCATCCGGTACTATCCCACAAGAAACCGGATACACAGAGTTGCGCTCTTGCAAGATAAGGTGTGCCTTGTTCCCGTCCCCACTCGCCGGTTTCTCCCCGAGTACCGGGGGACATCTCCACAACACCGTAGTCTCCCCAGGAGGATCCGGCGGATAGCTGGAGACACAATTTGACGCTGTACTTGCTGGTGCTGTTATTTCTTGCGTTTGCAGCCGCCGAACGGCAGGAAACAACTCCAGAAAGAGCGCTGGATTGGCTTTCAGTAAGATTGACGGTGGCTGTCGTTGAGGAAGCATACGCCACTATCGTTGTAGACAAGCATACCGCAAAGACAAGGCATACCATAAGGGCCCTTGCAATTTTGTTTGGATGTTTCATTGTTGCTCCTATCGTAATATGTATCGAATTTACCCCTTGATTTGTGAGTATTACCGCCGGCATGGGGCATCTCGTTGCCGCCGTAAATTAGCTGTGTGAATGGATCCCAAGGAGTTTATGCTTTTGCTTCGGAACAATCACCCATACACTTTTCTCTTGAATTACCGAGAAAAGCAGTCATCTCAGCCCATTGGAACCACCTCATTTCTTCTTTCAGGGGGCGGTCAGCGACCGCCCGATTGCTTTTTGTCTGCCTGGGGTTCTTCCACCGGGCGCTTGGACTGGTAAAGCGCGAGAAAACATCCCGGAGGCCATTCCTTGCGCTGGCGAGCGGCAAGCTCTGCGAAAAGCGACTTCATCAGTTTGTCAGTGTTTTTCATGGTGCGTTTCTCCTTTTTTTGTAATATATGCAAGGATCAGCATTGCGCAGTCCGTTGCGATACCAAGGGATATGCCCCTTGCCGCGTCTTCCCATTGCAGCCAGGAAAAGGCGGTGTAGAGAACCAGCAGGATCAAGAGCCGCGCTCTCGCGCCTGTTGCGTTGGCGGCAAATTCGCGTTCAGTCAGGGGAAAGTTTGGATGCCGGAATGGGGCAAGAACCAGCACTCCCATGGAAGAAAACGTGAGTAAGATCGCGGAGATGGAGGCGGACAAAAACGGATAGACAGCTCCCAGGGCAAGCAGCTCGATCCCAATGGAGCTGAGAAAGCAGCCGGCCATGGTTTTTGCGTGGAAGCCGTTGGTCCGTTTCCGCAGGAAGCAGAGGGAGCCGAGGAAGGCCAGGGCGGCGGGGAAGGGGAACAGCAGCAGCCCAATCAGAAGCATGGCAGAAAAGCCACAGACCGTGGCAACCAATCGTTCCAGTCCGTATCGTACCCATTCCGCGTCGCTCGGATCGATCCAACCTTTTTCTGTGCAGCCGGTTATGATCTTGTCAAGAAGTCCTTTCATTTCCATCACCAAGAGCATCATAACGCTGTAAAATTGGACTGGCAAATTTTTCCGCATAACTGCTACTTTTTCCGCATAACTGCTACTTTCCTATAAAGCGCATAGAAAAACCGCCCGCGGGCGTCGGCGTCCGCAGGCGGTATATAAGGGGTTTTATTTCATTGGTATTTCCGCAACGAATTGGAACCAGCCATCTGAATAGTCGAAGGAATATTCCGCGCCCCATTCCGACAAAATTCCGCATACAGTTGGAAGCCCATAGCCGTGGTCCAGGGGATTGGGTTTGGTGGTGGCGATTTTCCCATCGATGATACTGACCGGTGAGGAGGTGTTGCGCACTGATAGATAGAATTGGGGCCCGGCTTTCAGCACGCACTGAATTTCTTTCCAGCCCGAACACTTCTCAGCCGCTTCGATGGCGTTGTCCAGGAGATTGGACAAAACAACCGCCAGCGCGTCCATCCGCAGCGTGACCTCCTTTAGGTCGTTGACCTGGAACTGCATGGCGACGCCCTTCTCCTGGGCCGCCTGGTATTTTTCGTTCAGCACCACATCGATCACGGGATTCCCGGAGCGGATGCTGAAGATTCGGGTAGTGTGATTTTTTTGGAGGTCGTCCAGATATTCTTGAAGAGAATCCAGATCGCCCCGCTTGAGCAGCTCCTGAATGGTTTCCAGATGCCTGCCAAAATCATGGGTTGCTTTGCGTTGGGCCCGGTAGCTCTTTTCCAAGGCGGTGATGCTCTCCGATTGCAGGGTGATCTGCTGCCGCATCAGGGCTGCCTCCCGCTCCTTCTGGGTGCTTTTTTCCAACCCCTGGATTCCAAAGAGAATGCCCACATTGGCGGCTGCCAGCCCAACGCAGAGAATCATCGCACCCGGGGTCAGATTTTCCCTCTCCTGGGCCTGGAAGAAAATGGAATAAAGAAGGATTACGCTGACAGTCGGGAACAGAGCGCTGAGCAGCACCCATTTTGCTTGGAAGGGCCTCGTTTTCCGCTTTGAGAAAAAGGCATATAAAAGCCATGCGGCAAAAAGCGTCAAAGATTTTTCGCTGGTCACAAATACCGAAAACAGCATCCTTTGCTTTACGAGCTGCTCATAATCCATTCCAAGAAAAAAGGTGGCCCCATAAAAAGAAATAAACTCGCAAATCGTTGCGAAAAGATAGCTTAATACCGCAACGGCAATGATGGCCGGCCATTTTCCATCCAGTAGGATCCAAAAAGCCAAAGCGACGACGCCTATGCAAAGCGCCACCCGGATCCCTCCGTTGACGGATAAAGTGAGAATCGATGATAACAGCCAGGTAATGCAATATAGGTTTACTCGAAACCGCATATCCCGCTTTGCTGACAGGAACGTATGCCCGATCAGGAAGACCGCCAATATATCAAAAGCTGTCCACAGTACCGTCAAAAAGTATTCCATCACAACTGCCCCATCCAATTCATATACTTCTTCTTGTTTTCCGCATACATCTTCTCACTGACCCGCAGGAGGGTTCCATCCGAGAGCTGCAACCCCCGGCAGCCGAATTGATAAATATGGCGCATATTGACAAGATAATTGCTGTGGACCCGGAGAAAGCCTCGCTGTTCAAGCTGGATCTCCAGAGCGGAAAGGGAACCCTGAAATGAAAAGCATTGCTTCCCGTGATCTGTCCCGGCATTCTGGTATACCTGGATTGTCCTGTGTTTGATTTCAAAATACAATATCTCATCCAAGCGCAGATCAAGATACCGTCCTTCCACCGAAAGACGAAAGGTTTCTTTTTCCGCGGCAAGTTTTGCCAAAGCCTCTTTCAAATATTGGGAGAGTACCGCGTCCAAGTCCTTCTTGAGAATGTACCGAAAAGCGTTCACCTCATACCCCGCCGGGGCATACTCCACATAGTTGGTGACGAAGATCAGCACCGCGTCCTGGCGGAAGGCGCGGAGCCGCCGGGCCAAGGCAATGCCGTCGTCCTCCGGGGTGGCCAGGTCCACATCCAGCAGCGCCAGATCGCACAGGGTAAGCTCCCGGTCGGTGATCAGGGAGGTATCGGTGTGGGCCAGAATCTCAAACCGTTCTTCCTGACTGCATAGAAACGCCTCCACACGGCTTTTTACGCGATTAAGGAACAATTCATCATCATCACAAAGTAGAACACGAAGCACGGTGTCACCTCCCGCCGGATAGTATTATTTTACATGCAAAGCGGTTCAATTTCAATAATAAAATTGCGGCTGCCTGTACAATGTTCTGACTGGATCAAAGATCCGGTCATGCTTATATAGCGCATCATATCCGTGAGACGATTAAAAAAGGAGCCGCTTTCCGCGGCTCCTTAAAACATATTATGATTGGACGGAAGCGACCGCTTTCGCAGTTAAGACGCAATGCGGTCCCCAACGAGATGTCCCAGAACGCGGTAGCCGCCGTCGCGGAAATCACAGAGTAAATCATAGTGTTCCACGAAATCGGAACCGGGCAGGTGCTTTTCCAGAAACGCTTCCCGCTCATCCGGCATCATGAACTGCCATTTTTCCGCCTCCAATGCCTGATATAGGGCGTCTGCTTCCTCGTAGGTCAGGGAGGAAAAAGCGGCATACAGGCTGTCCAGGTCCCAGAGATCTTCTTGCCCTCTGGCGAACAGGATCCGCTCGATATCCGTGATCCGTTTGCCTGACTGATCGGGCTGCCGGCTGGCACGAACCCGGGTCTGGCAGTGACGATAATCATCCGCCAGGGCTTTGACTTTTGCGCTGACAGCGGGATCCAGTTTCTCTTTCCACCCCGGCTCGGCAAAGGTGTACAGCCGGGATGGATCGGCAGGCGCGGCCTGAATTTTCGGCGTCAGCTCTTGCCGCTTCCGTTCAGCCAGCCGAAGCCCTTGAACATACTCTTTGTCAGGATCATATCCACATCTTCCACGCGGTGTTTGACGCCCCAGATATCCGTCAGGCGCTTGGTGCCGGTCATCTTGTAAAAGTCTTTGAAGTCTACCTTGTGGAGCATTCCTTTGACATAGGGCATACGGATCTGGAAGGAGGTATGTACATTCCCACCGCAGAACACCCTGTCTACCACAGCCGCGTACTCTTTGGAGATCAGGCCCTCGCCGTCAAAGCCTGTGACCTTGACGGAATCCACGGTCTTTTCCACCCGGCGGAACACTCTCATACTGCCGCCGCCATCCGCGTCCTCTGCTGTAATCACGGGAACATTGGGAACCTCATAGCTTGGATTGTCGATGACAATGACCCGGTGCGGCTTGTCAATTCCAATGCCGTCGATGCGTTTGCCGCTGGACATCATCAGACCATTGTAGGCGTAGAGCTTACTGAGCTGGCACATTCCAATGGTCAGATCCATCGTGACGCGCCGGGTCACAGCGGCATAAAGGTCCTCTCGAATGAAGGATAACTTGTATTCCCGGCTCATGCTGCCGGAGCGCTCAAAGGCAAGGTAGCGGTGTTTCCCGCTGCCGAAATCCAAGGTGACGCCCTCGGGACAGAACATAGATTTTGCTTTTAACCGCCGCTGGGTGTACTTTTTCTCCTGACTGGCCCGGTCAAAGACGCCGGAGAAATCCATGTAGAAAATCACATCCGAAAGATCAGTGACGATCTTTCCGTCGGCGGGGCGTGTAAATTTTCCGCCGTACAGCTCGTCCATGATCTGATAAAACAGAGCGTTATCCTCCTGCTCATGGGGGGCGTTGATTTTGCACTGCTCTGTGGCAGTCTTATTCAAGCAGAAGGAAAACCAGTCACCGTTCTTCTCGGCGTAGCCCATGACTGCTCGGGCGGCCCGTCCTCAGATGATGCGGCTCCTGGATATGGTCAGCACCGGTATGTATGCGGGTGTAGTTTGCATGGACATCGAACGACTGTCCAGAGGTTCCTCTATGGAAGCAGGCTATATCATGCAGATCTTCCAGACAAA
>CANQQI010000130.1 GCA_947625945.1 uncultured Oscillospiraceae bacterium
TGGCGGAATGCCCCAATCTGATCCAGGTCAACGTCTTCGGCACCGCCGTTACCGACGCCTCCATGCTCACGGAGCAGAGCATCATCGTCAACTTTGACCCCACCGCCGGCGCGGGGGAGGATGAGGAATAAACCTCCCATTTATTAAAACGACCCTGCCCCGGGCGCTGGACGCGCCCGGGGCAGTCTGTTTTTGAGCCGGCGGGTAATTGTTGCCGGTTGATAGCGCCCCCGGCGGTATGCCGGGGGCGCTTGGCGTGATGGCATTATTTGCGTTTTTTCTTTCCGGCGAAGGTCAGAGCCACCGCCAGGCCGGACACCGCCATCAGGCACACCCACAGGGCCGGGGCGGCAAAATCGCCGGTCTTGGGGGGATCGTTGGTGGAGGCAGGGGGCTTCGGCTGGGTCTCAGACGATGCTTCACCGGCACCGGTGGGCCTGGAATTGCCGGGAACATCTTCGCCGGAAGAACCACCGTGAGGCGGCACCACCGCGGGGGGCAGATTCGTTCCGGGGGTACCCGGGGTGCCCGGGGCGGGCGGCGTCTGGCGGGTCACAATCAGGCTTGTCTCAATACCGCCGTCAGAGAACAGGATGTTGACCTCGTACTCTTTGGCAGCCAGCGTCGCCAGATAGCTCTCCTTGAAGGTGACGATGGTGCTGCCTTCCGTGACAACATAATTTGCGGGATCTACGCGAACGCCATCCAGAAGCACTTCTACATCCGTTTCCAGAGGATGGTCGATGTGATAAGAAACCTCGCCGCCGGCTTCCTCGTTCCACTTTTGCGTGGTAGGCTCATCATCGACAAGAGAAACACTGTCCAGAGGGATGAATTGCATCGTACTTCTTGGCTCTTCCTGTTTATAAGCCTTTACAAATTCTTCCGCAGTAGAGCCAGGATAGCCATAGACTGTTTTCCAACTTTGAAGCCCTTCGCGGTGGAGAATCTCACAATTAGGGTTAAGGAATACCACTATCGATGGATTCACCCGGCCAGTTTGATATACACCAACATATTCGACGCTGGCGGGGAATACAATTTCTTCCAAATCATCACACAGGCAGAAAGCGCTTTCCTCTACCCTTGTAACACCATTTGGAATTTCAATACTCGTCAGCCCTGCGCCATCGAACAATTCGTAGGAAAGCACTGTTAAATTCTTCGGCAGCTTAACATTGGTTAGTTTTGCGCACTCAGCAAAAGCTCTTATTCCGATAGCCGTAACGCTATCAGGAATCTCAACTTCGGTTAATTCTCCATTGCTCTCAAAAGCATGATTGCCAATACTGGTAATACCCTGTTCAAGGATTATGTGCTTAATTTGATTGGAATAAGAATAAACCGACCAGGGGTAGCCGTATATTGCTTCCGAAGTCATGTCGCCAATACCAGAAATCGTCAAAGTGCCACTGTCCGGTTCAAATTTCCAGTTCAAATTCTCATGACTGCCGGATTCCCGCCAAGTAATTTTTTTCAAGTTCATGCAATAGCTAAACGCATGGCCGCCTACAGAGGCTCCTTCTGGGATATCGACTTCAACAAGTGCCGTGTCGTTAAACGCGCCGAGGCCTATTTCTGTCAACGTATCGGGGAAAGTTATTGTGTTCAGTTGTACGCAAGATCGGAAGGCCATTTCACCGATTATAGTGAGGCTGTTAGAAAGCGTTACGTTATTCAACCTCAGGCAATTGTAGAACGCAAGTTTTTCGATCTTTGTAACGCTGTCAGATATAATCACTTCCGTTAGTTTTTTGCAATCCGCAAAGGCTTCGCTGCCAACGGTAATAACGCCGTTAGGAATCGTATAGCTTCCTTCCAGGCTGGTCGGCGCATACAGCAGCACAGTCTTATCCTTATTGTAAAGCACCCCGTGCTCGTCACTGGAAAACATGGGATTATCCGCGTCAACGACCAGCTTTTTGACTCCACGGAAGCTCTCATGTCTGCTGGGAGTCCCCAACACGACCGGATCACCACTGCCGCCAATCAATTCTTCCTTAATCGTGACAACGCTCTTCGGAATATGTAGCTCCAGCTTTTCACAGCTATTGAATGCCCTGGAATGGATGCTGGTAACTGTATTGGGAATGGTCACGCTCTCAAGATTGGTCAGGCCCTCAAAGGTATCTCCAATGCCGGTGATCCCTTCTTCAAGCACAACATGGGTGATCATTTCCTTATAATCTTGCCACGGGCAAGGATCACCGGAATAATATGGGAGGTAAAAATCCGGAGTTTTTCCCTCGCCAGAAATGGTCAAAGTCCCCGTTTCCTCATCCAAGGTCCATTGAATATTTTCCAATTCGCCATGAAGCTCTTCCGCCGCATAGGCACGGACCGGCAGGATTGCCAGGGCCAAGCAAAGTACCAGAAGCAAAGCCAATCCTTTTTTCATTCGCATCTTGAGATACCTCCATTTCTTTCCTGCATCGGAATATGACAAAATACCGTCATATTTCTGTTCACATTATATCGCTTTTGCGAACATGTGTCAAGTCTTTATATCACATTTTTTCTCTATCGGAAATGTGATATAAGGGATAGAATAATATCAGATTGGAGGCGAAGGGTATGGAAGAACGGGAGGTCATCAAAAGAATCGAATCGCTGTGCAAAGAGCGGGGCTGGTCCCTGTACCGGCTTGCGAAAGAGAGCGGCGTCACCTACTCTACCCTTTGCATGATGCTCCGGAGGACCAACGCGCCGTCAATTTATACACTGAGCCGGATCTGCAACGGGTTTGGGATCACGCTGAGCCAGTTTTTTGGGCCGGAGCCGGCGGTCTTCCCTCTTTCGGAAGGGCAAAAAGCCCTCCTGGACCGGTGGGAACGGCTGTCCCCAGAGGACCAGAGGGCTTTGGAAAAATATTGGGACTATCTGCTGTCCAAAGACAGCTGACCGCCTCCCCGGGTGGGGAGGCGGTCTTTTTCATCGCTCGCGCCGTTGGGCAAAGGCGGCGGAGGCCAGATAGGAGGCGGCGTACAGGATCGACGAGATCAGCAGAAGCGGCAGGCCCACCTGGGGGATATTGGGAACGCAGAGGGCCAAAAATAAAAACAACAATACATTCAATATCACCGTCACCGCGCCCCACGACGGCCCCAGGGCATAGGTGGCTAGGAGCTGGATGGCGACCATCAGCATCCCCAGCGCGACGCCCACCGGGGCCAGGGCCAGCTTCTCCGCCAAATTCATGGACCGCTCCGCGATGGCGGCCCCGGCATACCCAAAGAGCAGGCTCAGCGCCGCCGCCAGGAGCAGCAGGAGCAGCCCCAGCAGGTACTTCTCCCCCACCAGCGCCCGCTTGGTCAGGGGCAAGGCGTCCGAAATCGTGTACCACCGGCTCCCGCTCTCCATATTCACCAGGTTGGCCGGGAGCGGAGCCAGGATCAGATAGGGGTACAGAGTGAAAAAGGTGACATTCCGATCCGAAAAGGACATGGCGCCAAACAGCGCCGCCATCAGGAAGACGTACCAATACCGCCGGCGAAGAACGGTGAAGTCCATATACAGCAGGCCCTTCATGGCGCGCCTCCGCTATAGGCTCCGGCGGCCGAACAGCCACTGGGACAGGGCCCAGGACCCGGCCAGCAGCGGCAGCTCCACCAGGAGCACCCCCAGCAGGGGCTGGACCGGCAGGCCCTGGGGCCGGAGAACGCCGGAAAAGCTGAAGATCGCCGAGCCGCCGCAGACAAGCCCGGCCACCACGGAGGTGGCGATCACCGCCCGCTCCGCCCCCAGCCAATAGACCAGGGGGAACTGGACCGCCATTGACCCCAGCCCGAAGGCCATTCCCAGGGCCGTGAGCTGCAATCGAGCGGCCAGATCCACCGCCTCGCCCAGGGCCAAGAAGACCAGGCTGAAAGCCATGTTCAGCAGCCCCATGATCAGACACAGCAGCAGGCCCAGGAGGTATTTTTCCGTCACCATGGTCCGGCGGGAGGGGGGCATTGTCAGGGCGAAGGCCGTCCAGCGCTCCCGCTCCTCCATGCTCACCAGGCTGGGGGGCAGCACCGCCGCGTACAGCACGGGAAACAGCACAAAAAACAGATTGGTCACTGTCGCTGTCACCCCCACCATCATGGCAAAGGCCATGGCGAAGAAAAAGAACAGATACTGCTTCCACAGCAGCAGAAAATCCTTATACAGTAGGCCAAGCATCCGGCTGCGCCTCCTTTACCATGAAAATGAAGATCTGCTCCAGGTCCACCGGGCTGATGTGCAGCCCCGCTGGGACGTCCCCCCGGTCCACCAGGGCCTGGACGCCGTAAGGCGTGACCTTCCGGCCCAGCACCGCCCCGGCGGGCAGGGTGGACAGCTCCTCCGCCGTACACTGGAGCAGGCCGCAGCGCTCCTTGAGCCGGTCCTTTTCCTCAAACAGGAGCAGCCGCCCCTTGTGGAGAAAGGCGATGTAATCGCAGATCTTTTCCAGGTCGCTGACGATGTGGGACGAGATCAGCACCGCCCGGTTTTCGTCCCGGGTGAACTCGCTGAACAGGTCCGTCACCTCGTCCCGGATCACCGGGTCCAGGCCGCTGGTGGCCTCGTCCAGGATCAGAAGCTGGGGGTCGTGGGACAGCGCCGCGGCGATGCCCAGCTTCATCTTCATGCCCCTGGAATAGGACTTAAACTGCTTTTTGGGGTCCAAATCCATGCGTTTCAGGTAGGCATCGTAGGCGGCCCGGTCCCAGTTGGGGTAGACGCCGGAGAGGATCCGGCCCAGGTCCCGGGCGGAGAGGCAGCCGTGAATCCCCACCTCGTCCATCACCACGCCGATCCGCTCCTTGGGAAGCCGCTCCCCGGGCTTGCTGCCCAGGACGGACACGGCGCCGCCGTCTTTCTTGGCAATTTCCAAGATCAGCTTCAAGGTGGTGCTTTTCCCGGCCCCGTTCTCCCCGATCAGGCCCAGGACGCTGCCCATGGGCAGGTCGAAGGAGAGGCGGTCCAGGGTGAAATTCTTGTAATGCTTGGTCAGGTCTCTGACTTCCAGTGCGTTCATGTCAATCCTCCCATGTCAGCCGGAGCATTTCCTGCAGCTCTTCCCGGCTCAGATTGCAGCTGGCCGCCAGGCGGGCGGCCTGGGCCAGCAGCGACTCAATTTGCTTCAAGTTTTCCTCCCGGAGCAGCTCCACGTTCCGGGGCGCCACGAAGCAGCCCTTCCCCGCCACGGTGTAGAGAAAGCCCTCCCGCTCCAGCTCGTCGTAGGCCCGCTTGGTGGTGATCACGCTGATCCGAAGGTCCTTGGCCAGATTGCGGATGGAGGGCAGCGCCGTCTCCGGCGGCAGGGCCCCGGAGATGATCTGGTCCCGAAGCTGGCGGAAGATCTGGTCGTAGATCGGCGCGCCGCTGTGATTGTCGATGTAGATCTGCAAACGCTCACCCCTTTGGTTGTCTGTATATGAACAGTATATACAGTAAGCACAGTTTTGTCAAGAGGGTTTTTCCATTTTTCC
>CANQQI010000131.1 GCA_947625945.1 uncultured Oscillospiraceae bacterium
GCTGTCCGGGATCACCCTGGCCATCGTCTCGCTGGCCTCCGGCATCTCCTACTATGTGATCAGCCCGGGGGTGGCCGTCATCGCGATCGTCTTTTCTTCCCTCATCGGATTGATCTTCGGCCTGTATCCGGCCAACAAGGCCGCAGCGAAGCCCCCCATCGAGGCCCTCAGGTACAGCGAGTAAAAACAAGAGGGGGATTACAAAGGCCGCGATCTGAGCAAGTGATGTGATAAAAAGACGGTAGGCACAAAAGTGTCTACCGTCTGTATGTCAAAAAAGCCTCGCAGAGTTTGCCGCTCGGAAATAGTTTCGGGTGCTTTTGAACACTTATATTTTTTGCCAGATTGACAACGGAAACTCCGTTTATAGTCGCATTCTTGGCCTCACCCTCCCGGTCGTGATCAGTCATCTCCGGATTTGATTTTGGTTCCGTATTCAGCTTCCGTACCTTTGGATTGGGCGGCTCCGCATTGCCGGAACGCAGATTCAGAAACGCGCGGACGCCGGCAGGGACGTGCTTGGCGTAAAGCGTATCCAGCGATTTGGTCACCTCATCCTCGACCTTCAACCCTTTCTGCTCGAGGTACAGTCTGAGTGTGGAGAGCTTCTCCTCGTCGTAGGATACGCTGACAGAAATTTTTTTCATGGGATTCCCCTCCTCACATGGTCATTCCGAATCCCGCGCTGGCGTAAGCAAGGCTGGCGTCGTTGAGAACGGTGAGACCGTTGTTGTAGTCCTCAACCATTTTCTCAGCTTCGGTCATGGTATGCCTCGCGTCGAACCATCGGGACTCCATTTCATCAATCGTTTTGTCAATGCTCTCCGGATGCACATGGGAAGAGTAGTCTTTGGCCGCTTCGAGAAATTCCGCCCGCCCGTGCTTTTTGTAGATGCCGTGAATGGTTTTCATTTTTCCACGCATTGTAGCTCACATCCTCATCGTCAGATGCTCGTCGTCATCTTCCATTTCATAATCATCTTCCGCATTCCCGTGGTCCCGAAGCGACCACAGCAGATGGCCCATCTCATCGTCCACGATGAGCGCGTCGATCCCGTTTCTGCTGACCCAGGCGTCGCTGACCACCTCCAGCGGATTTTTGAAGCGGAGCAGATACTCCGCGTCATCTTCCGACACGGCGTCAGGAAGCGTCTTTGCCATACGAGTGACCGCCTCGAGTTCCTCGCACCGGTCGATCAGCTCCGCCGGGGACAGCTTCAGCCATTGTTCTCGGAACGAAGCATAGTTGTGGGCTACCTTTTGTTGGAGCCTTGTTTTTGCGTTTGATTCAGCTTGCAACATTTTCATCCTCCTGATTGTTTTGACCATACCTGTCATAGTACACGCTGCCGTAAGAAGCGCGCCGCGCTTTTGCCGATTCGCTTTGATCCGCGGGCGCTTCAAAGTGGACCAGTACATAATCGGATGCTTCTCTGACCGAGGAAGCGTTTTTCAGTTTTTCAAGAACGCCTGGGAATTTTGTTTCCAGCTCATGACACAGAAAAGCCAACTGCATATCCAGATCTGCAATGGAACAGCCTCGTGCATTAGCGAATGCGAGGAGCGACGTTTTCCGATCCTCCACCGTCCACTGGGCCAGGCCGAAGCCCGCACTGTCGGATGGGAAATTTGAATAGCTTCCATCGTCCACCGCCTGGGTGTAGGAGGTATCGGTGTAACCGAGGAAGTCTTCATAGCTGTCTTGCAGATTGTTTGATTGCAATCCGCTTTCCGCGAAAAGATTTCCCATCAGTCCCGCGACGCCATAGGGGTTGCCGATCTCCGCGTAGAGAATCCGCCAGACGCGGCTCTCATTGGGCGCCGCTCCTACATCACCTTCCAGATAGGTGATATACGGAATCTTCAACCAATGCGTCCACCGGCCGGACGACAGCTCCGTTTTTACAACGCCGTACTGTGTACCCATAGCCTCGATGACCTCACCGCCGCCGATATAGATCCCGATATGTCCTTCGCGCCAAACAGCCAAGCCGGGAATATCGGGGATGGTATCAATCGTTCCTTTCTCCGTGGCGATTTCATACATGGTGTCCGCGCCGATATCCGGCATGCCGTTTGTGCCGTACTCCACCTCATGGGTATCGGGGTTCAGCCAGCCGTAGCCTTTGATGAGTCCGACGCAGTCCGCCGTTCGTCTACCAAGCCAGTGGGACTCGATAAAATCCGCGTAGCCGCCCACTTCTTCGGGGTACTGCTCCGCCTTTGCTTTGTAAAAACCGCGGGACAATACAGTTCCAAAGGTTCCCCACACATAGCCCCAGCCGTGGGCATAGGCTTCCTTCGCCCATTCCACAAGGTCGAGATTGTTTTTACTGTATGCTGGACAAAGCTTTCGCGAAGATTCCCAATGGAACAAATTTGATCCTGCACTCGGATCAAGGCTGGCAATACCAGCACAGGCAGTACCAGCGGATGCTCCGGGAAAAGGGTATTCGGCAGAGTATGAGCCGCAAGGGGAATTGTCTTGACAACGCCGTTATGGAAAACTTCTTCGGGTTACTCAAGAGCGAATTGCTATATTTGCAAGAGTTTCGTTCTATGGAACATTTCAAGCAGGAACTGATTGAATATTTGGATTACTACAACAACCGCCGTATCAAGACAAAGCTAAAGGGCTTGCCGCCCGCAATTCACAGACAGCAAGCCCTCTCGGTAGCTTGAACAGTTTTTACTTCATGTTATTGTCTAACTTTTTGGGGTCACTTCATTTGAATCAAACGATTGGCTCTGAAAAAACGAAAAGCAGGCGGGATTTTTCCTGCCTGCTGATCTTAATTTTTGCGATATTCGGCTTCCACGAGGGTTCAAGTCTACAAAAAGCGAAAAAAACGCATTTTATATCTACGGTTTTGAATCCTGAAATTTCGCCCCTTAGAACGCCGAAAAGCCTTGCGGCGCAAGGCTTTTCGGGGACAATATCTTTTTTATTGTCTCTAGATGGAGGTACCGCCCAGATTTGAACTGGGGAATGAAGGTTTTGCAGACCTTTGCCTTACCACTTGGCCACGGTACCGTATTTTAGATGTAACGGGGAACCTGCTGGTTCCCCGTCGCCCTTTGTTGGAGCGGGTGACGAGGCTCGAACTCGCTACCTCCACCTTGGCAAGGTGGCGCTCTACCGGATGAGCTACACCCGCGTTTTGGTGCCTCCGGTCGGAATCGAACCAACGACACGGGGATTTTCAGTCCCCTGCTCTACCTACTGAGCTACAGAGGCATATGGGCAGAGCTTGAAAGCTCTGCACCAACGCAATTTAATTTGGCGACCCGGAACGGACTCGAACCGTCGACCTCCAGCGTGACAGGCTGGCGTGCTAACCGACTGCACCACCGGGCCGTATGATGGTGGGAACAACAGGGCTCGAACCTGTGACCCCATGCTTGTAAGGCATGTGCTCTCCCAGCTGAGCTATGCTCCCCTACCTGCCGGGAAGCAATTGGCCTCTCAGCGACGGGTTTTATTATACACAGACAAGGGCTTTTTGTCAAGCACTTTTTTCGATTTTGCCCCTTGGTTTTTTCGGCAATTTTCTACGCCCGCTCCAGCAGCTCCCGCAGGTCCGAGGGGGTAAAGCTATACACCGTGTCACAGAATTGGCACTCCACCGGGAAGGTCTTCCCCTCTCCCGCGATCTCGGTCAGCTCCTCCCGGCCCAGGCTCAGCAGGGCCGCGCTGACCCGCTCCCGGGAGCAATAGCACTTGTAACACACCGGGGTCGTCTCCAAAAACGCCACCCCCAGCTCGCCGCAGACGGCCCCCAGAATGTCCTCCGGGGTCATACCCGCCTCCAGCATAGCGGTGACCGCCCCGGCGCGTTGGATCCCCCGCTCCAGGGCCTGGATGGTCTCCTCCGGCGCCCCAGGAAGAAGCTGAAGGAGATAGCCGCCGGCGTTTTTCACCGTGTGATCCCGGTCCACCAGCACCCCCAGGGCGCAGGCGGTGGCCACCTGCTCGCTCTGAGCGAAGTAGGCGGTAACGTCGTCCCCGATCTCCCCGGAAACCAGGGGGATGGTGCCCACATAGGGCTCCTTCATTTGCAGGTCCCGGATCACGGTCAGGGTCCCGTCCTTGCCCACGGTGGCCCCCACGTCCAGCTTCCCCGGGTACTTCTCCACCAGGGGGACCCGGGGCTCCGTCACATAGCCCCGAACATTCCCGATCGCATCGGAGACGCACAGGATCGTACCGATGGGCCCGCCGCCCTTGATTTGCAGGGTCATGGAGCCGTTTTCCACCTTTTGCAGGTTCCCCATCATCGAGGCCGCCGTCAGCGCCCGCCCGAAGGCGGCCGTGGCGTTGGGAGCGGTTTTTTGAATCTCCGCGCCCCGGCGCACCAGGTCCGTGGAGCGGATGGCGGTGGCCTTCACAAAGCCGTCCAGGCTGATGCCCCGCACGATATAGTCCTTCATCGAATGGTTCCCTTCCTTGCCATAAAATAAATTCGCTGCTCCTCCGGTCCCGGCGGTTCCAGCCGCCGGTCCCCGAATACCCGGATGTCGCGGAATCCCGCCTCCCGGAGGTAGGCGGTCAGCTGATCTCGGGAATAAGCGTACTCCCGGTGCTCCTCAAAATCCCGCCGCCAGAGGCGGCCCTCCCGGCGGAAGATGTCCATCCCATAGGAGCAGATCTTGCTTTCTTCGTCAAACTCCCCCCGCCAGACGCAGAAAACCTCCTCATCCTCGTCCAAAAACACCTGGCCGTCCATGGCCCGGAGCTTCTCCGGGGTATTCACGTCGAACAGGAAGCAGCCGCCGGGATTCAGGGCCTTGTAGACCCGCCGGATGGCCCGGCGGCAGTCCTCCGGGTCTGTCAAATAGTCCAGGCTGTCTAGGGCGCACACCGCCAGGTCCGCCGCCCGGGGAACGTGGAGGTCTTGGAGCCGCTGACGGACAAAAAAGGGGGGATTGGGGAGGTCCTGGGCCTTTTGCGCGGCCACGGTGAGCATTTCCTCGGACTGATCCACCCCGGTCACCCGCAGACCCATGTCGGCCAGGAGCAGGGCCACGCTGCCGGTACCGCAGGCCAGATCCAGGGCGGTCCGGGGCGTCAGCCCATCCAGGGCCAGCAGCCGCCGGTAAAAGGCCACCACCGCCGGATAGTCCACATCCCAGGTCAGCCGGTCATAGCAGGATGCCAAGGCGTGATAGGAATTCATGGCGCTTCCTCCAAAAAAGCATCCCGGACTTCCGCCCGGGATGCGTATTGCCGATAGCTCAGCGATTGAACAGCTTCAAAATCTCGTCGATATCCCCGATATCCCCGGTCTTCTGGGCGGGCTTGGCGCCGTTGGCGGAAGAATCCTTGGCAGCCTTGGGCGCGTCCACGGGAACGCTCTCCATGCCCTGCTCAAAGCCGGTGGCGATGACCGTGACCCGCATCTGATCCTCGAAATCATCCGCGCAGGTCGCGCCGAAGATGATATTGGCGTC
>CANQQI010000132.1 GCA_947625945.1 uncultured Oscillospiraceae bacterium
CATTCAGCTTGCCGCCTTCCGGGCCCAGATGGCCCTGGCGGAGGAGCTGGACCTGCCGGTGATCGTCCATGAGCGGGAGGCTCACGGGGACGGCATGGCAATAGTCCGGGAATTTCCCAAGGTCACCGGCGTCTTTCACTGCTACTCCGGCTCGGCGGATATGGCCCTGGAGCTGGTAAAGCGGGGGTGGTACATCGGCTTTACCGGGGTGCTGACCTTCAAAAACGCCCGCCGGGCGGTGGAGACCGCCCAGGCTCTGCCATTGGAGCGGATCGTGCTGGAAACCGACTGTCCCTACATGGCCCCCGTCCCCTTCCGGGGAAAGCGAAACGATCCGGAGTACCTGTACCGCATGGCGGAGCGCCTGGCGGAAATTCGGGGCCTGCCGGTGGAGGACGTGGAAGCTGCCACCCTGGAAAACGGAAAGCGATTGTACCGAATCTAGGCGGTCCGGCAAGGACGCCGGCCCCAAAACGGTTTTTCCTATATATGCGGCGGTCTCCTATGGGCGCGAAGCCTTGCGTCCATAGGAGACCTTTTTATTCCGTTTTTCGACCGTTGACGGGGTGGTTTGGTTTTTGGGGAAAGCCCTCAGTCCTCCACCATCCGGGGGCGGAAGCCCTCCGTCTCCTGGATCCAGTCCAGAAGCGGCGCCCGCAGGGCGTCCCGCTGGGGGAAATAGGCCGGGTCCCCCGCCAGGTTGTGAAGCTCCCAGGGATCCGCCCGCAGATCGTACAGAAAATCGTCGGCGTAGACCTGGGATCCAGGTGCGGCGCTGCCGTCCACATTGGGGGCGTGGATGGCGTAGAGCCAGTCCGCCGTGCGGACGCACCGCCCCACCCTGCTCTCGGAGATCTGGGCGAATACCCGGTTTGGCCGGTTCGGGTCCTTCCCGTGGACCACGTCCAGCAGGTTTTCCCCGATCATCGCCTCCCCCACGTCCACCCCCGCCAGAGCCAGCAGGGTCTTGGGCACGCTGGCGGTACTCACCAGGCTTTGCGCATGGAGACCGCCCCGGAAGGGGCCGCCGGCAATCACCAGGGGCACCCGGAGGGCCGAATCGTGGCAGGTGCGCTTGTAGTCGTCCGCGCCGCACAAGTGCGCGTCCCGGTTCCGGGTCCGGAAGTGGGAGCCGTGGTCGGACAGGAAGACGACCACCGTACTTTCATACAGTCCCTCCTCCTTCAGCCGGGAAAGGAGTCTGCCCAAATTGGCGTCCAGACTGGCGCAGGCCCCCAAGTAGTCCGGGTATTCCGCTAGATAGTCCCCCTCCAGGGCCGCCAGATCCGGCGGCACGGGGAAGTCCCGGAACCGCTCCTTGGAGCCGGGGGGCCCTTCGTAGTGGTGGTGGTTGTTTTGATGATGGGGCTCGATGTGGGACACGGTCAGGAAAAAGGGCTTGCTTTTGTCCCGGGCATCGAAAAATTCCAGGGCCATATCGGTCAGGCAGTCCACCCGGTAGCCCTCAAAGTCCCGCCTGCGGCCCTCCTCGTCGAAGACGTAGCCGCCGTAGCCGTCGGAGGTGAACTCCAGCACGTCCGCCGCCCGCCAGAAGCCGTTGTACCCGCCCCGCAGCTCCCGGGGGACAGGCTCGTGGAAAAAGTCCAGCCGCTGGTGGTACTGTTCATCCCCGTCGCTGGCCAGGTGCCATTTCCCCACATAGCCGGTCTCATAGCCCGCCTCGGTGAAGAAATTCGCCAGGGTCTTGACGTTTCGCGGGAGCATGACGTTGTTGCGAAAGCATCCGGTCTCCGTGGCCCACCGGCCGGTTTGGAGCATGGCCCGGAAGGGCCCGCACACCGGCTGGGGCGTGAAGGCCTGATCGAAGGCCACGCCCTCCGCCGCCAAGGCGTCCAGATTCGGCGTGATCGGCAGGCTCTGACCAAAGCAGCCGCAGGTGTCCGCCCGCTGCTGGTCGGTAAAATAAAGCAAAATATTGGGTTTCATACGCTTTCCCCGATCTGATACCAGCGAATCTCGCTGGGCGCAAGCTCCGTAACAAAGCTGCCGCTGGCCGTCCAAACGGTGGTCTGCTGGGGCTCGTTGGTGTTGTTGACGACGCAGTATTTTCCGCTGTCCAGATAGGCGTGGACTTCCACGTTCCAGTTGGAGCTGAACCAGCGGCACCGCTCCTCCTCCCCGTGGGCCGCCCAGAGGATGGCCCGGTAGAGCAGTCGGCTGTTGGAAAAGCTGTAGGGAAGGCCGCAGATGTAGACGCACCGGCCGCCGCCAAATTCATTGACCGCCAGCCGCACGTCCCGGTCCCGCTGGATCAGCACCTGAGCCCCGGGCAGAGCGTAGATATCGGCGGGACAGTGGCCGAAGTCCACATCCTTGAGGCAGTCCCGGAGGATGAAATGGTCGGGATGCTCCTCCCAGTTGTACTTGTCGTAGCCCAGGGTGGCCCCCGTCTCCTTCTCCACCCCCAAGGCCTGCGCCAGCTGGAAATAGTGGCCCTGATACTGGTGGCCGGAGGGCTCCCCCACACCGATGAAGCCGCCGCCCCGGTGGATGAAGCCCCGGACCGCCGCTGGGATTTCCGGATCCTCCCAGACCGGGCCCCCGGTGTGGGCCGTGTCGCCGTCGCCGATGTTCAGAAGGACGTCCACGCCGTCCAGGGCCCCCGGATCCTCCTTGAGATCCTGGAAGCTCAGGAACCGCACGTCGAAGGGCGCGCCGGACAGGGCCTCGATCACGCCGGCATAGCTGTAGTTTTTCCTGTAATACAGGGCGTGGTGGACCATGTGGCAGCCCCAGGAGCGCATTTTGCCCCAGGTGTTGAGCACCGCCACCGTTTTAACGCAGTAGGGCTTTGCGCCGTGGACGTTGGCGTAGAGCTGCCGAAACTCGTCGCACACCTGCTCCACATAGTCCAGGAACCCAGGGGCCTCCAGGGCCAGCTTCAGATAGCCGCCGTAGCCGATCCGGTCGATGGGGCTGCGGAGGATGGCCCGCCGGGCGGTGATCCAATTGATCCGGGCCTCTCCGATGGGGTCGCCGCCCTCGTGGAAGGTGTCCGGAAAGAAGTAGGGCAAAAAGCGGCCCTCGGTGTACTTCACGCCGGGGATGTCGCTAATCAGGCGCAGGGTGGAGCCGTTGCCCACGCTGCCCACCACCGCGTCCAGTCCGATGGAGGGGAACTCGTCCATAAATGGCTCGGTGCCGATCCAGTGGTCGCCCAGGAACATCATGGCCTCCTTGCCGTACTCGTGGACGATGTCCACCAATTCTCTGGCCAGGGCGGCCACCTCCCGGCGCTGGAAGGCCATGAAGTCCCGGTATTCCCGGGTGGGGGACCGGTACTGGTTGTTGTAGTAGCCCTGATCGATGATGTACTCGGGCCGGAAGGGGTAGCCTGCCTCCTTTTCGAACCGCTCTAGGATGTAGGGGCTCACCGACGCGCTGTAGCCGTACCAGTCCACATACTTTTCCCGCTTCAGCTCGTCGAAAATCAGGGTGAACTGGTGGAAAAAGGTGGTGAAGCGGATTACGTCCACGTAAGGGTGCTCCCGGCAGAACCGCCGAAGCCGTTCCAGGGCGTAGGCGTGGCTCTTGGGCTGGCGCACATCGAAGGTGATCTGATGCTCGAAATTGGTCCAGCCGTTGGTGATGGCGTTGTACATATGCACCGGGTCCCAAATAAGGTAGGCCAGGAAGCTGACGGTGTACTCATGGTAGGCTTTCGGCCCCGGGATGATCACGGCGCCCTTCGCCTCGTCGAACGTCCACTCGCTCACCACCGTCCCTGCCGTGCGGTCGATAACCTCCCACCACCGCTTCGGGTCGTCCCGGCCGTTTACCCGCATCAGCTCGGGGCTGATACCCTCCAGCAGCTCGATCTCCAGGGGACCGCCGGCAGCGGTTCGGAAGCCGGTCATAATGTAGCACTGCTGGACCTCCTCCGGGTTGGCCTTGGCCCAGGCGTTGTCCTTCCGGGTGGTATAATAGGTGGCGTACACCTTGGCCCCCACGTTTCGCAGCTCCGCCGGGAACTCGGTCCCGTCGCAGTCCCGGATGGCGTCGGCGCCCAGACGCTTCACCACCGCCAGCGTTTCCGGCACCACGTCCAGATCGGTGGGGATGGTGACGCGGCCGGTGGTATGATTCATGCTATTGATCCTCGATTCCATTTCATTTTCCTTTCCTCAGCCCTTTACGCCGCCTCCGGT
This sequence comes from uncultured Oscillospiraceae bacterium, assembly GCA_947625945.1. Lineage (GTDB taxonomy): Bacteria > Bacillota > Clostridia > Oscillospirales > Oscillospiraceae > Faecousia. The sequence continues at coordinate 4,170 of CANQQI010000132.1, forward strand.
AACGCCGGCAATGATCTTCTCGGACAAAAACAGATACAGCAGGAAGGTGGGCAGGAACACGATGATCACCGCCGCGAACAGTCCGCCGTAATTGCCGGTGTACTTCATGGCGTTGACGATTTGAAGCAGGCCCACGCCCACCGGCGTCGCGCTTCCCTCGGGGGTGAAGATCAGGGCCATAAAGAACTCGTTCCACACGGACAGGAAGTTAAAGATCGTCACGGTGACCACGGCCGGCTGCACCAGGGGGAGCATGATGGCCCAGAAGGTCTTGGCCGGCGGGCAGCCGTCCAGGGCCGCCGCCTCCTCATAGGTCGTGGACAGTGTGGAGAAAAAGTCCAGCAGATAGATGGTGGTGTAGGGCACCCGCAGCATAATGTAGAGCAGGATGAGCAGGACCCTGCCCCGTAGATTCCAGCGGACAGCCAGGGAATACAGCGGCATGATGATCATGATGGTGGGCACGCTCATGGCGATGACCAGGCCGATCCGAATGGCCTTGCTGCCGACAAAGCCCCAGCGGGACAGCACATAGGCCGCTGGCGCGGAGATGACCAGCACCCCCGCGCAGGACACCAGGGAGTACAGCAGGGAGTTGGCGAAGAATACGGACACATTCTGCGTCTTCCAGGCGGTCACATAGTTCTCCCAATGGAAGCCGGTGGCGAATTCCAGGACCTTGCCGGAGAAGATCTCCTTGGAGGTGGACAGGCTGGCCGCGAAGATCCAAAACAGCATCACCGCCGTAAACAGGACCCAGAGCGTCACAATGATATAGCCGGGCAGCAGCGACATTTCCTTGCGCCAGTTGATTTTCTCGTGATATTTTTTCCTTTTGAACATCCCGAACACCTCCTTAATACTCCAGGTCGCCGTCTTTGATCAGCAGATTGGTCAGCGCGTACACGATGACGATGATGACGGCCAGCACCACGCCCACCGCCGCGCCGGCGCCGGCGTCCAGGTTGACAACGCCCTTCCCGCCGAATACCGTATCGTATAGATACACCACCGGCACAATGGTGGAGCCCTCGGTATTGACCGGAGAGAACATTTTCGTCCAGAGGAAGAAGGTGGTGGCGTTGATGCTCCAGAAGGTGATGGAGGTCTTCAAAATCCCCTTCATCAGAGGCAGGGTGATGGAGAAGAACTGGCGCACCTTCCCGGCGCCGTCCAATGTGGCGGCCTCAAACAGGTCCTGGGGGATCCCCTCGATGCCGCTGATGTAAATGAGCATATAGTAGCCCACGGAGCCGAAGATGAAGGCGGCCATCATGGA
>CANQQI010000133.1 GCA_947625945.1 uncultured Oscillospiraceae bacterium
CCCATGGCGGGGATGCCGAACCAGCCGAAGATGAACACCGGGTCCAGAAAAATGTTGATCAGCGCCCCGGTGCCCTGAGTGAACATGGTGTACATCGTGCGTCCGGAGGCCTGGAGCAGCCGCTCAAAGAGGATCTCCACAAAGACCCCCAAGGTGAAGATGCAGCAAATGGAGGTATAGGCGGTGCCGCCCTCCACCGTTTCCGCAACCTGGGACTGCATGGCATAGTAGGGCCGGGAGCCCAGGAAGCCGAAGGTCATGAAGACCAGGGTGATGATGGCTGTGAGAAAAATGCCGTTTCCGGCGGCCCGGCTGGCCCGCTCCCGGTTTCCCTCCCCCAGGGACTTGCTCAGCAGGGAGTTGACGCCCACGGCGATGCCGGTGGCAAATCCGATCTGCATGTTCTGCACGGGGAAGGCCAGGCCCAGGGCCGTCACGGCGCTGTCGTTGATCCGGGAGACGTAGATGCTGTCCACCACGTTGTACAGGGCCTGGACCAGCATGGAGGCGATCATGGGCAGGGCCATGGTCAGCAGCAGCCGGCCTACCGGCATGACGCCCATCTTGTTTTCATCCAAAGAGTGATCGTTTCTGCTCATAAAAATAATGCTTCCTTGTAAAAAATGGGAATGAAGTTACGCAGGAAAAAGGCGCCGCCCACCGGCGGCGCCTTTGGGTCGGTATGGATTTACAGATACTGCTTGATGCCCTCGGGGGCCTGGGCGGGGTCGTCGGAAATGGAGACGGTGATCTCCATACTGTTGGCCTGGGCAAAAGCGGCGCACCAGGTCAAGAATTCCTGGGCACATGCCCGGTCGGAGCCGATGATCTTATACAGGCTTTCAATGTAAACATGGGTGATGTCGAAGTTTCCGGCGTGGAGCCCGCTCAAAAAGCCCTTGAGCTGGTCGGCATTGGAAATGGAATACTCCTTGGCGTCCACCAGACGGACTCGGTAGCTCAGATCGTAGGTCAGCTTGCGGCCATACTCAATACACACCACATCGCCGGTGGCGGAGGCGACGGTCTCGTTAATGGAGGCAATCAGCTTCTTGGTCTTGCCGGAACCCTTCAGGCCCATAATTACATGTATCATTGGAAAAAATCCTCCTTTGCAGTACGCACATGGGGCGTTACCGACATTTTAACAGGAAACGGCGGATTTTGCAACCCCCTTTTCCTGGCAAAATCAGTTTTCGTAGCCGGGCTTGCCCAGCAGGTGGAACATATTCCGCTTGTAAAGCTCCACGCCGGGCTGGTTAAAGGGATTGACCCCCAGAAGGTACGCCGAAATGCCGCAGGACAGCTCCAGGAAATAGAACATCTCCCCCAGCTTGGGGTAGTCCAGCTTGCCCATGTCCATGGTGATCACCGGCACGCCGCCGTCCACATGGGCGGCCACGGTGCCCAAGAACGCCTGCTCGTCCACAAAGGAGAGGGTCTTGCCCTCCAGATAGTTCAGACCGTCCAGATTCTTGTAATCGGAGCCCACCACCGCCTCCTGGACCGGGGGCGCGAAGCGCACCATGGTCTCGAACAGGTTCCGCTGGCCCTGCTGGATCATCTGGCCCAGGCTGTGCAGATCGGCGGTCAGCTCAGCGGTGGCGGGGAACAGGCCCTTGCCGTCCTTGCCCTCGGACTCGCCGAAGAGCTGCTGCCACCAGCCGCCAAACATCTTGAAGCCCGGCTCAAAGGACTCGAACAGCTCGATGGCCTTGCCCCGGCGGTAGAGCAGGTTCCGCACGGCGGCATACTGCCAAGCGGGGTTCTCAAAGGAGCGGATATCATAAATCTTCTGGGACTGGGCGGCCCCTGCCATGATGGCGTTGATGTCCATTCCGGCCACGGCCATGGGCAGCAGGCCCACAGGAGTCAGGACGGAGTACCGGCCGCCCACATCCGGCGGGATCACGAAGGTCTCCCAGCCCTCCTCCTGGGCCATTTGCCGCAGCGCGCCCTTGGAGGGGTCGGTGATGGCATAGATCCGCTTCTTGGCGGCCTCGGTGCCGTACTTCCGCTCCAGCATCCAGCGCAGGGCCCGGGTGGCGATGGCGGGCTCGGTGGTGGTGCCGGACTTGGAGATGATGGCGATGGAGAAGTCCTTGCCCTCCAACAGGCGGCACAGCTCGTTCCACGCCCGGGTGGACAGGCCGTTGCCGGCGAAGAAAATCTGGGGATTGCCCTTCCCCTTGCCGATGTTGTGGTTCACGCCCTGCATCAGCTCGATGGCGGCCCGGGGGCCCAAGTAGCTGCCGCCGATGCCGATGACTACAAACACGTCGGAGTCCGCCCGGATTCGGGCGGCGGCGGCAGAAATGCGGCGCATTTCCTCGGTGGGTTCGGCGGTGGGCAGGTGGAGCCAGCCCAAAAAGTCATTGCCGGCGCCGGAGCCGTCCATCAGGGTCTGGTGGGCGGCGGCGACCTCCTTCTCCATGGACAGCAGATCGGGCAGGGACAGCTGGCCCCAAACATTGGATATATCGACTTTGATCATGGCAAATCATCCTTTCCGTTTTTTCGGTTCGCTTGTGTATATGTTACTCCAAAATCGGCGCAAACGCAAGGGGGGCTAGAAAAGTTTCAAAACTTTTCAAATTTTTTCCAGCTCCCTATGGCTTTTTCCGCCGGACGGCGGTATAATAAGGGAGCTTATCAACCCACTGGGAGGAAACAAACCTATGAAATACGGCTTCGGCGTGGATCTGGGCGGCACCACCGTCAAGATCGGCTTTTTCAACGAGCGAGGCGTCATGCAAGGCAAATGGGAAATCCCCACCCGGACCGCGGAGCGGGGCCGTCACATCCTGCCGGACATCGCCGCCTCCATCCGGCAGCATCTGGACAAAACGGGGATCCCGGACAGCGACATTTTGGGCATCGGTATCGGCGTTCCCGGACCGGTGGACCCCAAGGGCAACGTCAATAAGTGCGTCAACCTGGGCTGGGGGGTGTTCAATCTCCATCAGGCCCTCTCGACCCTGACGGGCTTCCCTGTCAAGGGCGGCAACGACGCCAATGTGGCGGCCCTGGGCGAATACTGGATGGGCGGCGGCATGGGCTCCAGCAACATGGTCTTCGCCACCCTGGGCACCGGCGTGGGCGGCGGCATCATCGTAGGCGGGGAGCTGATCCACGGCTACCACGGCTCCGGCGGCGAGATCGGCCACATCGTCCTGGACAAGAACGAGCCCGAGGCCTGCGGCTGCGGCAAGCACGGCTGCGCGGAGCAGTACTGCTCCGCCACCGGGGTGGTCCGGGTGGCCGAGCGGTATCTGGCGGCCCATCCCGAGCCCTCCGCCCTGCGGGACATCTTCCCCCTGACCTGCAAGGACGTGTTCGACGCCTCCGCCACCGGCGACCGGGTCGCCGCCGCTATTTTGGAGCAGGTCTATGATTATTTAGGCCAGTTCCTGGCGGACATCTGCTGCGTCATCGACCCGGAGGTGGTGGTCCTGGGCGGCGGCGTCAGCAAGGCGGGCCTGCCCCTGCTGGACGGAGCCCGGCGATACTTCAACAAGTATGTGTTCCACGCCGCCAAGGGGGCCCGGTTTGCCCTGGCCTCCCTGGGCAACGACGCCGGGACCTACGGGGCCTTCAAGCTGGCCCTCAACGAATTTGGAAAAGATTAAGGAGGAAATCAAATGTACTGCTATCGCCAGCTCACTTCCGATCTGTACTGGGTGGGCGCCAACGACCGGCGGCTGGCCCTGTTCGAGGGCGTGTACTCCGTTCCTCGGGGCGTGAGCTACAATTCCTACGTCCTGCTGGACGAAAAGACGGTCCTGTTCGACACCGTGGACAAGGCCGTTGGAAAGGTCTTTTTTGAGAACGTGGAGCAGGTCCTCTCCGGCCGGGACCTGGACTATGTCTTCGTCCACCACATGGAGCCGGACCACTCCGCCACCCTGGCCGACATTCTGCTCCGCTATCCCGGGGCGAAGATCGTCTGCAACGCCGCCACCCGGAACATGATGAAGCAGTTCTTCTCCTTCGACGTGGACAGCCGCTGGGTAGAGGCCAAGGAGGGGGAGGTCTTCCCCACCGGCCGGCACAATTTCTGCTTTGTCAAGGCCCCCATGGTCCACTGGCCGGAGGTCATGGTGTCCTATGACACTACCGACGGCATTTTGTTCTCCGCCGACGCCTTCGGCACCTTCGGCGCCCTGAACGGGGCCATCTTCGCCGACGAGGTGGACTTTGAGCGGGACTATCTGGACGAGGCCCGGCGGTACTACACCAACATCGTGGGCAAGTACGGCACCCAGGTCACAAACCTTCTGAACAAGGCCTCCCTGCTGGATATCCAGCTGCTGTGCCCCCTCCACGGCTTCGTCTGGCGGCGGGATATCGGCTCCTTCGTCAGCAAGTACCTGTCCTGGGCCAGCTACACCCCGGAGGAGACCGGCGTGATGATTGCCTACGCCTCCGTCTACGGCAACACGGAAAACGCCGCCGAAATTCTGGCGGTGAAGCTCCGGGAGCGGGGCATCCCCACGGTGATCTACGACGTCTCCGTCACCCCCGCCTCGGAGATCGTGGCGGCGGCCTTCCGGTACAGCCACCTGGTCTTCGCCTCCACCACCTACAACGCCGGTATCTTCGTCACCATGGAGGCTCTGCTGGCGGACCTGACGGCCCACAACATTCAGAACCGCACCGTGGCCCTGATTGAAAACGGCTCCTGGGCCCCCACCAGCGGCGGTCTCATGCGCAAGGCCCTGGAAAAGTGCAAAAACCTGACCATTCTGAACGAGACCCTCTCCATCCGCTCCTCCGTCAAGGAGCAGCAGCTGGAGAGCCTGACCAAAATGGCCGACGCCATCGCCGCCACCATTTCCGCGCCGGCGGCGGCGGAGCCCCTTCCTTCTGGCGCGGTGGACAACAAGGCCATGTTCAAGCTGTCCTACGGTCTGTTCGTCCTGACCACCCGGGAGGGGGGCAAGGACAACGGCTGCATCATCAACACCGCCGGCCAGCTGACCTCCACCCCCAATCGAATCCAGATCGCCGTGAACAAGCAGAACTACTCCCACGATCTGATCCTCCGTACCGGGGTGTTCAACGTCAGCATCCTGACCCAGGACGTGCCCTTCCAGGTGTTCCAGCAGTTTGGCTTCTGCTCCGGCCGGGACACGGACAAGTTTGCCTCCGTTTCCTACGACTGCCGCACCGCCAACGGCCTACGGTATATCCCCGAGTACACCAACGCGGTGCTCTCCGGGAAGGTGATCTCCGCCACGGATTACGGCACCCACACCCTGTTCGTGGCCGACGTCACCGAGGCCAAGGTCCTGTCGAATGCCCCCAGCGTGACCTACCAGTATTACTTTGACCACATCAAGCCCAAGCCCGCCCCCGCCGCTCAGAAGAAGACCGGCTGGGTCTGCAAGATCTGCGGCTACGTCTACGAGGGCGAGGAGCTGCCCCCGGACTTTGTCTG
>CANQQI010000134.1 GCA_947625945.1 uncultured Oscillospiraceae bacterium
TCCTCCTGGAACAGCTTCTGGGCGAAATCCTCCATGGTGCGGGTCCGGTCTCCGGGCTGCACGGCCATGGCGTGGAGCAGCGCCTGCTCCTGCGCTTGCGTCACTTGGGCCCCCAGGGCGGTGGGCGGCTGCAAAGGGTCCTGCTCCAGCCGCTCCACGGAGGCGGGGGGCGTGACGCCGGTAAGGCAGTAGTAAACGGTGGCCGCCAGGGCGTAGACGTCGGTCCAGGAGCCCTGGCCTCTGCGGGTGTACTGCTCGATGGGGGAGAAGCCCTGCTTCATCAGCATGGTCATGCCGCCGCCGTTGCCGGTCGCTCTGGCGGAGCCGAAGTCGATCAGCTTCAAGGTGCCGCTGGGCGTCCACAGAATGTTGTCCGGGCTGATGTCCCGGTGGATGACGCCCCGGGCGTGGAGCGTCCCCAGGTCGGCCAGCAGGGGCGGCAGCGCGGGCAGCAGGACCTCCGGGGGGAACTTTCCGCCCAGCTCCGCCATTTTCCGGTGCAGCGGCACGCCGTCAATAAATTCCATCACCAGGTAGGCGGTGCCGTTGGCCTGGAAAAAGTCCACCACCTTTACCAGCGTCGGCAGGTCGTCCTGGGACAGGAGCATTTTCGCCTCCTCCAGGAAGCTGTAAAGGCCCTTTTGATAGGCCTGCTCCTGGCCGGTCATCACCTGCACGTCCCGGGCGTTTCCGCTGCGGAAGGCGCAGTAAGTGGGGAAATATTCCTTCACCGCCATCCGGCGGTGGGAGTTGACCTCCAGGGCGACGTAGGTGATGCCGAAGCCGCCTTTTCCCAGGGCTACGCCCAGCTGGTAGGTGCGCAGGCCGTTGCTGCCGGCCAGGACGGTCCCGACAGGCAGATCCACGCCGGCCTGGCCGGCCCATTTCAGGGGCTTGCCGCAGTGGGGGCAAATTTCCCCGGCGGCGGGACGCATACAGTGGGGGCAGTATTCCATGAGCGAACCCTCCCGTTTGATCTTTTAAAAGCCGCGACGCCCTCCGCCATCCGGGGGGCTGCCGGAAAGCCCCGGCAGCCCCCGATCCCGGACGGAGGAGGGACCTTTTCGCGCTTTACATTCCGGCCTTTTTCGCGATCTCGAAGACCTGGGTATCGTTGCCCAGGCAGAACCGCTGCCCTTCCTTCAGCACCATGGGGGCGTTGGCGGCCAGCCGCTTGCCGTCCACGAAGGTGCCGTAGGTGGAGCCCAGATCGGTGAGGATCACCTGGCCGTTGGTCACCGCCACGCGGCAGTGGACGCCGCTGACGCCGGGAACATTGGGATAGACCAGATCGTTCTGGCTGGGGTCCCGTCCGATCCGCAGCTGCCCGGCAATGGCAAACCGCCGGCCGGCGAAGCTGCCGGTGATGCCCTGGATGCGGTAGCCGGAGTCCCCGGGGATGGGCGCGTGGGGCGGCGCGCTGGGGGTAGAGGGCGCGGGGACGGGCTGAGGAGCCGCCACAGCCGCGGGAACCTGCCGGGGACGGATCACCAGGATGTACACCGCCACGCCGGCGACGGCGACGGCGAGTATCGCCAGGACGATCAGGCCGATGAGCAGGTAGTTGGTGGTGGGCAGGGGCTCCCATTCGATCTTGTACTCGTCCAGCAGATCCCGGACGTAGTCGATCTCGATGGAGGCGTTGGTTTTGGCGTCACCGGTGGTGACGTCCTGGCCATAGCTCCAGGTGTTGACGCCTACCACCGCGCCCCGCTCGTCCAGCAGGGGACCGCCGGAGTTGCCATGGTTGATCTGGGCGGTGTGCTGGATGATCCGGGTGCTGGAGCCTAACATGTTGAAGGTGGTGTGCAGGGAGACGATGCCGCTGGTGATGGTCACCTTCTCTATGCTGCCGGCATACTCATGGTCGCCGGTGATGATATCCAGGGTGGCCTCGTCGGTACTGCCGGGATAGCCCAGAGCGTAGACGGTGTCGCCGGAATCCACTTCCTCATTTTCAGCCAGCAGGGGCAGGGCCACCCGGCCCTCCACTTTCTCGGCGGCGTGGATGATGGCCAGGTCGGGCTTGTCGCTGGGGGCCTGGTAGATGACGTCGCAGGGCACCACCCGGCTGGTATCCAGACCGGTGGTGGTGTCGAAGGCGTAGTCGTCCTTCAGAATGTAGATCCTGGTAGCAGTGGTCTTGCCGTACACCAGCTCATAGCCCTCATTCTTGTGAGATTCCCTGGTGACGCCTTCAAAAACGTTGGAGACTTCCACCACATGGCGGTTGGTGACGAAATACTCTGTGGGCTGCCCAATTTTGCCGACGCCGAAGCCGGTGCCCGAGACATTGCCGGCGCGTACATCGGTGGCGTACTTGCTGGTCTGCCCAGTAAGCAGATCCTTCTTATAAACGTCACAATAATAGATGACCAGAATCCGAACCACGCCATTTCTGGACTCGGCGGCGACGTTGGTCTTCTGGCAGCCGCAGAAGAGCGCGGCGAGCAGGCACACTGCAAGGATCAGACTGATAACTCTTTTTTTCATGGTTAATACCCTCCGTTCGTTCTCTTTTCTTTTTTACGGAATTTCCACCCATACGGCGGACGCGGTGTTATTGTCGTTGTCCGCGGGCACCCGGGCAAGGAGCCGGGCCCGCATTCTTTCCAACCAATCCCGGGGATCGGCGGCGGCGTTCAGATCCGCCGCCATCTCCGGCTCGTTGACATACTCCCAAAAGCCGTCGGTACACAGCAGGAAGGCGTGGGCGCCGGGGGCGAGGACCTCGGCCTTGGACTCCACGGTGGGCATACTGTCCTGCCCCAAGGCCCGAAGCACCTGGTTCCGGTCCTCATGGAACCGGATCTGGTCCACGGTAATCTCCCCCATGAACACGGCGATCTGAGAAACGCTGTGGTCCCGGGTCTGGAAGACCAGCTTCCCATTGTAGAAGTGGTAGAGCCGGGAATCGCCCACATGGCCCCAGGCCGCCAGATTTCCGTCCAGCTCCAGGGCGACGATGGTGCTTTTCATAGCGCAGGCGGAGGTCTGAATGGCGACGATGTCGTCATGGGCGATGCGGAACAGGCTCTTGATCTGCCCGGGGTCCGCGTTCCCGTCCCAATTTTCGCAAACGGCCTTCACAGCCGCGGCGGAGGCCATTTCTCCGCCGCCGTGACCGCCCAGGCCGTCCGCCACAACGGTACACAGCTGTTCCGTTCCCAAGCGAACCTCCCGGGCGGAATCCTCGTTCCGGGGGCGGCCGCCGATGTTGGTATAGCTCGCGGTTCGCAGCATAGTTTCCTCCTTTTGCGGCGATCTTAGAAGGCCAGGATCACCGCCGTGTAGTTGTCCTGATTGGAGTAACGTTTGCTCTGAATGGCCTGATCCAGCTTCCCGGCGATCTCCTCGGCGGCGCCGGTGACGCAGCCGGTCAGCTCCTCAAAGGACAGGGCGTTGTACACGCCGTCGCTCATCAGCAGGAACCGGTCTCCGTCCCGGATGGGGATGCCCTGGTCCGGCATATCCACATATTTCAGCTGCCCCATGCCCAGGAAGCTGGTCAGCCCCCCGGCCTTGGGATGGGTCCAGGCGGCGCGGAGGTCGGTGCCATGATTGATGGCCCGGACCTGCAGATCGTGGCGGTAGACATGCTCCCGGTTGAGCTGGAGCAGCGCCCCGTCCCGGTACAGGTAGATGTGGCTGTCGCCCACGGACAGGCAGTAGAAGGTCCGGTCCCGCACCAACCCTGCCAGCAGCGTGGTGCCGCTCTTATTGTACTCGCTGGGGGTGAGCAGGGTATTCACCGCCTGGGTGGCCTGGGCCAGCAGGGTCAGCAGCTGCTCCTGGGGCGGCAGGTGGCTGGTGTCCAAGAAGCCGTTCATCATCGCCGTCACGGCGGCTTGGCTGACCTTGTCTCCGTCGCTCAGACCGCCCATGCCGTCGGCCACCACCGCCAGCATGCCGCAGCTGGGAAATACCGCCTCCGGCGTGACGGAGAAGCAGTCCTGCTGACTGGAGCGGGCGCCCTGCTGATGGAGCTTGCCCACCTGGGGGCATCCTGCGGGCAGGGGCGCCTGGGAGAGGGGGGAGAGCTCCGTCGGGCCGTAGCCCGATCCGTTCTGCTCGGTCCTGGGAATGGTCCCGGGCTGGCGAGAGGACCTGCTGTTTTTGGTTCTGGCCCTGTTTCGACCGGAGCGCAGTACCAGGGCGATGATCAGCCCGATCACCGCGGCGGCCAGCAGTCCGGTGGTGGCGATCCAGCCCCAGAGGACCGGGTCGGGGAAAGGCAGGGGACCAGGGACAGTGGTCTCGGTGGTCCCGGTGGTCTGATTCTCCGGGGCGGCCTCGGTGGCCACGGAAGTGGGAAGGTCGAAGGTCGGCGTGGGGATGCTGCCGGTGGGCGCCTCCTGGGGCTGCTCAGTGGGCGTCTGACCCTCCGTCGCGCCCTCGGTGGCGCCCTCGGTGGCGTCAGTGGTATCGGTAGAATCGGTAGCGGCAGTGGTCACGTTGTCTTCCGGCGCGGTAGACGCCTGCTGCTCCGGTGGGGAGAAGCGAAGGATCTCAAAGGCGCTTTCCATAGATCAGCTCTCCTGTCCCCAGGCAAATTTGTCGCCGCACAGGCCCAGGAACAGCAGCTTGGTGGAGCCAACGGTGATCACATCGTAGTCCTTCAGCTGGGTGGCGTTGAACACCGCCTCGCCGTTGATCTCGATGATGTTCCGGCCCTCGGTAGGCCCGGCGTAGAACATCCGGTTCTTGTGGTAGTAGGCGACCATGGCGTGCTTCTCCCGGGAGATCTGATTGTCGCCCTGGATGTGGATGTCGCCGGTCTCTCTGCCGATGTAGTTGTACCCGGCGTGGAGCCGGAAATCGGTGCCCCGGCAGGGACCCTCGATGCACACCACCCAGCCAACCACCGGGTCCACCTGGCTGGGGCCGGCCATATCGTCACCGGCCAGAACGGTGGGGGAGCTGAAGGGGTTGACGCCGCCGCTGCCCCAGTTGCCGGCGGGCTGGGTAACGCCACCGGAGCTGCTGCCCGCGTTGATGGGCGCTTCCGTAGGGGCGAAGCCGCCGGGCGTGGGCGTAGCCGCGGGGGTGGGCGCTTCCGTGGGAGTGAAGCCGCCAGGCGTGGGTGTGGGCGCAGGCGCGGGGGTGGGGGCCTCCGTGTGGGAGAAGCTGCCCTGCGCGCCCTGGCTGGCGCAGATGGGGCAGGAGGTGTGGACGGCGGCGTTGTAATAGTGCCCCTTGGGGCAGAGGACCAGATTGTTCTTGATTTCCATTTTTATTCCTCCAATTTAAAATTATTTTTCTTACATGTTGACCAGCTGGAAGGTGTTCCGCCGGGTGCCCAGGTAGAACTTGTCGCCCACCTGGATGGGGACGGGGTAATTGGGGGGCAGCTTCCGGCCGTCGGCCAGGAAGGAGCCGTAGCTGGAGCCCAGGTCCACCAGAGTGGCCTGGCCCTG
>CANQQI010000135.1 GCA_947625945.1 uncultured Oscillospiraceae bacterium
CTCCTCGGGAATGGGAGCGGGGCCGTGATACGCGCCCTTGGCGACGGGGCACATATGCTGAACTTCTGCGCTATAAATCATGGCATATTCCTTCCTTTCAAATTGGCGGAGCCGGCCGCCATTGGTTTAGCTTTCCGGAAAAACCAAATTTTCCTTCTGTTATTATACCCATACAGGGGAAGAATGTCAATAAAAATCATTGTCTGAGCTGTTTTACAAAGGACATTTTGTCCTCCGCCCGGAAATAGGCCGACCCGGTCACCAGCACCTGGGCCCCGCTTTCCCGGCAGACAGGCCCCGTGACCAAATCTACGCCGCCATCCACCTCCAGCAGGCACTTGGGGCATTCCAGATCCCGCCAGGCCCGGAGGGTGCGGAGCTTTTCCATTTGGTCGGCCATGAATTTTTGCCCACCGAAACCCGGCTCCACCGTCATCACCAGCACCAGATCGCTCTCGGGCAAAAAGGGCCTCACCGCCTCTGCCGGGGTGCCGGGCTTCAGGGACAGCCCGCTTTTCTTTCCCAGCTCCCGAATGCGCCGCAGGGCGGCCAGGGTGTTTTCCGGCTCATCCGCCTCCACATGGATCGTCAGGTAGTCCGCCCCCGCCTGACAAAAGGCGTCCACATAGCGCAGGGGCTTATCGATCATCAGATGCACGTCCAAGGGCAGGGGAGAGACCTTTTTCAGCGCCCGCGCCACCGGGATGCCGATGGTGATATTGGGCACGAACAGTCCGTCCATCACATCCACATGGACCAGATCCGCCCCGCTGGCGGCGATTACACGGATATCCCGCTCCAAATTGGCAAAATCCGCGGAGAGGATCGAGGGCGCGATCAAAGTCATGGCATTAATCCATCCTTTTTGTTTTTTCCCATGATAACACATCCGCCTTGGAAATGCAACGGGGGAAACCGTATGTTTTCCCCGGCGGGAGGCATACTAACGATGAAATCAAAAGAAGGAGGAGACACAAATGGATTGCCATAACGCCAACAAGTGCATCGAATGCACCGTGCAGCAGTGCGCCAACCACTGCTCCGACGCCAATTTCTGCACCCTGGACCGGATCCTGGTGGGGACCCACGAGCTGAATCCCACTGTGGAGGCCTGCACCGACTGCAAGTCTTTCCGCCTGAAGTAATGTTTCCTCCCGCCGCCCCACTGGGGGCGGCGGGGCGGTGGTGGTACATATTCCTGCCGCCCGAGTATAAGCGGCAGGATGTATTTTTTCCTTGACAGACGGGAAAAATAGGGGTATTCTTTCATTAATAGAGGAGCGCACGACATAATTAATTGCGAAATAATTCAAAAATGTTTCCACTAAAATACATATTTATGTCATATTCGCCTCCTATTATGATTATAGATTCAATCCAAGGAGGGATTCATATGGATACCTATGAACAGGAACCCAATGTAGAGGAACCCGGCTTCCAGGAAGCCGAACCTGTTATTGACGGCGGTGCGGAGCCTGATTCTTCTGCGTCAGCGGAACCCGCCCAGCCGGTAACGCCGCCTCCGGCGCCTCAGCCTGACCCGCCTGAACCGAATTGGCAGCCGGGGGAGGGCCCGGCCTATTCTCAGTACTGGGCGGCCAACGAGCCGCCGCGGACGCCTCCTCAGCCCCAGGGCTATGGGCCTCAGACGCCGCCTCAGGGCTATGCTCCCCAACCGCCCTATCAGGCGGAGGGCGCTTACCGGGGAGCGGGCGTCGGAAGGAAGGAGTCTCCCTTCGCCGATTCGCCCTACGTCCTGTACCATCAGCCGGCCTATAATCCGCCTCCCCAGCCCCCTCAGCCCCCGCGGCAGTCCCAGGCCAGCGTTGAGCCGCCGAAAAAGCCCAAGAAGAAGGGCAGAGTCTGGCGCACCGTGGTTGCCGCCGTGCTGGTGGTGGCCCTGGTTGCCGGCGGCTGCGGCATCACCGCCTTCGCCCTGAACAGCTACTGGGCTGAAAAAACCGAGCTGATGACCGAGGGCTTCAATCAGCGGATCACCGCCCTGCAGGAGCAGCTGGAGAGCAGCGGAAGCGGCTATATTCCCGGGGAGACCGTGACCTCCGAGGGCATGACCCCCAGCATGGTCTACCAGCAGAACTATCAGAGCGTGGTGCTGGTCACCAGCGAGTCCGCCGCTGACCGGTACGGCCAGATCGGCGTCTCCACCGGCTCCGGCTTCATCTTCTCGGAGAACGGCTATGTGGTCACAAACTGCCATGTGGTCCAGGGCGGCGCCAACTTCACCGTCACCACCTATGACGATGAGGAGTATGAGGCCCAGCTCATTGGCTACGATGAGAACAACGATGTGGCCCTGCTGAAGATCGAAGCCGAGGGCCTGCCCGCCGTGGCCATTGGGGACAGCGACCAGCTTAACGTGGGCGATATGGTCACCGCCATCGGCAATCCCCTGGGCACCCTGACCTCCACCCAGACCGTGGGCTATGTCAGCGCCAAGGATCGGAGCGTCACCACCGACGGCTCCGTGATCAACATGATCCAGACCGACTGTGCCATCAACTCCGGCAACTCCGGCGGCCCGCTGTTCAACATGCGCGGCGAGGTGGTGGGCATCACCTCCGCTAAGTATTCCGGCACTACCTCCACCGGCGCCTCTATCGAGGGCATCAGCTTCGCCATTCCCATTAACGATGTATTGGGCATGATCGAGGACCTGGCGGAGTTCGGCTACGTCAAGGGCGCCTATCTGGGTGTGACGGTGCAGAACATGGATTCTTCCGTGACCCAGTACGGCATTCCCGTGGGCGCCTACGTCCGGGAAGTGGTGGATGGCTACTGCGCCGCGAAAGCGGGCGTCCAGGCAGGGGATGTGATCATCCGTCTGGGCGGTTACGATGTGGGCAGTACCTCCGATTTGACCCGGGCCCTGCGGAAATTCGAGGCAGGGGACGAGGTCATCATCGAGGTGTTCCGGGCTGGCCAGGTGTATCAGCTCAAGGCGATTCTGGACGAGAAGCCCAACACCGCCGACCAGCCCCAGCCCGCGGCGACCGAACCGCCTCAGCAGGACGTTCCTCAGAACGGCGGTTTGGACGATTGGATCGACCGGTTTTTCGGCGGATTAGGTTAAATTTTATCATCGGACAGACAGGAGAAAAAATCTCCTGCCTGTCCGCCTTTTTTTGCTCTTGGGCGGAAAAAACCGGGATAAGGGGCAGTTGCTTATTGAAAAAAGGGGGATTGTGTGCTATTTTATTATCGATATAAAGTGGGGAAGGTTGAGGGCAATGGATACTTTGCGGGTGCTGATCGCGGACGGTATGGAGGACTTCCGCATAGCCCTGGCGGATTCGCTGAAAAGCAAGTATCAGGTCCGCGTCAGCACGGACGGCCGCGAGGCGCTGCAAATGCTGCAGGCGGATCCTCCCGACCTTCTGATCATCGATCTGATGCTTCCAGGGTATGACGGTCTGGGCCTGCTTCAGCAGTCAGCCAAGCGCCAGCCTCTGCCTACTGTACTTGCCACCACCCGCTATCTCAACGACTATATCCTCCATACGGCCCAGCGGCTGGGCGTGGCCTACCTGATGATGAAGCCCTGCGATGTCCGGGCGGTGGCCGCCAGAGCGGAGGACCTGCTTGCCCAAAGCGCAAGCCCAAGTATCCGTCCAGATCTGAACGCCGGATTGGCGAGCCTGCTCCTGTCTCTGGGAATGCCCACCAAGCTGCGGGGCTACTATTGCTGCCGTCTGGCGGTTCCGGAACTGGTGCGGGACCCGGATTTGTCCATCACCAAGGAGCTTTACCCCGAGGTGGGCCGAATGGGCGGCTGGACGGCGGCCCAGGTGGAGCGGGCAATTCGTTCCGCGATCCAGGCCGCCTGGATCCGGCGGGACGATCAGGTTTGGCGGCAGTATTTTTCTCCCGGCCCCGACGGCACGATCCCCCGACCCACCAACGCCGCTTTCCTCACCCGGTTGGCGGCGCATTTTCTGAAAGCACGTGGGGAGTAAAGAGAGAGGAAGTAGGCAAATTTAGTATTAATCGATTTTAAAAAATGTTTTCTTTCTCCCGGCTTTCAGGGAGGAATGGGAAGAAGCGCATAAACATTTGTCAAAAAGTGCCATATAAGGATTGACAAAAAAGGACACAAAGTATATAATAGGGGTAGCTTGATTTGGAGGTGCATCGCCTTGGAACTGACAAAGAGCGAACTTGAGATCATGGATGTGCTTTGGGAAGCCGGCGAACCCCTTTCCCGTTCGGACCTGTTGGAGCGGTCGGAGAAAAAGTCCTGGAAGGACAGCTCCGTGCATATACTTCTCAACGGTCTTCTGCGCAAGGAGATCATTGAGGAAGCGGGCTTCGTGAAGCGGAGCAAAACCTACGGACGTACCTTTGTCCCCACCATGAGCCGGGAGGCGTACTACGCCCAGGCGGTGTACGGGCATACTTACCGTCCAGACCTGACGGGGCTCATCGCGGAGCTGCTGAGCCAGCAGAGCCCGGACAAGGCCACTCTGCAAAAAATCGACGAGCTGATCCGCGCGCAAATGGGTTAATAGAATACCCAAAGGCCAGTCTTCACAGACTGGCCTTTTCCATTTCTTCCTCAATTAACTGCATCAGCTTCCAGGGGTGTAAATTCATAGCCAGGGCGATGCGGTAGAAGGTCTCCAGGGTGGGCTTTCTCTCTCCCCGTTCAATGGCGCTCAAATGGGTCCGCCCAATGCCGGCCAACCCACTGACCAACTCCTGGGACATTCCATTCTTCTCCCGAACCCGTTGGATCACTTGCCCAACGATTTTGGCGTCCAACATAGCGGCACCCCCCTGCCGCTATTTTAAACGGAAACGAAAAAAATTATGAATACATATGTAGACAGCGGAATACAAATGTGTTATAATTTAAAAAAGCGCCGGCAAACAACAAAACAACACGGCGCCTGGGAGGAAATGTCATGTTCAAAGCACCTGGAAAAACAATAAAAAGCGTAGTTTTTGCAATTACGCTCATTTTTTGGGTTGCCATAGTCTTTGCGGTTATTATGATCTGTATAAATGCAAACAACGCTGGTGTGTGTATATTGGCAATCCTCATCGGATTGGTTTTAGCGGCATTGGTTTATTGGTCAAATATTGTATTGTACGCCTTTGGCCAGCTGGTGGACGATGTGCAGAAAATTCGCAAGATCCTTGAACAGGCACAAAATAGTTCTTATTAATCCGTGAGAAAAGCAGACCTTTTCCCAGCGGCGATCGAAAAGCCCAAAAAACCGCCCCGCCGGGTTTCCCGGCGGGGCAAATGCGATCCAAAATCTTTAATCCCGGTCCCAGTTGTGCCAGACGTTCTGAATGTCGTCGTCGTCCTCGAACAGGTCCAGCATCTTCTCCATGTTGGACTTGTCCTCCTCTTTCTCCAGCTTCTGGTA
>CANQQI010000136.1 GCA_947625945.1 uncultured Oscillospiraceae bacterium
CGCGGCGTTACAACATCATTACTTCTTCTCCCATTATTAAATTGTCCAGGGGTGATTATACAGCAGCTTTCACAAAATTGCAACCCTGTTTTTTGGGAAAACGCCCACCGCTCGGTCTCCAAACACGACTTTTAAAGAAAGGGAAATCCCTGGACTGGGAAAATCCCGGTCCAGGGACTTCATGCTTTAGCGGCTTTCCGGTTCCTGCCGGTCCTCTTGGGCGAATCGCTCCTTCCGGCGGTTTTCAAGCTCCTGTTCCAGCTTGTTCCGCCGCCTCCGCCGGGCCGCCGCATGGACCGCCAGCATCGCCACGATGACGGCCAGCACCCCCAGGGCCAGCGCGTCCCAGAGGCAGAATCCGAACACGGTGTGAAAATACTGGTGCACCCTCTCAGCTCCTTTCGTCTTTTCGGCCTGTATGGATCTCGGGAAACGGAAGAATCCCTCCGCTCCCGACACCATTCTATGCCAATCGACGAAAGTTGCCGCCCGCATGGGGCCTGTAATCCTCAGAGGTTGCTGTACCCCATCAGGGAGGCGTCCACCGCCCGGGCGGCCTCCCGGCCCTCCCGAATGGCCCAGACCACCAGGGACTGGCCCCGGCGCATATCCCCGGCGGCGAAAATCCGGGGCTGGGAGGTCTGATAGTCCCGGCTCTCCACGTTGCCCCGGCCGTCCACCGCCACGCCGAAGGCCTCCGCCACGCTTCTCTGGCAGCCCAAAAAGCCCGCCGCGATCAGCACCGTGCCGCAGGGGATCTCCCGCTCCGAGCCGGGCACCGGCGTCATGACGGTCCGGCCGGTGGCGGGGTCGGCCTTCGGCTCCAAGCTCACCAGCCGCAGCCGCCGGACCTTTCCCCGGCGGTCACCCAGGAACGCCGATACAGTGGTCTGGTAGATCCGGGGATCGTGGCCGAATTTGGCGATGGCCTCCTCCTGGCCGTAGTCCGTCTTTTTGACCCGGGGCCACTCGGGCCAGGGGTTGTTCGGCCCCCGGGTCTCCGGCAGGCAGGGCATCATTTCCAGCTGGGTCACAGACTTGCAGCCCAGGCGGATGGCGGTGCCCACGCAGTCGTTGCCCGTGTCGCCGCCGCCGATGACCACCACATCCTTGCCCTGCACCTGGGGGTATTTCCGGTCCCGCAGGCCCGAATCCAGCAGGCTCTTGGTCACGGCGGAGAGGAAATCCACGGCGAAATAGATGCCCCCCAGCTCCCGGCCCGGGGCGGTGATGTCCCGGGGCTGGGAGGCCCCGCAGCACAGCAGCACCCGGTCAAAGGCCGAGAGCAGCGCCTCGGCGTCCGGGTAGATCCCCGCCTCCGCGTTGGGGATAAATACCACGCCCTCCGCCTCCATCAGGGCGATCCGCCGGTCCAGAATTTTCTTATCCAGCTTCATGTTGGGGATGCCGTAGCGCAGCAGGCCCCCGATTCGGTCATGGCGCTCGAACACCGTCACCGTATGGCCCCGGCGGTTCAAAGCCATGGCCGCCGCCAGGCCCGACGGACCGGAGCCGATCACCGCCACCCGCTTCCCGGTGCGCAGCGCCGGAGGCTGGGGGACCACCCAGCCGTTTTGGAAGGCGGTCTCGATGATGGCCCGCTCGTTTTCCCGGGTGGACACCGGCTCGCCGTTCAGGCCGCAGGTGCAGGCCGCCTCGCACAGGGCCGGGCACACCCGGCAGGTGAACTCCGGGAAGCTGTGGGTCTTGGCCAGCCGTTCATAGGCCTTCTTCCAGTTGCCCAGATACACCAGGTCGTTCCACTCCGGACACAGGTTGTGCAGCGGGCAGCCGGACACCATGCCGCCGATCAGCTCCCCGGCCTGGCAGAAGGGCACGCCGCAGTCCATGCACCGGGCCGCCTGGCGCTGCTGCCGCGTCAGGGGCAGGGGGGCATGGAACTCCTGAAAATTACCGATTCGCTCCAGGGGCGGGACGGCGGGGCCCACCTCCCGGGCGTATTCCAAAAAACCCGTGGGTTTTCCCATGCTCGTTCCTCCTATCCCGCCGCCAGGCGGCGCTTGTATTCCGTCGGGATGATCTTCTTGAATTTGGGGACGAAGCCCGAAAAGTCCGACAGGATCGCCGCCGCCTTCTCCGAACCGGTCTCCCGGAGGTGGTTTTCCAGCATCTGCCGCAGCTGCCGGACGTCTTCTTCCTCCAGCTTTTCGATGAGTACCATATCCTTGTTGAGGTTCCGGTAGAGCCGGTTTTCCTCGTCCAGAACGTAGGCGATGCCACCGGACATGCCCGCGGCGAAGTTGCTGCCGGTCTTGCCCAGCACCGCCACAAAGCCGCCGGTCATATACTCGCAGCCGTGGTCCCCCACGCCCTCCACCACCGCCGTGGCGCCGGAATTGCGGACGCAGAACCGCTCCCCCGCCACGCCGGAGATGTAGGCCTCCCCCGAGGTGGCGCCGTAGAGCGCCACATTGCCGATGATGATGTTCTCCCCGGCGGGGAACCGAGCCGCTTTGGGGGGACGGACCGCCAGCTTGCCGCCGGAAAGGCCCTTGCCGAAGTAGTCGTTGGCGTCCCCCTCCAGGCGGACGGTGAGCCCCTTGGGAATAAAGGCCCCGAAGCTCTGGCCCCCCGAGCCAGTGCAGCGCAGCACATAGGTGTCCGGCGCCAGGCGGGCGCCGAATCGGCGGGTAATCTCCGAGCCGAAGCAGGTGGCGAAGGCCCGGTCCGTGTTCTTCACCGCCACTTCCAGTTCTCCCGGCTCCCCGGCCTCCAGCTTTGGCCCCAGAGCCGACAGGAGCAGGGCGCAGTCCTTGGTCTTTTCCAAACCGAAGTCATAGACGGCCTGGGGGTCGAATTTGCCCCGAGGCGCATGGGCAAAGCCGTCGCAGAGGATGGCGCTTAGATCCAGGGGGCAGTTTTCCCGCTGCCGGAGCAGGTCGGCCCGGCCCACCATTTCGTCCACGGTGCGAAGGCCCAGCCGGGCCATGTACTCCCGCAGCTCCCGGGCGATAAAGAGCATGAAATTCTCCACATATTCCGGCTTCCCGGAAAAGCGCTTCCGAAGCTCCGGATTCTGGGTGGCGATGCCCACGGGGCAGGTGTCCCGGTTGCACTGGCGCATCATCACGCAGCCCATGGTCACCAGGGGGGCGGTGGCAAAGCCAAATTCCTCCGCCCCCAGCAATGCGGCGATGGCCACGTCCCGGCCGGACATGAGCTTGCCGTCGGTCTCCAGCCGCACCCGGTTGCGCAGGCCGTTGCGGAGCAGGGTCTGATGGGTCTCCGCCAGTCCCAGCTCCCAGGGCAGGCCGGCATTGTGGATGGAACTCTTGGGGGCCGCGCCGGTGCCGCCGTCATAGCCGGAGATCAGGATCACCTGGGCCCCGGCCTTGGCAACGCCGGCGGCCACGGTGCCCACCCCCGCCTCGCTGACCAGCTTGACGGAGATTCGGGCCCGGGTGTTGGCGTTTTTCAGATCGTAGATCAGCTGGGCCAGGTCCTCGATGGAGTAGATATCGTGGTGGGGCGGCGGGGAGATCAGGCTGACACCGGGGGTGGAGTACCGGGTCCGGGCGATCCAGGGATAGACCTTGGCTCCCGGCAGGTGCCCCCCCTCCCCGGGCTTGGCGCCCTGGGCCATTTTGATTTGAATCTCCTCGGCGCTGACCAGGTATTCAGAGGTGACGCCGAACCGGCCGGAGGCCACCTGTTTGATCTTGGAGCAGCGGAGGGGGTCTCCCAGCCGCTCCGGGCTTTCGCCGCCCTCGCCGGTGTTGGACCGGCCGTGGAGGCGGTTCATGGCAATGGCCAGGGTCTCGTGGGCCTCCTGGGAGATGGAGCCGTAGCTCATGGCCCCGGTCTTGAACCGGCGGACGATCTCCTCCGCGCTCTCCACCTCCTCCAGGGGCACCCCCTGGTCCGGGAAGTTAAATTCCATCTCGCTGCGCAGATATCCGGTCCGCTCCCGGTCCACCAGGGCGGTGTACTGCTTGAACATCTCGAAGTCTCCTCGGCGGGTGGACTGCTGAAGCAGATGGATGACGGCGGGGCTGTACCGGTGTTCCTCCCCCTGGCTCCGGCGCTGGTGGGCGCCCTGGGAATCCAGGGTCAGGTCCGTATCCAGGCCCAGGGGGTCAAATGCCCGGGAGTGGCGCTGATCCACGTCGTGGGCAATGTCCTCCAGGGTAATGCCCCCCACCCGGCTAACGGTGCCGGCAAAGTATTTGTCAATGACGGAGGAGCAGATGCCCACCGCTTCAAAGATTTGGGCGCCCCGGTAGGAATTGACGGTGGAGATGCCCATTTTGGAGGCAATCTTCACGATGCCCGCCACCACGCCCTGGCAGTAATCGTGGACGGCGGCGTAGTAATCTTTGTCCAGCATCCCGCTTTCCACCATCTCCCGGATGGTGGAAAGGGCCAGGTAGGGGTTCACCGCCGAGGCGCCGTAGCCCAGGAGGGCGGCAAAGTGATGGACATCCCTCGGCTCCCCGGATTCCAGGATGATGGCCAGGGCCTGGCGCTTCTTGGTCCGAACCAGGTGCTGATGGACGGCGGACACCGCCAGCAGCGAGGGGATGGCCACATGGTTCTCGTCCACCCCCCGGTCGGAGAGGATCAGGAAGGTGGCTCCCGCCCGGTAGGCCTTATCCACCTCTACGCACAGGTGGTCCAGCGCCCGGACCAGAGGGGTGCTCTTATAGTAGAGGATGGGCACCGTCTCCACCCGAAAGCCGGGGATGTTCATGGCCTTGATTTTCAGCAGGTCCGTGTTGGTCAGGATGGGGTTTTCAATTTCCAGAACATGGCAGTTCTCCGGGGCCTCGGTCAGCAGGTTGCCGTCCCGGCCGGCGTACACCGCCGTGTCCGTGACGATGGCCTCCCGGATGGCGTCGATGGGGGGATTGGTCACCTGGGCGAAGAGCTGCTTAAAGTAGTCGAATAGGGGCCGGTTTTCCCGGTCCAGGGCCGCCAAGGGCGTATCCACCCCCATGGAGGCGGTGCCCTCCGCAGCGTTCAAGGCCAGGTCCCGGATGCAGCCCCGGTAGTCCTCGTAGGTGTAGCCGAAGGCCCGTTGGAGCCGGGCCAGGTCCTCCCCGGCAGGCTCCTCCGGCCTCCGGTTGGGGATCTTTAACGTGGAGAGCCGCACCAGATTGCTGTCCAGCCATTCGCCGTAGGGCTTCGACAGGGCGTAGCGGTTTTTCAGCTCCTCGTCCTCCACGATCCGGCCCGCCGCCGTGTCGATGAGCAGCATTTTGCCGGGCCGGAGCCGGTCCTTCCGGAGGATATTCTCCGGGTCCTCCTCCAGGAC
>CANQQI010000137.1 GCA_947625945.1 uncultured Oscillospiraceae bacterium
AAAGGAATCACGGTACGAATCGACGCCGGCCTCCACGCCGAGGTCAGTCAGTACCTGAAGGACCACGGGATGACGATGGCGGAATTCGTCACCCTTGCTCTGGATGACGAGCTTCATCCGAAAATGAATCAGAAGGAAGGACAGAACATGGAAAAAATGAGAACCCTGGCGTTTCAGGTGCCGGAGGATCTGTTTCAGAAGATCAAGGACTATCTCCACCGGAACGGAATGTCGCAGAAGGAATTTGTGGTCGGCCTAATTGAACGGGAGATCGAGCGGGATCTGACCGAGCGTGAAGCCCACAGCGAGGCGTTTGAGGGCGCTGACAGGCAGGACGAGGAAGTACCCGCCTGGCAGGAGGAAAACGCCGCTGTGGGCGACTGTGAGGGCGTGTCCGACGAGGACGAGGAAATCGAGGAAGACGATACGGAATCGGAGGACGAAGAAGAAACCGAGGACGAAGACATGGGCCCCGTTATGCGGATGTAGGGTGGTGGAGGAATGGAGCCGCTTACGATGGGCAGCCTTTTCGACGGGATCGGCGGCTTCCCTCTGGCGGCGGCGCGCAATGGGATCGTCCCCGTGTGGGCAAGCGAGATCGAAGCCTTCCCCATGGAGGTGACACGGCTGCGATTCCCCGATATGGTTCCTGTGGGCGACATCACAAAGCTAAACGGAGCGAAGCTGCCACCGGTGGACATCGTCTGCGGAGGCAGCCCGTGTCAAGACCTGAGTTGTGCTGGCCGGAGAGCTGGACTTGCCGGAGAACGCTCCGGTCTTTTTTTGGAGCAAATACGCCTTGTAAAGGAGATGAGAGACGCGGATGAACAGCGCGGACGGACAGCTTACGCTGTTAGACCTCGATTCATGGTGTGGGAAAATGTCCCCGGAGCTTTTTCCAGCGGAGAGCCAAAAGGCGAAGACTTCCGGATCGTCCTGGAAGAAACCGCCCGAATTGCGATACCTTCCGTATCAATTCCTCGACCTGACACCGGGCGCTGGGAATCTGCTGGGCGAATCGTATTGGGAGACACGTTCTCCCTGGCGTGGCGATGCCTTGACGCTCAATACTGGGGTGTCGCCCAGAGAAGAAAAAGAATCTTCCTTGTCGCGGACTTTGCAGGAAACCGTGCCGGGCAGATACTATTTGACCAAGAAAGCCTGTCTGGGAATCCTGCGCCGGGCGGATGAGCGAGGCAAGGAGTTGCCCAAAAAGCTCAAACGGGCGCTGGAAATACAGGCGGGGCTTATTTTGCCGGAGGGCAGCGCGCGAGAAAAGCCCACCGCGTTCGCGGCGAACCAGCGGGATGAGGTCCGAGATCTGCATGATGTGGCAGGCGCTTTGTGCGCCCACCCCAGCGTGAAGCAGCAGACATTCATCGCTGCCGGGTTCCACGCGGGAGCCGCTCCGTCCGCCGGTGGGGTCGGCTATTCGGAAGAAATCGCGCCTACGCTGAAAGCCGCCGAAAGCGGAACAAATATGGTTCCGAGCGTCTTGTGCCTCAACGACCAAGGTGGTAATGTTATGGATTGCAGCATCGATGTATCCGGAACGCTTCGCGCGCAGGAACACGGGCATCAGCCCCTGGTCTATGAGAATCACGGCATCGACGCCCGCTACACCGGCCCGCGTGAGGTGGTTCCGACCATGTCCGCGCGATACGGCACTGGCGGTAATAACGCCCCGCTGGTGGATCAGGATTCCGTTCTTTGCATCGCCGGCAATACCATCGACCGCCAACCCCGAAACGGTGGCAACGGATCAGGCTATCAAGAGGATATCGCCTACACCCTTACAGCCACCGACCACCATGCCATATTCAGCCGCCAAAGGATAGACGCGTTCAAAGATGATTCTGTCGCGGGTACCCAAAGCGCCAGGCAATGTAAAGACGCGACGGATTTGGTCTGCGACGCGGAGGTTTTCGGACAAAGCCAGTTCGCCAATTTTACACCGGGCTGTTCAACCCTCCGCGCGCAGGGCGGAGATCACGGCGGCGGAAGTGAAAACCTAGTGACAGAATCCGGCATGGACAACCGCCGTCTCATTCGCCGGCTGACCCCGCTGGAATGCGAGCGGCTGCAAGGCTTTCCAGACGGCTGGACGGACGTCCCCTCCGCCTCGGATTCCGCGCGGTATAAGGCGCTGGGCAACAGCGTGGCGATCCCCTGCGTGAACTATGTCCTGCGCGGGATCGCGCTGGCGCTGTCCACAAGGCAATAAAAAATTAAAAGGAAAAGGAGCAAAGCTATTATGCCGAACCATGTACAGAACATCGTCCGACTGCGGGGCGATGAAAAAATGGTACAAGAAATTCTGGAGGCGGTCAAAAGCGACCAATATGGCCTCGGAAGCGTGGACTTTGAAAAAATCATTCCCATGCCGCCGTCCCTTCATATTGAATGCGGCAGCAAGACCGACCGGGGGCTGAACGCCTACCGGGACTTCCTGAAATCGGAAGCGGAAAGCGAAAAGGAGTATCTGGATCAAAAGCCAACCATCACCCCGGAAGAATGGGAGCTTGGAAAACAGGCATATGAAAACATCCGTGAATACGGCGCTCCCACATGGTATGAATGGAGCGTCGCCCATTGGGGCACGAAGTGGAACGCGTATGGTATGAGCGAAAACGCGGGGGAAGGACAAAGCAACGAACTGCGTTTTCAAACCGCGTGGTCTGCCCCGCGCCCCATTTTGGAAAAGCTGGCGCGGATGTATCCGCGAATCACTTTTGAACATGAGTGGGCGGATGAGGATATCGGCGTCAATTGCGGACGGCATATCTATCAAGGCGGAGAACGGGTTGAGGAATACTATCCGGAGGGGGATGTACAGTCAACCGAGTTCGCGCTGTCCGTATGGGACTATGACGCCAGCGATTTGAGTCTCACGCTCAACGCGGCCGGAACGAAGTATATCAATATGGAAATGGAAGAATATGAGCTGATCGAACTGTTTGGCAAGCCCGCGCTGTTTTCCAAAGGAAGAATGACCGCGGAGGATATCCCGGAGGGGCTATCCTGCTATTATCTGCGCCGGGCGGATGATGGGGATGGTTTTGCCGCCATAGAGCCGCGTGGAAACGCCAACTGTGGAGGCTCCGTCATTACGGACACGCCCATTGATTTTGGGGAAAAGGGATCTATTGCCTTCACCGAGGAAACCGCGCCGAACTTTCTCGGACAAACAACATTTTCAATCTGATGGGCATTGCCGCTCAAACCTTGCGCCGCGCGGGGCTTGACGACCAGGCGAAGGAAATGCTTGACCGCGTCCGAGAATCCGGCAGCTATACCGCCATTCTGATCACCGAATCCGGCGAGGACGGTGGGTTCACCTTTGAAAACGTCCCCTTCGGGAACTGGCAGATCGTAGAACTGAAGCCCGCTGAAGGCTTCCTGCCGAACGGAGATCCCTATCCTGTTCAGGTAGATACGCCGTGCGGTACTTCATCAGCACCCAACAGTATTATGAGTGGAGGTGAACACATTGAACAAGCGGAAAAAGGGAAGAGGACAGTCCGTGCAGGAGATGATCGGCGTGAAGCGCTTCACCAAATACGGGCTTTTGACCAGCAGGGGCAAATTGCTCTTTTACACGGTCGCGCCCACCAATATTTCTGTCCTATCCCATACGAATATCGAAATTAAAATCCGCCACCTGATGATGGTGCTGTCCTCCCTGCCGGACATTGAGATCGCCTGCCTGGATTCCGCCGAGTGCTACGACGCGATCAAAGCCTATTTGAAAACGCGGCTGTCGGAGGAGAGAAACGAGCTTATCCGCAAACTGCTCAAACAGGACGCGGCCATGCTGGACGAGCTGCAAACCGAGATGGCGACGGCAAGACAATTCCTGTTCATCGCCCGACTCAAAGGGCAGAAGGAAAAACAGGTATTCGACGCGGCCAACCGGATTGAGAAAATTATTTCGGAGCAAGGCTTTGAGGTGCAAAGAATGCGAAAGCCGGACATCAAACGCTTCCTTGCTATTTATTTTGGGGCCAGCATGAACGGCGAGCAGATGCCAGACGTGGACGGCGAACAGTTCTATAAGGCAAGCGATGAGGAACAGGGGGAAGATTAGCTGGTTTCTTTCAATCCCAGCTCCGGCAAAAACGGCCCTCATGGCGGCGCTTTGGAATTGACAAGGGAATGCCCAATAGGGTATAATAAAAACACTATCCAGGAAAATCTCAGCAGGGAAGGCAGGCGAAGGATCATGCTGATATTTCCGGTTGTCGCGCGAGGCAGCGAAACGCTGAAGTATGTGTTCCCGTCAAAGCAGCGGGACGTTCAGAAAGCCATTGAGATCGCGTCGGCGGATGAGCGGATCGACCGTCTGATCCTGTTTGGGAGCGCCGTCACCAGGAACTGCGGTACGACCAGCGATATTGATCTGGCGGTCTCCGCTCCTGGGATGAGCGAGGAAGCCTTTTTGAAGGTGACGCGCCGGTTCCATCTTGCCGTGGACTCGGACATCGATATTCTCCATTACGAGAGCATCCGTGATGAATTGCTGAATCAGGAAATTCAGAAGAAAGGGGTGACCGTCTATGCCAGGGGCACGTGATTTTCAAATATTGGCCCGCCGGGACTTTAAGGTTTGCCGCAAGATGGAAGAAGACTTCCCTGACGAATATGCCGTAACAGCTGCCACCTATCATATCCAGCAGGCGGTGGAGAAGGCGCTGAAAGGGCTGATCCTGCTATATGGCGAGACGCCCGCGTTTACCCACAGCATTCTGAAATTGACAGACCAGTGCCAAAGGCTGAAAATCGAGCTTCCCGAAGAACTTGAAGATATTGCGGAGGCTTTGACTTTATGGGAGAGTACCAGCCGGTACGATCCGTTCGTCTCCTTTTCAGAAAAGAAATACGAAAAGGCAAAGTCCGTGTATGGGATGCTGGAGCAAAAGCTATCCCAGGCATTGGGCGTCATTCAGGAATCTTCGGAAACGCCCGAGGATAAGTCGGAAGATGAAGAACAGAGCCTGAATCTCAAAATGTAACAACCAACCAAAAATCAGCCGTTTTGCAGTATCGCGAAACGGCTGATTTTTTATGAAAAGAGGAAGAAAGAAGGATGCGTATGCTAAAACGAAAACCGAAAACGTTGACCCCGGCGCAGGTTGAGGAAATTCGCGCGAAGGACTTCTTCGATATGAT
>CANQQI010000138.1 GCA_947625945.1 uncultured Oscillospiraceae bacterium
AGAAATTGGCCCGTATAATAATTACTGTAAAGTTGTTATGTAAATTATCGGGCTGCCAGACCATGGCCCCGTGGGAGATAGAGATAGGCGGAGAGGGAATGCAGTTCAACAGTATTGAATTTTTATGTCTTTTTTTGCCGCTTTTCTTGGCAATTTACTATATTTTTCCCGCCGTTTGGCGAAAGTATCTGCTGATTTTTGGAAGCCTGCTGTTTTATGGCTTCTCCGCGGGCCAATCGACCCCCTGGCTGGGCCTGGTATGGATGGGCGTGCTGCTCCTGGTCACTCTGGCGACCTGGTTTTTGGGCCGGCTGCTGGAAAAGCCCGGAAGGGGGTGGCTCCTGGGCCTGACGCTGGGCGCTCTGTTTGCCGCCCTGGCTTTCTGCAAGGTCTTTCAGGGAGGCGCCTGGCTGCCGCCGGGGATGAGCTTCTACCTGTTTGGAGTGAGCGCCTATCTCATCGATGTGTACCGGGGCCGCCTTCGGGCGGAAAGCGATCTGGGGAGTTACACCGTCGGCGTGGTGATGTTTCCCAAGCTGCTCTCCGGCCCCATCGCCAATCCCGCCAGCCTCCAGTATCAGATGGACCGGCCCCGCCGGAGCTTGGAGGAAATCCACCGGGGACTGGGCGAGCTGATCCTGGGCCTGTCGATGAAGGTGATCTTGGGGGACCGGCTGGGAAGCCTGTGGGCCCAGGCCCGGACCGTGGGCTATGACAGCATTTCCCCCGGCTTTGCTTGGCTGGCCCTGTTGGCCTTTGCTCTGCGGCTGTACCTGGATTTCTGGGGCTACAGTCTGATGGCCATGGGCTTGGGCCGGATGCTGGGCTTCCACCTGCCTCGGAATTTCCGGGAGCCCTACCGGGCCAAATCCGTGTCGGAATTTTACCGGCGGTGGCACATCACCCTGAACCAGTGGTTCCGGGAGTACCTGTACATTCCCCTAGGCGGCAACCGGAAGGGGACCGCCCGAACCTTGCTGAACCTGGCGATTGTCTGGGCCGCCACCGGCTTTTGGCACGGGGTAGGGGGGAACTATTTGATCTGGGCGGCCTTTTTGTGCCTGCTGATAATGAATGAGCGGCTCTGGCTGGGAAAATTCCTGGAAAAAAGCCGGGTGCTTTGCCATATCTATACGATTGGGGCGATCCTGCTCAGCTGGGTTCCCTTTGCCATTGGAGACCTGGGAGAGATGACCGTCTTCCTGGGAAAACTGTTCGGCTTGGGGACCGCTCTGAACCCCGGGGACGCGCTGCCGCTGCTGATCCGGTACGGCTGGCTGTTGCTTGCCGGATGTCTGCTGGCGACGCCGCTGCCCCGGAAGATGTGGCAGCTCCTCCGCCGGAGCTGGGTGGGGGAGGCGGCGCTGTTCGTTCTGTTTTGGGTGGTGGTGTATTTTCTGGCCACCTCGGCCCAGGATCCCTTCCAGTATTTTCAGTTTTGAGGCGAGAGAATGAAGAATCGGTATCTGGCGCTGCTGTGCGCCATTGTCATCACCCTGATTCTTGTGACCGGGATCGGGATCTATCTGAAATTTATCGTGCTGCTGCCTCTGGGACTGGGACAGGAGGACCTGGCGGTGGCGCTGCCCTTCCGGATGCTGGCGGATGAGGGGCTGCGGTATTCCGTCCGGCTTGCCATGAACACTACGGACCCGCCGCCTGCCGAGTCCACCGCGGCTCCCACGACCGAGGAGACCTCCGAGGCGACCACGGAGGCTACCACCCAGGCTACTACGGAATCCACCGCGGCGCCTACTACGGAACCGACCGCGGCGCCTACTACGGAACCGACCGCGGAGCCTACCACGGAACCCACTGCGGCGCCCATTACGGAACCGACGACCGAGGCTACCGCTGCGCCTACCACGCCGCCCTCCTCCGCGCCGACTCAGCCGCCCGTCACCGGGGAGACCTGGCGGTTCATTGAACCGCAGATCGACTTTGCCGCCAACGGCAAGGGAGACGCCTGGTTCGACGACGTGCTGTTTGTCGGCGACTCCCGGGTTGTGGGCTTCCGAGACTATGCCCGCACCGGCGGGGCGGAGTATTTCTGCAACGTGGGGATGTCGGTGTTTCAGGTCATGGCGGGGATCCAATGCGCCGATCAGGGCTTCGAGGCCCAGAGCCTGGAGACGCTGCTCTCCCATCGCCGTTACGGGAAAATCATTATCAGTCTGGGTATTAACGAGTGCGGTTATCCGCTGTCCAGCTTCCGCAGCGCCTATGGAGAGCTGCTGCAAACGGTAAAGACACTGCAGCCCGGCGCGACCATTATTCTCCAAGGCATCCTGGGGGTGACTCGGAACTATGCCGGGGACCGAAGCTATTTCTATCCGGAGAATCTCAGCAAGTTTAATGAAGTGATCAAATCCATGACGGGAAATGGCGTTTACTACATCGATCCCAACACCCTGTTCTCCGACCCGGATGGATATCTGTATACCTCCATCTCCGGCGACGGCTGCCACCCCACCGGCAAATACTACCGGATGTGGGCGGACTGGATCAGCTACGCCATCGCCCAGCTGGGGATTTAGCTGGGAACAGGGCCCTGCGCCGTAAGAATAATTTTCCAGCCGGTACGTATGTGCGTACCGGCTGGATGTTGTCTGATCTGCCCAAAACGATCCATCATAAATCCCACGGAAAACGGCCTGGGCGACCCGGGCTACAGCACCTGATGGACCAGATACCACACGATGGCCAGAATGATGAGCAGGGGCAGGTAGGCGATCAGCGCGGCGCTGGCGATGGAGATCACGGTGACGCCGATGGAATTGAGGGCGTACACCAGGGCGCAGAGAATGCCCGTGGTCAAAATAGCCTTGGA
The DNA here is from genome assembly GCA_947625945.1 of uncultured Oscillospiraceae bacterium. Lineage (GTDB taxonomy): Bacteria > Bacillota > Clostridia > Oscillospirales > Oscillospiraceae > Faecousia. Next base: position 2,831 of record CANQQI010000138.1, read on the forward strand.
CAGCTCCTTGCCCACCAGGGTGGCGAAGAAGAAGGTGTAAAGTGCCCCGATGATGGGGTTGACGCTGGCAATGGCGACCCCCACCAGCAGCTTCAGCGCGCCTACCGCCAGGGTCACCACCAGGATCCCCAGCAGCACCGCCGGGGCGTAGGTCCAGATCCCTTCCGGGACAAAGTAGTAGAGTATCGCGATGGCCGCCAGGTGGAGCAGCATCCCCACCGCCACAGTGAGGCACCGGAAGAAGAGCCAGCTGAACAGGCCCTTGCCGTCAGGGAGCCAGGTGTCCACCAGGTTGATGAGGAACGCCAGAATGATCATGCTCAGAATGTTGGAGCAGATGGCGGGAAAGTCCGCGCCCGCGAAGGAGAAAATCACCAGGTTGTCCCCCTGAAATTCCACAAAGGGCAGGGGGGAGAGAATGGCCCGAAATTCCGCCCCGGCGGAGTACAGCGCCACACTGGCGGCGTAGATGAATAAAATACCCACGGCGGCAGACACGGCGTGGTTCAATCCAGAGCGTTTGCCGAAGATCACCCGGCCTACCAGGCCCAGCAGGAAGCTGCCCAGCACGGCGATCAGGGACGCCTCCAGGAACAGCTCGATGTTCAGGCCCTCCAGATTGATAAAATCTGACAGGAAATCCAAGGGGCTACCTCCTTAGAACGCACGGTGGCCCCGCGAAAGGCGGGGCCACCAAAGAATGGGAAAATTACTTCATCTCGGCCTCGGCGCCGGCTTCCTTCAGGTCGTTGACCAGCTTCTCGGCGTCTTCCTTGGAAATGCCTTCCTTCAGGGTCTTGGGGCAGTTGTCAACCAGCTCCTTGGCGTCCTTCAGGCCCAGGCCGGTAACGGCGCGGACGACCTTGATAACGCCCAGCTTGGAGGCGCCGGGGGACTTCAGGATGACGTCGAACTCCGTCTTCTCCTCTTCCACGGGAGCGGCGGCCACAGCGGGACCGGCAACGGCGGCGGCAGCGGCGGAAACGCCGAAAACTTCCTCCAGGGTATGGACCAGCTCGGACAGCTCCAGAACGGTCAGGCCCTTGACTTCTTCTACGAGCGCAGTGATCTTTTCACTAGCCATGGTATTGTTCCTCCTAAAATTAGATTATTTTGAAAAGTGGGTTGGGTTTGACCGTTACGCCTCGGGGGCGGGTTCCTCGGTCTTGGGGCCTTCCTTCTGCTCCCGGATCTGATCCAGGACAAAGGCCAGGCTGGAAATGGGCGCCAGGAAGGTGCCGAGCACCTGGGCCACCAGAGCGTTCTTACTGGGCAGCTCGCCGAAGCCATTGAGCTGATCCGCGGTGAGGACGGAGCCCTCTACCACGCCGCCTTTGATGGTCAGGATGTTCTTGTTCTTCCGGGCAAACTCGCACACGATGCGGGCGGGGGCAATGGGGTCGCCGGTGGTGCAGGCCATAGCGGTGGTACCGTTGAGGACCTCGTCAAAGTCATAACCGGCGTTGCGGGCGGCGAACCGGGTCAGGGTATTCTTCACGATGGCGTATTCCACCCCGGCCTCCCGGAACTGCTGCCGCAGAGCGGTATCCTGGGCCACGGTGATTCCCTTGTAGTCCACGAACACCACGGAGGTCGATTCCTTCATCTTCCCGGTCAGGGTCTCGACAACGGCCTTCTTGCTCTCCAGAACCTTTGCGTTGGGCATTGCATTTTCACCTCCATAAAAAATGTCTTCCCGCCAAAAGACAGAAAGACACGCAAAAAACATTCTTTTTACGCACCTCGGCAGGATTTACGGCAATAGCCACCTGCTGTCTCTGGCAACTTCCTAAGTATAGCAAAAAGCCCTTGAATTGTCAAGGGCTTTTTGCGGTTTTTTCCGCGATTTAATCATTTCTTCTTCTCCCGCCGAAGAGGACGAGCAGCCGCAGCAGCTGGGCGAAGGAGACGGCGGTGGCGGCCACATAGGTCATGGCGGCGGCCCGGAGGGTCTTTTTCGCGCCCTGCTGCTCCTCCTCGGTGAGCAGGCCCGCTTGATCGATGGTGACCAGGGCCCGGCGGCTGGCGTTGAACTCCACCGGCAGAGTCACCAACTGAAACACCAGTGACAGGGCAAAGCAGGCGATGCCCACATCCACGAACAGGTAGGACACATTTCCCAGGAACCCCAGCAGCAGCCCGATGAGGATCAGGGGCATGGCCAACCGGGAGCCGATATTGGTGATGGGAATGATGGCGGCCCGGAGCTTGATGGGGGCGTAGCCCACGGCGTACTGCACCGCATGGCCGGCCTCGTGGCTGGCCACCCCGATGGCGGCGGTGGAGGTGTTGTCGTAGACCCCCTCCGAAAGGCGGATCACGTTGGTTTTGGG
>CANQQI010000139.1 GCA_947625945.1 uncultured Oscillospiraceae bacterium
ACCGTACCCATTCCATATCAATTCGTCTCCTTTTCCTCGGGACCCGCCGGCTCCTCCTGATGCTTCAGATTGTCCTCTACCGCCTGGAGATCGGCCTTCATCCGCTTTTTCTGGAGATACACCCCGGTGTAGACCTTGCAGAGCACCACCACCGCCAGAAAGCTGATCATGGCGTAGATCAGGCAGATGTCCACCAGGTAGCTCTCATCCAGGTAGACAGACAGCAGGGCGATCAGCATAATGACGATGGTGCCGATCATGTTCACCGCGATGATTCGGTCGGAGATCCCCGGCCCCAGCACCGAGCGGATGATGCTGACGATGATGAGAATCCCCAGCGCCACCATCATACCGATCAACAGGACCCCAAAAGCCTGTTCCATCATCCCTGCGCCGCCTCCTTTCGATCTGATTTGCGATCCAGGGCCTCCATCTCCCGCAGGAGCTGGACGAATGCTGAGTTTTCCAGGCCCTCCCCGAATTGCCGGTCCAGGCAGTGGACGCAGAAGCGGCTGCCCTCCATGGACACGGTGATGGTGCCCGGGGTCAGGGTGATGGAATTGGCCAGCATCGCTTTGGCCAGATCGGAGGTCAGGTCCGTGGTGAAATAGACCAGCGCCGGCTCCGGCTCCAGCTCCGGGGACAGGACCAACCCCAGCACCTCCAGATTGGCCTTCACGATCTCCCGGATCAGCACCCCCAGATACCGGGCCAATAGAGGCGACAGCCGCCAGAACCGCAGCTCCTTTTCCAGACTGTAGTCCAAAAAGCGGCACAGAAACCAAAAAAGCGCGGCTGACAGAACCAGGCCAAGCACACAAATTTCCAGTGTGATTCTCCCGTTCAAAATCAGCCACGCGGCAAAGATCAGGGCAAACAAACAGGGTCATCTTCCTTTCTCAGATTCAGCCCACATTATATACCTCTGTTTTCAAAAATGCAAGCGCAAAAGCACAAAATTGTAAAATTGGTCAGGATTCGACAAAAGCGCTCACAGCGACCCTTGTCAGTGTCCGGTAATCCTCCGGCGGATCGATTCGTTTTATCGCTACCCTCCAATTCTTGAACGATCCTATTATAGCGCTTTGCTGCCGGGATGCAATTTGCGCCACCAAAAGCCTGCATTTTTCCCAGGTGCTGTCCTTGCGGCGCATATAATTGCGCGTCTTTTCACGCTGTGCACGGCTCCGCGGCTGCGGCATGGTGGCATCCATATGGATCGTTTTGTTTCGCAGCAAGACTTTCTCCCACCGCAGGGCGCACAGTTCCCCAAGCCGCAGCCATTCCTCGCGGAAATAAGCAAACCTGTGGCGGTTATTCGCCACAGGAATGGGTGCCCCCACGAGTAAGGCGGCTTTGCACCGTGTCGCTTTGTCCTTCGCCTCCTTGTAGGCTTTGCCGTAGCAGAACCCGTACCGAATTTTTCCGGACAGCTCATAGCCCTTGATATACCGGGCCTCCCAGCGTCTGTCCTTCCGCTTGAAAATGTTTTCGCCTTTTCTTGACATGAACGTGTACCCCCTTTAGAATAAAACTACGTTTTAAAATCTTGTCAAATTGCGATACATCTTGTATACTATAAGAAACAGGAAACATAGACGTAAGCTGTCCCAGAGACGGCAGACCGCTGCCAGGCCCTGGTAACGGCTGCCCCGGAGGAATGCGCCAAGACTCCAGGGAAAACTGCCTGGAGCTTTCACGGAGGTACCGCCTATGGGCAAAGGGAGCGAAAACGGAGATAAAATGATCGATATCCATATGCATTTGATCCCGGGGGTGGACGACGGCGCCGCGGATATGGAAATGGCGCTGAGTATGGCCCTTCGCGCCATGGACCAGGGCATCACCGCCATTATTGCCACGCCCCACAGCGCCGCCTTTGATGGGGATCCCCAGTGGACCGTGGAGCAATTCAACCGGTTGCGGGCAGGGCTGTCCAGACTGCTCCCCGTGTACCTGGGATGCGAGGTGTACTGCGCGCCGGAACGGATGCGCACGGTAACGGAGGCGCTGAAAACGGGACGCTACCCCCGCATGAACGGCACGAGCTATGTCTTGACAGAGTTCTCTCCCTGGGTCACAGAGGAAGACGCCCTCGTTTGCGCGGCGGCACTGCTCCGAGACGGCTGGAAGCCGGTTCTTGCCCATGTGGAGCGGTATGAACGGCTTCGCTCGTCGGTAACGGCGCTGCGGGCCATGGGGTGCCTGATGCAAATCAATGCGTACAGCCTGTATGACGAGGAGGACGCGGCCATCCGGACGTTTGCCCAGCGTCTGGCGCTGGACCGGATGGCGGATGTGCTGGGTACCGACGCCCATCGGACCTATCACCGCCCGCCCAGCGTCCGCATGGGGCTGAAATGGCTGTATGAGAACTGCGCCGCCGACTATGCCGACCGCCTGTCCTGGAGGGAAGCAGCGCGGCTGTTTGAGATCAGGGAGGACTCCGACAGAGGAATATGAGGAAACGCCGGCCGCAGCCGATACCGCGGCGCGTTGAAAAAGGGCCTCGGACGGCCCGAGTACGCTGTAGGGCATCCGACCGGAGCGGTGGGAGGCGGACGAGGTAGAATGGATCTGCAAATTGAAAGGAGCGGATATGATGAAAAAATGGTCTAAAAAAGAAGGAGAAGGCGCGGCCGTACCGGTGGAGAAAATGCTCTGGACCGGGGATATGGTCATCCGTGCCTGCGGTGGCGGGGAGCCGGTGCGTTATCCCGGCTGCCGTTACCCCACCTGCCGTTTACAGTGGGTGAGCCGGACCACGGGAGAGGCCCGAGAGCCACAGGAGACGACCAGGACCTATCCCGCGCACCTGGGATTCACCGCGGCGGGCAAACACTACCAAAGCATCAGCCAGCTCTATGCCCAGCATGACGAAAGGTGGACCTGGTGCCGGGATATTTATGGCCGGGAGGTGCTGTATCTGGCGGAGCGCTTTCCGTGCTTTGACAGCGAGGACTTTCTGTATGAAAAACGGTTTTACCGGTTCTTCTTCCTCCGGGAAGGGGAAAAGCTGACCCGGGTGCAGTACACCGATGAGTCCAACACGGTGACCGTCACCGAGGATGTGGCGAACCTGGAACGGAAGTGGATGGAGGAGTTTCAGTCCCTGGGATATTTTGATACGGAGATCGAATAGAGGGCAAGCGCGGCACGGACGAGCTGTTCCTGCTGAAAGATCACATTTTTAGCGGGGCGGACTTCTATGGTGCCACGCTTCAGGTGTCTGAGAAAGGAGATTAGACGATGGCGGAGCGGATCATTGTGATGGGTGGTTCCTTCAATCCGCCTACCATTGCTCACCAACGGCTCTTACTGGCGGCGGTAGACACATTCCGCGCGGTCAGGGGGATTTTTGTCCCTTCCTCCCATACCTATGTGAAGATCAAAATGCGACGGGCGAAATGGCCGGAGGAGACCCTTCCCGAGGACGTGCGGTTGGCGATGCTCCAGGCAATGGCAGAGGATGACCTCCGGCTGACGGTGGACGATCTGGAATACCACCGCACGGAAAAGGGGAGAATCACCTGGGCATTATTTTGATCATGATCCGCGAGGAGTTGAAAAAAGGGTAAAATGCTGAATTTGCTGTATGACTACATTCCCGACAGCCTGCCCTGGGAAGCGCCCTTTGTCACCAACCCCAATCGGGAGAAAAAGGCGGATCGCTCCGGGTGGCTCCAATGAAGCTTGCGGAAGGATCCGGGAGAATCCCAAAAGACAGAAAACAGGGACTATGATGGAAAAGAAGGATGTTCTTTGCGGCTGTGGCAAAGAACATCCTTCTCTCGCGTTATTCTCCATTGGTATGGACTTGAAAATCTCCGTTTACCCTCGTCACCTGATAGAAAAACGGATTCTTCTCCGCCCAGGCCGGGTCGGCCGTCGCTTTCTCGCTGTACCGCTCGAATGCGCTGATATAGCCTGTGTGCAGATCTTCCTCCGCGCGGAGCCGGGCCCGCACCGCCTCGTCAAAGTTCCTGTAGTACCCAAGCGTATAGTGCTTCTTTTGAAAGGTGATCGTCACCCGGTATTTTCCGCTTTTCGCGAGGAACAGTCCGCGGAAGCCCGCTTTGTTTTTATCTGTTGTCGAGCATGCCCTTTTGAGCATTTCCACGCAGGTGTTGTTCTGATAGTGCATATGATCGTGCATCTTTTCGCTCTGTTCCCGGTTCCAGCAGCCGCAGCTCTGGGTCCGGCCCCGCAAAAGGTTCTCTGTGCGGACATCCAGTTCCTTGCCGCAGTCACAGCGGCAATGCCAGCAGCTGCTTTTCGCGCCGTCTTCTTTACTGAGATGATAAAGGGCTGTCAGCCTGCCAAACCGTCTGCCGGTCAGATTGATTACCTTCTGCTGTGTGGGTCTTGGCACACAGCCGCAGCTTTGGATCACGCCTTTGGCAAGCTGGTGCCGCATCGCCAGGATCTCCCCGCCACAGTCACACTTACATTGCCAGAGTACACTGTTGCCATTTCTCTGGCCGGAATCCTCCATCACGGTCAGTTTTCCGAAACGGCATCCAAGAAAATCACTGTTCTTCATTTGCTTTCTCCTTCACTCTCAGATGCCAGACTGAGTCGAGAATGACGGGCATCAGAATTTTAATATTACCAGTTAATAAAATTTCGTACATCTCCTTGCCAAGTTTTTGGGTTTCGACAGCCTCCGGAATGCCGAATAGGCGCTCGGTTAGAACAGGCCGCGTTCTTAAACGTGATCTGAGCGGTCCGTCGCAAAACGCCCTTGTTTCCTTCAAACCCGCTGGGGAAAAGGGCTTCAAGGTCAGGGATTTTATCGTTCTCTGACGACCGTTCCATCCTCCACCTGATAGATCCGGTTGCAGCGGCCGATGGCGGACGCCCGGTGGGAGGCGATCACCAACGTTTTCCGCCCTTTCAGGAGGTTGATGGAATCCATGACGGCAGACTCTGTTTTCAGGTCCAGCGTTAAGGTCGCCTCGTCAAAGACGATCAGTATGAAGATCGTCTTGATCATGTTTCTGTATCCTTTCCGCGGCGGACGGGAAGCTCGTTATTCATCACGATAGGTATATACCGCCCTTGCTTCACGGTAATATTTCCGCCCGTTGCCGAACACGCCGCGGCACAATCTGTATACCCAGAAAAACGGTACGGCCCACCGGTGCTGATAAACG